>DAINCF010000138.1:0-14739 GCA_036732565.1 Vicinamibacterales bacterium
GCCGAAGCTGAGCGAAGGCGGGAAGCCGGCCCCCACGAATGTTGAAAAGCCGCCGGCGCCGAAGCCGGCCGCCACGAATATTGAAAAGCCGGCCGCCACAAGTCTTGAGACGCCTTCCAAGGATGCGTTCCTGGCGGAACTGAAGTCGAGCCGGCCAACCATCTACAATATGGTCGTCGCGCAGGCGTTTCGCATCGACGTCGCGCCAACGGGCATCGTCTTCACGTTTCAACCGAATCAGAAAGTCCCACGTCAGAAGTGCGAAGATGAGCGCGGTTGGCTCGAGGGGACCGCGGAGCGTGTCATGGGACGGCGCGTGCCAGTGACGATCGCGGTCCACGATGCCCCAGCCGCGAGCCCTGCGCCCGCGCAGGAGTCGAGGGGCGCGCCCTCCTCCGAAGACGCCTTACGTCGAGAAGCCATGGCCGATCCCACTGTGCAGGCGCTCTTCGAGATCTTCCCGGTCGAGAAGACCCGGATTGAAGAGATGTGAGAGGACGATGAACCCCCTAGAGATGATGAAGCAGGCGCAGGAGATGCAGGCCAAGCTGCAGAAGCAGATGGCCGATCTCACCATCGAGGCCACGGCCGGTGGCGGCATGGTCACGGTCGCGGTCAACGGCTACAAGCACCTGCAGCGTGTGACCATCGATCCCGAGGTCGTGTCGAAGGACGATGTCGAGATGCTTCAGGATCTCATCGTCGCTGCCGTCAACGATGCACATCGCAAGGTCGACGACGAGCTCAAGCGTCAAGTCGGTGGGCTGATGGGCGGACTGAACCTGCCCGGGCTGTCGTGAAGCCTGCCCTTTCTCGGCGGTTCGAGGCGGAGCTTCGCTAGTGTCGCTGCCGCTTTCCCTGCAGAACCTCGTCGATCACTTCCGCAAGCTGCCCGGCATCGGCGCCAAGAGCGCACAGCGGCTCGCGTTTCACGTGCTGAAGACGCCGCGCGAGGACGCCGAGCGGTTGTGCGAGGCGATCCGCGAGGTCAAGGATCGGGTCACCTACTGCTCCGTGTGCACCAACATCACGGACGTCGATCCCTGCATGTTCTGCTCGGATTCGGGGCGCGACCGCCACGTGATCTGCGTCGTCGAGGAGCCGCAGAACGTCCAGGTGGTCGAGCGATCGGGCGGCTTCAAGGGCACGTATCACGTGCTGATGGGCGCCATCTCGCCGTTGCAGGGTGTCGGTCCCGACGATCTCAAGATCAAAGAGCTGCTTGCGCGGCTCGAGCGTGAAGGCGTGACCGAGATCATTCTCGCCACCAATCCGACCGTGGAGGGCGAGGCGACGGCGATTTACCTCGCCCGGCTGTTGAAGCCGCTCGGTCTGCGCGTGACCCGCATCGCGACCGGCATTCCGGTCGGCAGCGACCTCGAATACGCGGACGAGTTGACGATGGGGAAGGCGATGGAAGGACGTCGCGAGGTCTCCTAATCTCCGCCATGCTGCCCGCCGTCTATCAACTGCCAGCTGCTGCGCTGCTCATCATCGGCGGGTTCGTCGCCTGTTTCTTCGGCTATCGATCGTTCAAGACCGTCCTCGGCATCTTCGGTTTCATCCTCGGCGCGCTCGCCGCGAGCTCGGTGTTCGGCGCGCGGGACACGCTGTGGATGGTGGTCGCCGCGCTCGTCGGCGGCGCGATCGGATCCATCATCCTGCTGGCGGCGTACTTCGTCGGCGTGGCGTTGATCGGCGCGGGTCTCGGTGCGCTGATCGCGAACCTGGTGTGGACGCGCATCGAAGGCGACCCGCATCCGTTCGTCGTGATTCTCTTCTCCGTGGCTGGCGCGCTGCTGGCGACGTGGCTGCAGCGCTACGTGATCATTCTCGGCACGGCCTTCGGCGGCGCGTGGACGCTCATTGTCGGCGCGCTCGCGGTCATGGGCGATCGTCGTCCGCTCGATGCCGCCGTCGCGGGCGATGTCTGGGTGGCGTATCCGACGAATCCCGCCCCCGGCGTGTGGTGGCTGCCGTGGGCCTGGCTGGCGCTCGGCGTGTTGGGCACGCTCGTCCAGTCGTTCGTGACCGCCGGATCCGGCGGCAAGGTCAGCCGTCCCCGCCTCAATCGCAGAAGGCGCGGAGCGCCATCCCGCGACGACTGATCGGATCATCGCGCGCCGTCGTCCGGATGCCCTTCGAAGATCGGAAGACGCAGCGAATGCCTGACGGTGTGCCTTGCGATGTGCCGGCCGAGCGCGCGGCCGGCGTCGGTCGCATAGCGGAAGTGCCAGCCCAGACGGACGCGTGAGTCCGCACACTCCCGCGCGGCTGCATCGAAGTTGTCGAAGGCGCGCGTCGCCATTCCTGGCGGCGCGGTCGTCGTCTCCATCGTGAAGGACAGTTCGTCGCCAAACGCGTGCTCCAGGACGCCGAAGGACGCGGCGCAACCCGCGGCGTGAGCGGAGACGTACTCGGGGTGTGGCGGCGTTGGCCGGAGCGGTTCCCAATTGGGATCGGCGGCGGTGTGCCGATGGCCATCAACATCAGCCGCTCGAATTGCCGTGTATGGGCGCCAGTGGTTGTACGTGTACTTGGCGTCCCAGACCGCGATGTAGCCATCGAAGAGCACGATCCCTAGATGCGCGAACAGGCGGGCGGCCTTCCAGAGATGCATACCGCGATCGGCGACCAGCCGTCGCGCCAACCGGTTGACCGAGCCCTCCGCGAATTCCATCCACCAAACGGCGTAGGCGGCTTGATCGTCGGTGCGACGGGTGCTGTCGATCGCGCCGACCTCCTTGATCTCATTGAACGCCTGTGCGTAGGCCGCACTCTTCAGTGGGGGTGGTGGAGGCGGACGGAACTGGCCCGGAGCGGCAAGCACGAACGGTCTCGCGAGACGAAATCCCGGTTGCACGACGAAGCCGTCCCACGGCGGCGTGGTCTGATACTCGCCGGCACCGCTGCGAAATCGATACGTGCCCGGAAAGTCCCAGCCGTCATCAACGCGAGCCGCGAGCATCGCCGTTGCAGCGGCGTGCCCCAGCTCGACCCCTCTATCTCGCAGCACACCGGCCGGCACTTGACCGAGCCACACCGCAAGCTCGGCGGCTAACCTCGATTGCTGATCGGGATACTGCGCCACGAGCACGTCATGCGCCGCTTGCGCTGCTGCGGCCACAGGGTGGGCGATCGCTCGCGCACCAGTGTAGGTGTAGCGCTCGTATACCGGAACGATGGCGTTCAGTGCGTCGTGCATGGCCACGTGCATCATGGCTAGCGCCCGCTGCCCCTTGAAGGTCAGGAACTGGTCTTCGGCAAAGGCAATGTCATAGGCGGTTTGGTTCCAGTCCACGATGACCGCGGGCCTGGCGAGATCGTGCAGCTCAACCGCCGGCGTGGCGCTCCCGAGCAGCATGACCGACGCGGCAATCAACCCAAGGTGCGATCCTCGAACCCGGCTAGATAGCATCATCTGCGTTTCTCCGCGGCCGATCGTCTTGCCAAGGGCACGGTAAGATCCTGAGGCGATTCTGAGGATGCGCTGAAATCGCAGGAGACGATGGGGAAGGCGAGTTGCGTGAGGTTCGAGCCGTTCCGCCTCGATCTGCTCGACGAGCGGCTGTGGCAGGGCGATGTGGCCATCCCGCTCGGACAGAAGGGCTTCGGCGTCCTTGCACACCTCGTTGGCCACGCCAACCGGCTGGTGACGAAGGACGATCTGCTGGCGTCGGTGTGGCCTGACACCGCGGTCAGCGAAGCGGTGCTGACGACGGCGGTGCGCGAGCTTCGCCGCGCTCTGGGCGACAGCAGTCGCGCCCCACGTTTCATTCAAACGGTTTACGGGCGCGGCTATCGGTTCATCGCGCCCGTAGTCGAGGCCATCGACAGCGCCATCTCAACGAGCGCACGCGAACGCGGCGGCCTCGTCGGCCGTGATGCGGAGATGGGTCAGCTGCGCGGATGGTTTGATGCCGCCC
The DNA here is from genome assembly GCA_036732565.1 of Vicinamibacterales bacterium. GTDB lineage: Bacteria > Acidobacteriota > Vicinamibacteria > Vicinamibacterales > UBA2999 > JAIVJN01. Next base: position 3,927 of record DAINCF010000138.1, read on the forward strand.
TCCAAAGTCGGCGACGCGTCGGGTTCGTCGCCGGCGAAGCGGGCATCGGCAAGACGTCCCTCGTGGAGGGCTTCGTTGCGGACGTCGTCGCGACCGCGGTCGTGTGGGTCGGTCGAGGACAGTGCATCGAGCAGTACGGCGCCGGTGAAGCGTACCTGCCGATCCTGGAGGCGCTCGAACGTCTCGGACACGAGCGTGATGTGCCTCTTGCCCAGACGTTTCAACGTCACGCTCCGAGCTGGCTTGGCCATCTGCCGCGTCTGGCGATGCAGGGAGTAGAGACATCCGCGGGGGTGCGGCCCGAGCGCATGCTGCGCGAGCTCACGCTGGCCGTCGAGGCGCTCACCATGAAGAGGCCCTTGGTGCTGATCATCGAGGACCTGCACTGGAGCGATAGCGCCACCCTTGCGTGGCTGGCCTCCGTCGCGCGTCGCCGCGAAGCCGCGCGACTGCTCATCGTGGCGACCTACCGTCCGGTCGAAGCCTTGATGGAGCCGACGCCTCTCCGCAACGTGCTTGCCGAGTTGCGACATCACCCGCAGAGCGGCGAGGTGGTGCTCGACGGTCTGTCCAGAGATGCCGTCCGCGAGTTCGTTCGACGCGAGCCTCACCCGACGGTGGAGCTCGAGCCGCTGGTCGACGTCCTGCATCGGCGTACGGGCGGCCACCCGCTGTTTCTCGCCGGCATCATCGATGAGATCGTCGAGCAGATGCGCGCGCCCCGCGCGGGGCAGACGGACGTCGATCTCGCCGAGATGGCGCACACGATGCCGGTGCACGTGTCGCAGTTCATCGAGCATCGATTCGAGCTGTTGTCGGATCAGGACCAGCGCATCCTCGAAGCCGGCAGCGTCGCCGGCGATTCGTTCTCCGTCGCCGCGGTCGAAGCGGCGACGGCCATGGCAGAAGAACGGATCGAGGCGCGGTGTGCGGTCTTGACGCGAGCGCATCGCCTGCTCGTGTCGGACGGTGTCGCGACATGGCCCGACGGAACACTGGCAGCGCGCTACAAGTTTCGCCACGCGTTGTTTCACGAGGCAGCCTACACGCGGATCTCGCCCGAACGGCGGGCGCGGCTCCATCTGCTGATTGGCAACCGTCTCGAAGCCGCGTACGGCCAGCGAGGCGCCTCGATTGCCAGCGAGCTGGGGGTGCACTTCGAGCAGGGCCGCGATGCCGGCAAGGCAGTGTCGTACCTCGAGCAGTCCGCGCTGAACGCGCTTTCGCGATCCGCCTATGCCGAAGCGCATCGTCATCTGGCGCACGGGCTGGAGATGACTGCTTACCTTCCTGAAGGGCGAGATCGCCTCCAGCGGGAAGCGACGCTGTCTCTGCTCCGGGCCCATGTCTTGGAGACTACGCGCGGGTGGAGCGACCGGGAGGTCGAACAGTGCTTTGCGCGCGCGCGAACGCTTGGCGTCGCATTGGCGGACGAGCCACGCCTGCTCCAGTCGACGTGGGGGCTCATCGCCGTGAACATCGTACGAGGGGATCTCCTGAAGACGCGCGCGCTCTCGCGCGACATGCTCGCACTGGCGAAGAAGGGTCGGAACAACCTGTTTCGGATGGCTGCGCACGTGGAGCTCGGCGGGACAGCGCTGATGCTGGCGCGAGCGCGTACGGCTCGTCGACACTTCGATCTGGCAGGGGCGCTCTCAGGCCTCGGCCCGAATCGATCCACCATCGCTACGTTCGGCATGGACCTCGCGATCTTTGGCCGCATCTGGACCACGCATCTGATGTGGTACGAGGGAGACGCCGAGCAGGCACGGGCCGTCGCTGCTGACGTCCTGGCCGAAGCCGAGGCCACCGATCACGCGTTCACTCAGACGGTCACGTTGGCGTACGCGGCGATGCTCAGTCAGTTTCGGCGCGACTTCAACGAGCTGGATCGGCTCTGCGCCACCACCATCGAGCACGCGGCTGAGCACGGGTTTCCGTACTATCTCGCATGGGCTCGCGTGTTGCGGGGTTGGAGTCTCGTCATGCAAGGCGCCGGCGACGGCGCAGTGGCCGACATGAGACGCCATCTCGAGATGTTGCAGTCCATCGCCGGACTCCGACTCCCGTACTATCGCGCGCTCTTCGCCGAGGCGTGCGGCCAGATCGGACGCGTGAACGAGGGGCTCCGAGCGATCGGTCGCGCGTTCGACGATGCGCGAACAATGGGCGAGCAGTGGTGGGCGCCCGAGCTCCATCGGACACGGGGCGAATTGCTGAGTCTCGTGGCGGACGACTCCGACGGCGAGGCGGAGCAGTGTGTCCGAACCGCGATCGACGTCGCGTGCCGGCAGGGCGCCAAGGCACTGGAAGCCCGCGCCATCGCCAGTCTTTCCCGCATCGTCACTGCGCGATGACTCGGGCTTGATATAACGTGGGGCAGGCCTGAAGGCCTGCGCTACGTACGGTTGCGTGCCGTCGGGTGGGCCTGGAGGCCTGCGCTACGTACGGTGGCGCCGCGTCGCGTTGGGCGTGCGCTACCTACGGTTCGGGCCGCGTCGCGTAGCGCAGGCCTTTAGGCCTGCCACAAGGGCCGTGTGGAGATTTCAATGAGATTGATGGTTTGTGGCGCGTTGGCGCTCTCGATGTTGATCCCTGCGATGGCGCAGGAGCGCACGGCGCGGTTCCAGCGGACGGTGGAATTCTCGACGCCGAAGACGGTGAAGCTCGACGCGACGGTTGGTCCAGTGAAGATCACGACTCTGGAGTTCTCCGATCTCGGTCGAGGCTACGCCGGAGGCGGCATCGGCGCAAAAGTGCGCGGTGGAAACGACTCGCAAGCGTCGACGACCGTGCGTTCGCGATTGACCGTCGACAACCCGTCAGACGACGAATGGCGGCTGACGCTGACGGTCGAGTTCCTCGACAAGAACGGCAAGACCATTGACAAGCTGACGAAGCAGAACGACTACGACGATGAAACCGCCACGTGGAACGTCGAACACTCGCTGCTCGAATATGTGATACCGATGATTTCCCAGGTGCGTATTACCATTGAAGGTCGCGTGAACTAGCCTGCTGCCGAGGAGATCTGCCATGGCGCGAACCGTGATTGGCGCACTCGTTGCCGCGTTCGTCGTGTCGGGCGGAGTCCTGATCTCCGGCGATACGGTTTACCGATCGACCCACCACGATTACCGGGTCGTCACTGTCGTCGACGCGCTGGTGCAGCCGTGGTCGATCGCGTTTCTGCCCGGCGGAGACATCCTGATCACCGAGCGGCCAGGACGATTGCGCATCCTGCGCCAGGGCAAGCTCGTGGCGCAGCCGGTGGACGGCGTGCCGAAGGTGTTTCATTCGTCGCAGGGTGGGCTGCTCGAAGTGATGCCGCATCCGAGCTTCGCGTCGAATCGGCTTCTGTACCTGACGTACTCCAAGCCGCTGCCTGGCGACCAGAAGTCGACGACCGCGCTGATTCGCGGTCGCTTCGAGAACGATCGCTTGACCAACGTCGAGCAACTCTTCGAATCCGTGTCCGATGGGCGCGGGCACTATGGCGGGAAGATCGCCTTCGACAAGGAGGGATATCTGTTCCTGACCCTGGGCGACCGACAGGTGACGCCGGAAGGCAACCTGGAGGCGCATCCAGCGCAGGATCTGTCGAACCACCACGGCAAGACCGTCCGGCTGCACGACGATGGCCGGGTGCCGAAGGACAATCCGTTCGCCACCCGCGCCGGCGCTCGCCCCGAAACTTGGACCTACGGTCATCGCAACGTGCAGGGCCTGGCGATTCACCCGGAGACCGGCGACGTCTGGACCGACGAGCACGGGCCCCAAGGTGGTGATGAGTTGAACCTCCTTCAGCCGGGCAAGAACTACGGCTGGCCGGTGGTGGGCTTCGGTGTCAACTACCGCACCGGCCTCGCCATTCATGCCGGCACGCAGCGCGAGGGGATGGAGCAGCCAGTGAACATCTGGGTGCCGTCGATCGGCATCTCGGGCGGGATGTTCTACACCGGCGACCGCTTCCCGCAGTGGCGCGGCAACCTGTTCGTGGGTGGCATGGTGGGCGAGCAGCTCGCGCGCCTCACGCTCGATGGTCGGCGCGTCGTGAATCAGGAAACGCTGGCGCAGCGGATGGGACGCGTGCGCGACGTGCGCCAGTCGCCGGACGGCTACATCTATCTCGTCACCGACGATCGTGATGGCAAGCCCACACCAGTGCTGCGGATGGAGCCGGTCGAGCGAACCACCTCTAACCCCTCAATTCGCTGACGGGCTCATTGGCGCAGTAGTGTAGTTCCTCGGTTCGCGTACCATCGTATGGCTCTCGATCTGAACTCGCGCCGATGGCGCCTGCATTCAAGCGAAACCGTGAGATAACCACCGAGTCCAAAGGCGTCAAGATGATCGTGGAGGTCCGCACCTATCGGATCAAGTCGGGGCGTCGCGACGAGTTCATCCGCACCTTCCTGACGCGATCGATCCCCGCGCACCACGCGATCGGGATGCAGATCTTCGGCCCGTTGCTGGACGTGGAGCATCCCGACACGTTCGTCTTCCTGCGGGCGTTCCCGTCGATGGGCGAGCGCGACCGCATGAAGGCCGCGTTCTACGACGGCGAGCTCTGGAAACAGGAGCTCGAGAGCATCTTGATGCCGATGATCGACAGCTACGACGTCGTGCTCACCGAGCCGTCCGATGGGTGCGTGACGTTCTCAGTCTGATTTGCGCTTGCGCCACGCGGCGGTCGCGGCTCGCAGGAGCGGTCTCACGCCCGGCTTCCGGAGATCGTCGACGGTCTTGATCACGATGTGCCGATGCACCTTGCCGCTGCCTTCGAGCAGTCCGCGCGGATCGGGAAGCGCGGCGCCGCCAACCAACCCGAGCTTGACGCCGGCCTTGCTGATGATGATCGTGCAAATCTGATCTTTGTAGCCCGCGCCGTAGCCGTATCCGACGTATGGCCCTGAGCCGTCGACATGTTCCTCCACGCCGGGCAAGAGCTCGAGCACGAAAGCCCGCGTCCCGCGCGCGAGCAGCTGGACGTCGCGCGAGTAGTTCGCAAGCAGCTCGTCGAGCGTCCGTGTCTTCACCCTTTTCGTCGCGACGTTATTGCCGAACGCGTCCGGCGGCGTCCACCATGAACGCGTAACCCGGTTCCTGCCCCGAACCCGGCGTCAGCGTGTTCTGGGCCAGCTCGACGTCGTTGGCGAACACGCTGCGCAGCACCGCGCCAGTCTCGTTGGTATCGCACCAGTTCTGATCGTTGATGCGGAAGCTGACGCTCGTGTTGATCGGGACGTCGTTGAGCGTGATTCGATAGCGATCGGGTGGCACGGGATCGAGCGCGATGGTGCCAAACGATCGCCAGCTCGGGTGAATGTGCGTCGCCCCGACCCCTTGCACGCACGCCGCCGCGGACGCCGGAAGATCGGTTCGCCGCGCGGTCGGACCGCGGAACTCGAAGCGCACGGATGCCACCGTGGACGTCGGTGTGGTCGGCGTGTCGCGATCGGATCCACACGCAACGCCCAAGAGCGCCAAGGCCGCGATGAAGGTCCGCCTCATGCTCGTCCCCTCTCGTCAATGTCCGGGTCAGCCCATTCTACCGGCGCTTCTGGGCATTGAGCGCTCGTTCGGCGAGCGCGATCCCGGCGGTGCGCTCGAGCGCGGCACTGGACCGCACCCGCGCGACAAACACGTAGTCGCCCCCGTCCGACTGTAGAGATCCGACCAACCAACTGACGCGTTCGCCATCCACGCTGGTGTTGCCGGTCTTCGCGTAGACCGCCGGACTCGGCCACGTCAGGGTGAACGGTTGCGCGCCGGCGGCGTTGACCACCTGCCCTGGCGGCATGCGAAGCGCGGCCTTGACGGCCGAGACATGACGAGGCTCCACCGGCAACGTGCCTGCCATGAACCGCTGAAGAAACGCGAGCTGTTCCAGCGGCGAGACCACGAGGTCGCCGTTGATCCAGAACGCCGAGACGTCACGCTCGAAGGTGTCGGCGGCGTATCCCAGAGACGACAGCTCGCTGCGCATGCGGTCGGGGCCGATCAAGCCCGCGGTCCGCTGAAAGAACGGAAGCACGGACCACTTGATCGCCGAATCGACCGTATGATGACGCCGCCACGCCGCGAAGTCGTTGGCCTTGCCATCCCACGGGAAGACGGTGTCCCCCGTGATGGCGCCGGTCTGCAACGCGATCAGGGCGTGCGGAATCTTGAAGGTCGACGCAGGCGCCGTCTTGCGATCGCATTCCCCTGCGTTGGAGACGAAGGGCTTCGAATCGCCGAGGCGGGAGAAGACGAAGCACTCCGCCGGCTCCTGCGCGGCCCGAGCCGAGACCACGGAAAGCGCCGCCACGACCGCGCATGCCATCCGTACGGCTGCAGTCACGATGAGCGATCGCTGCCTCATCGCGCCGTGCCGGCAGGCCGCTCGAACAGGTACTTCTGTTGCGCGGTTTCGAAGAGCAGCCCAGGCTTGCCGTCGTTGGTCTGCGGCCAGAACGCGAAGCCCACGAACGGCGGCCCGGTCAGGATGAGGCGTCGTACACCGGACTGGTCCTTGTGCTCCCCGATGGGCGCGCTCCATTCGCCGGCATCGAAGACGAATCCGTCGCCCTCGCGGCGGATCGCGATCGTCCCCAACCGCGGATTGGTCCAAGTGCCCACCTGAGGCTCGACCCAGGCGGAATCCGGTTTCAATGAGATTTCGGACATCTGCTTCTTGATCACCTCGCCGAGCTGCTTGATGCCGAACGCCAGTCCCTGCTCGGCCTCTTCGTTCGCGTCGAAGAGCAACTCTACCAGCTTGCGGCGAACCGCGCCGGTATACGCGTTGGCCGCCGACGCGTTGGTCAGCACGATCAATCCGACGCCCTGCTCGGGGTAGAAGGTCGCGTCAGCGGTGAACCCGAACGTGTTGCCGCCGTGTCCGAAGGCGTTGATGCCACGCGATTCGTCCTTGAACAGGGCCAGGCCGTACGACTGCTTGGCGCTGATCTTGACTTGCGGCTTCCGTCGCTCGAGGAGATTGGCCTCGGTAATCAGGCGCTTGCCGTCCAGCGTGCCTGAGCCGAGCTCCAGCAACAGCCAGCGCGAGAGGTCGCGGACGTTGGACCAGGCGCCGCCCGCGGGCATGACCGAGTCGACGCCGCGCTCGATCTCGGTCGCGATCGGCTGCGTATCGAACGCCAACGTGCGCCCGTGCGGCCGCGCGTGCTCGCGCTTCTGGGCGACGTCGAGATCCAGCGCGGTGGCGGTCATGCCGAGCGGGGTGAGAACCTCAGTGGTCATCGCGTCCACATACGCGCGGCGGAGGTCCTTCGACTTCGTCGCCGTCGTGGCCGCGACGTATCCGCCCGATGCCACCATGAGATTGCTGTACTGGAACGTCTCGCCGAAGCTCGTCGTCGGCTTCATCGCGCGGAGGAGCTCAATCCGCGACATCGGCGTCGCGCCTTTCCATTCGAAGATGAACTCCATGTCCCAGCGGGGCAGGCCGGTGCAGGCGCACACGGTGTTCGCCATCGTCACGCGACTGGTCGCATCGGGATCGCCGAGCGCGAACGATGGCAGGAGCTTGGTGACCGGTGTGTCCCACGTGAACGTGTTGCGGTCCACCAGCCGGGCCATCATCAACGACGTGAGCGGCTTGGTCATTGAGCCGATCATGAACAACGTCGACGGCGTCACCGGTTCGCTCTTGCCGCGCTCGCGCACGCCGAGGCCTTTCTCCAGCACGATCTTGCCGTCCTGGACGACGGCCAGCGCGACGCCCGGCACGTTGGTCTGCTTGCGCGCTTCCTCGGCGAAGGCGAGGAACCTCTCGGCGCGTGCCGCGTCGAGGGGGTGGGCGCGGCGTCCGGCCAGATTTTCTTCGGTGCGCGCCGCCATCTCGAGACTGCCGATCGCGATGTTGAGCTGGGCTCCGCGACGTTCGGCGGCGGCGAGGGCGCCGTCGATCAGCGTCACGTAGTAGGTCTGGCCCTTGCGGCGCGCCGACGCGGCGACGACCCGGCGCTCTTCCGCGCCGGTCTCGTAGGCGATCTGCGCGATTTCATCCCACCCTTGCGTGGGCGGTGGCTTGGCCGTCATGCGCACGGTGCGTGCGAACTCGGGCTTCCAGCGCTTCCACGCTTGTGTCACCGCTTCTTCGGGAGTCGGCGCCGTCACCTCGACGAAGGCCGCCTCGAGCTCGCGCTGTGGCTCCTGGATCACGATGAGGTCGTCCGTCCGCGCGACGTGCCACCCTTTGGCCACGGTGAACGTGGCGCTGGACGCGGTGGTCAGCTTGGTGTCCTCGGGCAACTCCTTGAACGCGAGCGCGGGCTGAGTCTGGGCTCCGATCGCAGCCGGCAGGCACGCCAGCATGAGGCAGAGCAGCGGCTTGAGGATCTTCATCGTGTTCTCCGATCAGCTTGCTACTGAGATCCTCCCTCTATTGTTCGGTTCAACGCGAGCGTCTTTTCTGTAACGGTTGGGTTAGCGCTTGGAGCGTGCCTCAACTCGTGGGGGCCGGCTTCAGCCGGCCCTGAGGTCCGCCTAAAGGCGGACCCCACGCGAGTATTGCGGATGCACCCACGCGAGTCTTGCAATGCACTCAGCCTGCCTTGGGCACACTGAAGGTCCCTTCGACGATTTCCACGAAGGTCCGCTCCTCGCGCAGGATGAAGCGTTTGGCCTGCGCAAAGGCGAAGTTCTGTCGCGCCTCCGGATCGGCCTTCAACTTGTGGCGGTAGGCCTCGTACGACGCGAGGCTGTCGAACGCGATCAACCCCCAGCCGATGTCGTTCGTGCCTTCGTGCGGCAGGAAATACCCGACGAGATGGCCGCCACACCGCGGGATGAGGCGTCCCCAGTTCTCTGCGTACTCCCGAAACGCGTCTCGCTGGAAGGGATCGATCTCGTAGCGAATCATGCAGGTCACTCTCATGGAGGTGCTCCCAAGGTTCGGCCCGGTCATCATCGCGCCGGGGCCGAGTGTCAGCGCGGCGGTCGAGGCGCCGAGGAGCGCCAGCGCGTCGCGGCGTCCGATGCGTTCGCGATCTGTGGTCGAGCTCATAGACCTGCAGTGTGCCTGTCGCCGGACATCAACACTTCGTTTATGATGAAACTATGAATGTCGACCATGCCGACGTGGCCGCGTCCAGGATTGCGGCGGCCATCGGAGAGCCGGCGCGCGCCCGGATGCTGTACTGCCTGATGGACGGTCGCGCCCGAACCAGCACGGAGCTGGCGATCGTGGCCGAGGTGAGCCCGTCGACGGCCAGCGTGCATTTGAACCGCCTGAAGGAACGGGACCTGGTGCACGTGATCGTCCAGGGCAAGCACCGCTACTACAACCTCGCCAGTGGCCATGTCGCGGCGGCGCTCGAAGCGCTGGCCGTGCTCGCCGGAGAGCCACGCGAGCCGTTCGTCCCCAACACGCCGAGTCGGCTGCGCGCCGCGCGGACCTGCTACGACCACATCGCCGGGGCCGTGGGTGTCGCCCTGCACGACGGCCTCACGACGCTGAAATGGTTGGCGCCTACCGCAACGACTGACCAGACCTATCACCTGACGCCGGCTGGACAACGCGCGCTGGAGGCGCTCGACATCGACGTCGACGGCCTCCGGCAACTGCGGCGGCGCTTTGCGTGCGCCTGTCTCGACTGGAGCGAACGACGGCCACACATCGGCGGCGCGCTCGGCGCCGCACTGCTGAAGCTCGCGCTGAAGCGACGCTGGCTGGCGCAGGATCTCGATAGTCGGGCGCTGAGCGTCACCCGGCTCGGCCAGCGTGAGCTGCTCGCGCGATTCGGCGTGAATGCAAAAACGGCGGACCCCGGACCGTCCTCCTGAGCGCTAGAATGGGCGCCCATGGAGAACATCCCTGAGACACTTCGATCGGTGCTGAAGAGTCAGTACCACGCGTCGCTGGCCATGCTGCGGCGATCCATCGAGCTGTGCAGCGATGACATGTGGTACAGCACGGAACACACGAATGCGTGCTGGCAGATCGCGTACCACACGCTCTTCTTCACACACCTTTATCTGCAGCCGAACGAGGCCGCCTTTCGGCCATGGGAGCAGCATCAGGCGAACGTGCAAAACCCGGACGGGTTCGGCGGCCCTCCTGATCCCGAGAGCACGCTTCCACTGATCCCTGAGCCGTACACAAAGCCGCAGGTCCTGCAGTATTGCGACTTCTGCGACGCCATGGTCGATGGTGCGATCGACGCCATCGATCCGCTGAGCCCCGAGAGCGGCTTCCATTGGTATCCCATCTCGAAGCTCGAGCATCAGATCGTCAACATTCGGCACATTCAGATTGGCGCGGCGCAGTTGGGTGCGCGCGTGCGCGATACGTTGAACCTCGGCGTCGGCTGGGTAGGCAGCCGACCGAGTCGCCACTAGCTTAGCTAGCCAGACGCAATGAGCGCGATGGCCGTCGCCGCGAGCAGCAGCCCGGCGCCTTGTGTGCGGTAGATGCGCTCGCGGAGCACGATCGCCGCGAGCAACACGGTGATGGCAGGGTAGAGCGACGCCAGTACGCCTGCGATGGTGAGCAGTCCCCGCTGCACGGCGAGCTGGAAGCACACGGTGGCAATCCCCGCCAGCAGCCCGGCCACCGAGCCAAGCATGCCGAACCGATCGCGCGGTATCCACGGCGCGGATTGCACAACGGCCCCCCCGATGATGCTGCCCACCGATACCACCTGGCTGAGCGCAAGCGGCGTCAGGCCCGCCGAAGGGGGAACCAATCCGAGCGCGGAGAATTGGACGCCGAATCCAACACCGGCCGCGAGGCCGTTGACGACATCGGAACGGCTTGCTGGTGTGGACGCAGCGCTACCGCTGGAGACGAGCCAGATGACGA
>DAINCF010000139.1:0-14610 GCA_036732565.1 Vicinamibacterales bacterium
TCTCAATCCGCCGGTGCGCGGCACATCCCACGACGCCGCGGCGGAGAGAATGTGCGGGCGATCGACGCTGGTCGGCCCCTCTTCGGTCTCGAGCCGCAGATCGTCGAGGAATTGCGAGACGACGTTGTCGGCCTGGCCAGTGTTGGTGTTGCCGCGGCCGCGCGACCACGCGTACGACAGCCGCGCCATCAGGCCCTGGCTATAGCGCTTGGTGCCCGAGACCTGCACGGTGTGGTAGTCGATCCAGCCAACGTTGACGGGCGTATTCACCCGCGCGACGAACTCGCCGACCGCGCCGACGAGCGGTGAGGTGCGGTTTACCGTAGCCGTTCCCGAGGTCGACGCGCGGACACCCGGGTTCAGGTCCATCAGCATGTATTGGTCGCGCTGTTCCGATCGAATGACGTCCACACTGAACGCGAGCTGAGGGCCGATCTGACGCTCGTAGCCGATGCTGTACTGCCGCGACCACGCGACCGACCGATCCGGGTTGTCGAAGGTGACCGCGCCCGTGTTGCGAGCGCGCGAACCCGGCGGAAACAGCGCATCGATGGCCGTGTGATCGACCGCTGGACCATTCACCAACCGCGGGTCCGTCGGAAAGTTGCCTTGCCGGGGACCGCCATCCGCGTTGTTCGTAGGGAATTGCACGATGAACGAATCGGACGTCCGACCCGCCGTGAACAGATTGCCCAAGAACGTGTACGACGTCCGTTGGAAGAACAACCCGAAGCCGCCGCGCACGACCGAGCGGCCCTCTGAATCCAGCGTGTAGGTGAACCCGAGCCGTGGCGACACGTTGTTGGTGTCGCGCGGATAGCTCTCCGGGTCGTCGGCGAACAGCGGATTCTCCTGATTCGGCGTCGGCAGAATCTCGTAGTCGTAACGCACGCCGAGATTGAGCGTGAGGCGTCGAACCGGCTGCCATTTGTCCTGCGCGAACATGCCGATGAAGTGCCCCTTGTTGAGGAAGTTCGACGCGCCTGGCACGCGAATCGAGAACCGCTCCGGATAGGTGCGCGGGTCGGCGGCGTTGAAATCGAGATCCGTCGGGAACGTGAAGCTGCCGTTCTCGTTGCCGTAGTTCTCCGTCCGCAGCGACGAGTACAGGTAGTTCACCCCGAACTTCAGCTCGTGATCGCCGCCTTTGTCCGCCAGGAACCACGAGAACACGTTGTCGGCGCCGTACGCGACGTCGAGGCGACGGTTCGCGCGATCGCTCTGCTGATCCGTGAAGCTCGGGTGGTTCAAGGTCGGCAACAGAATCTTCTGGTTGTGGCCGTTCTCGTTGAAGCTCGGGTTGCCGAAGAACACGTCCTCCTTCACCGCCGAGACGCGAAACGTGTTCACCCTGGTCGAGCCCAGCACGGAGCTCACGTTGCCCACGACCGTCCAGTCCACGTCGGTTTCGGCTTCAGTCCGCGACGGCGTCCAGTTGTCGAGCAGCTGCACCGACTGCGGCGAGGTCTCGCGCAGCCAGCGGACGCCCCACGTATTGTTGGTCGACAGTTGATGATCGCCGCGCACGTAGGTGTTCCAGACACGCGTGTTCTCGAAGTCGGTGCGCGCCAGGTCGGGCCGGCTCGGAATGTTCACGGTGACGCCGCCGTCGAGAATCACGCGCTCGACGTTGGCGAAGAAGTGAGCCTTGTCCTTGACGATCGGACCCCCCAACGAGCCGCTGAACTGCTGCTGTTTGGTCGCCGGTTTCGGCAGATCCTGCTTCTCCGCGAAGAAGTCGCGCGCCGTGAACGCATCGTCTTGGAAGAATGCCACGCCGCTCCCGTGAAACTGATTCGTGCCCTGCTTCGACACCGAGTTGACGATGCCGCCCGACGACAGGCCGTACTCCGCGTCGAACTGACTCGTGAGCAGCTGGAACTCCTGCACGGCCTCGATCGGCACACGCGCCTGCGCGCCGCCGTTGCCGCCGTTGAACGTGTCGTTGTTGTTCGAGCCGTCCATGGTGTAGCTGACGTTGCGGACGTTCTGGCCGGCGACGCTGATCGAGTCGGCGCCGAACGTGGTCATCGACACCGTGGCGACGACACCCGGGAGCATGCCGAGGTAGCCGGCGAAGTTCCGATTGAACGAGGGCAGGTCGACGAACTCCTGCGCCGAGACGTTGCCGCCGATCTCCTTGGACGTGGCGTCCACGAGCGGCGCTTCGGCCGACACCGTCACCGTCTCCTCGATGCCACCCACCTCGAGCGGAATCGTCACTGTGCCGGTCCTGCCGACCTCGATGCGGATGTCGCGCGCCTGATATTTCCGGAACCCGGCGAGATCGGCCGTGATCTCGTAGACGCCGGGATCGAGCGCGCTCAGGTGAAACGACCCATCCGCTCCGCTCGACACCTCGCGAAACCGTCCGCTCTCTTGATGTTTGACGACGACCGTGGCGCCCGGGAGCGCCGAGCCCTGTGCGTCCACGACCTGCCCGCGCAAGTCAGCCGTACCTTGTTGTGCCGTCGCGATGGCGGTGCCGAGCAGCACCGACAGCGCCAGCGCCATCGTGAGCCGAGCCATACATGCCCTCCTCTGGTGGGGTCAGACAACACGCCGAAATCACGCAAGTGAACAGGACCGCCGAAGAAGCTCGACCAAATGAGGAGAACGAGAGCCGCCACTCTGAGCCCGGTGCGCGTGGATTGTCAAGGCGTCTGGGACGAGCCAGGGTATCTTGGACTGCGCGATGCGGCACCGCGGGTCGATTTCGTACCTGGTGCGCTGAACCGCGTCGCCGGCGCGCGGAGCGCGCCAAGAAAATATCGATGCGGGTTGCGCTCATCCACGACTGGCTGACGGGCATGCGCGGCGGCGAGCGGGTGCTCGAGGCCTTGTGCGAGCTCTTTCCTGACGCCGACCTCTTCACCTTGATGCATGTCCGCGGATCGACCTCGGCCTTCATCGAGAAGCGGCGCGTGACGACCTCGCCGATTCAATGGCTGCCGATGGCGGATCGGCTCTATCGGCAGTACCTGCCACTCTTCCCCGCGGCCATCGAGCACTTCGATCTCGACGGCTACGATCTGGTCATCAGTTGCAGCCACTGCGCCGCGAAGTCGGTGGTGGTGACCGGCCGCGCGCGGCATCTCTGCTGCTGTCTGACGCCGATGCGGTACGCTTGGGATCAGTTCGACGCCTACTTCGGTGAGGCACGCGTGGGGCGGCTGGCCAGTCGCGCGCTGCGGCCGGTCATGGCCGGGCTGGCCCGCTGGGATCGGGCCACGGCGCCACGCGTACACCGCTATCTGGCTATTTCACAATATGTTGCACGCCGAATCGCGGTGTACTATAATCGGCGGTCGACTGTCATCTACCCGCCCGTGGATACGACGTTCTACCGGCCTGGTGAGGCTCAAGCGGACTCGTCGTTCCTGATCGTGTCTGCGCTGGTCCCCTATAAACGCGTCGACCTGGCGATTCGGGCCGCACGCCGCGCCGGCGTGTCGCTCACTATCGTGGGTGATGGACCCGAACGTGCCGCGCTCGAACCGCTGGCTGGCGGTGCCGTGCGGTTCCTGGGCTGGCGGTCGAATGAGGAGATTCGAGCTCTGTATCAATCGTCGATAGCCGCGATCCTGCCGGGCGAGGAAGATTTTGGCATCGTGCCGCTGGAAGCCCAGGCGTGTGGCCGGCCAGCGGTGGCGCTCGGCCGTGGCGGCGCCCTGGAGACCGTGGTCGACGGCACGACGGGCGTGCTGGTCCCGGAAGCGACCGAGGAGTCGCTCGCCGACGGCCTGCGGGTCGCGGCGTCGCGCCATTGGGATTCAACCGCGATTCGGGCGCATGCCCAGCGATTCAGTCGCGAGCGATTCGTGCAGGAGATGACCGCCGTGATCGACGAGACCCTCGCCGCGCCCCCGGGCACACGATGGTAAGGCGACACAACCGGCTCCTCGTCGCGTTTCACATCGTGACGGACGCGCTCCTGGGCGTCTCCGCCTTTCTGCTGGCCTACTTCCTTCGCTTCGATACCGGCTTCCTGCCGGCGCCAAAGGGCCATCCGCCATTGGAGCAGTACCTTGCGGTGCTGCCGTTCGTCGCGGTGATCGTTCCGCTCGGATTCCACCTCCAGGGCTTGTATCGGCTGCGACGCGGCCGCTCGCGCATCGACGACTTCTTCAACGTCCTGGTCGGCAGCATCCTGGCGGTCGTGTTCGGCATCGTCAGCACCTTGTACGTGCAGGCGTACTACGTGCCCGATGAGCTCAAGGATCGCGGCGCCTACGAGGTCTCGCAGGCGGTCTGGGGTCTCTTCCTCATCCTGAACATCGTCTTCGGCTACGTCTCGCGAAAGCTGGTCCGCGAGGCGTTCGAGCGGCGCTGGGCGGCAGGCGTTGGCCTGCGACGCATCCTGATCGCCGGCGCCGGCGATCTGGGCCGCATGGTGTCCGATCGCATCCTGGAGCATCGCGAGCTCGGCTATCAGATCGTCGGGTTCGTGGACGACAAGGCCGGGGGCGACCATCTCGGCTATCGCGGGCTGCCGTTGCTCGGACGGCTCTCCGAGACGGCAGAGATCGCCTCGCGCGAGAAGATCGATCACCTGTACGTCGCGCTCCCGCTCGAGGAGCACATGAAGCTGCTCGACCTGGTGGAGTCGACGAGCCGCGAAGGCGTCGACGTCAAGGTCGTGCCCGATCTGCTGCAGTTCATCGCGCTGCGGGCGCGCCTCGAGGACCTGGACGGCGTTCCCGTCATCAACCTGAACGACGTCCCGCTGCAGGGCTTCAACTCGCTCGTCAAGCGCGGACTCGACATCGTCATCGCGGCGGCCGCCATCTCGGCGATGTCGGTGCCGGCGCTCATCATCGCGTGGCTGATTCGGCGCGGATCGCCGGGGCCGGTCTTCTACGAGCAGGAGCGCATGGGCCTCGACGGCAAGCAGTTCACCGTCTACAAATTCCGCACGATGCCCCCGAACGCCGAGGAAGAGACCGGTCCGATCTGGGCCGAGGAAGACGATCCGCGCGCGACGCCCGTTGGCCGGTGGCTTCGCCGTCACGACCTCGACGAATGGCCGCAGTTCTGGAACGTGTTGAAGGGCGAGATGTCCATCGTCGGTCCGCGTCCGGAGCGCCCGTTCTTCGTCGAACAATTCAAGCACCGCATCCCGCAGTACATGCTGCGCCACAAGGTCAAGGCCGGGATTACCGGATGGGCCCAGGTCAACGGCTGGCGCGGAAACACCTCCCTCGAGAAACGTATCGAGTACGACCTCTACTACATCGAGAACTGGTCGGTGTCGCTTGATCTGAAGATCATGTGGCTCACGCTGGTTCGCGGTGTGTTTCGCCCGCGGCCCGCAGCGTAAGCTCGGGGCCGTCGGCGCGCTCACTCCCTGACTGGAATGTGTGACGTATGAAAAAACGCGTGGTCATCACCGGTGCGGCGGGTTTCATCGGATCCCATCTGGCGGAGACGCTGCTGGATCGCGACTACTCCGTCGTCGGTATCGACAACCTGCTGACTGGCGACATCGCGAACATCGCGCACCTGCACAATCGCGACTTCGAGTTCATCAAGCACGACGTCACCAACTACATCTATATCGAAGGGCCGGTGGACTACGTCCTGCATTGGGCGAGTCCGGCCAGCCCGATCGATTACCTCGAGCTGCCGATCCCGACGCTGAAGGTGGGCGCGCTCGGCACTCACAAAGCGCTCGGCCTCGCCAAGGCGAAGAACGCGACGTTCGTCATCGCGTCGACGTCGGAGGTCTATGGGGATCCGCTCGAGCATCCACAGCTCGAGACCTACTGGGGCAACGTCAACCCCACGGGTCCGCGCGGTGTGTACGACGAGGCCAAGCGGTTCGCCGAGGCGATGACGATGGCCTACCATCGCTACCACAATGTCGACACGAAGATCGTCCGCATCTTCAACACCTACGGCCCGCGCATGCGCATTCGCGACGGCCGCGCGGTGCCGGCGTTCATCTCACAGGCGCTCAACGGCGAGGACGTGACGATCTTCGGCGACGGCTCGCAGACGCGCAGCTTCTGCTACATCAGCGACCTCGTGGACGGCATCATCCGGCTGATGCTGTCGAGCGAGAACGAGCCGGTGAACATCGGCAACCCGCACGAGATGACGATCAAGGAGATGGCGGAGACGATCATCGAGATGACCGGCTCCAAGAGTCAGCTCGTGTACAAGCCGTTGCCGACCGACGATCCGAAGGTGCGCCAACCGGACATCACGCGCGCCAAGACCCTGCTCGGCTGGGAGCCCAAAGTGCCCCTGCGCGACGGCCTGGTCAAGACCATCGAATACTTCCGGACGAAGATCTAAGCCGATGGCCGTGAAGGTCCGCCTGAAGGCGGCCCCCACGGCTGCTCACGTGACCGTGCCCTCGACTTGACGTGGGGTCCGGCTCGAGTGGCTTGGCGTCGGGTCCGGCGTCTGGCGTGGGGTCCGGGCGTCTGGCGTCGGGTCCGGCGTCTGGCGTGGGGTCCGGCGTCTGGCGTGGGGTCCGGCTTTAGCCGGACCTTCACATGCGCCAGGCGACCTCCAGCCTCGAAGTGCTAATCGTGAGGCGCCCCAGGATCCGGGTTCGTGTTCTTCTCGTAGATCCTGAGATTCGCCAGCCAGATCGATTCGTTCTTCAACAACGGATTCTGGCCGACCGGGTTCTGGTCCAAGCGCCCGCCGGACAGGCTGCGGTAGAGACCGAACTTACTGCGGATGTACGAGCTCCCGATCCGCCACATATCGATGTGCTCGTCGGTGAAGTCGATCAGGACCTTCCCGTCGCTGATGCGCGTGATCTGGATCGAGTAGTAGCCGTCATGCATATAGTGCACTTCCTCGCGCACCTGGACCCACTGCCCCTCGAAATCTGACAGCGGCACGTTGTCGACGACCGTCCCCTTGCCGGTGCTCGCGCCATCGACGGAGTGAATGATCTGGACTCGCCTGTTGCCGCCGGAGCTGTCCGAGCGCGGCGTAATGGTGATCACCGGGCTGCCGTTGTTCGGACCATCCTGAGCCTTGAGCTGGTGAATATGGAAGAAGTTCTGCGTCGGTTGTAGGCCGACCGGCAGCTTGAACTTCCACTCCACGATCTGCCACTCGTCCCAATTGCCCTGCACGTGGGCCCACGTCGAGTTGTTGGTGATCGACTTCATCTCGTTGCGCTGACGATCGACGGTGCTGGAGCTGCAACGATCGCCGTCGATCACGGGATCGATGTGGATGTCGAACCGGAAGACGTACCGAGCGAGATCGACGTCGGGATCGACCGCGCCGTGGACCCCGTCGAGATGATCGCCATAGCCTCCGGTGCAATTCGGGTGCTCGGTGAAGTCGAATCCGAACCGTCGCATGTAGGTGTTGATCTCCGAGAACGGCCGACCGACCAGGGATTCATCGGCTTCCATGGCGGTGGTGCGCCGGTAGCCCTTCCAGCCAGGACCGAGCACGCTACTGGTGAAGCAGTTGCTTCCGGCTTTGAGCCACGCCGCCGCTTCGACGGTCGGATACACGTCATCGAGCGTGAACGCGATGACGTGCGCATCGCCTTCGGGAAGATTGTCGAACTTCACGACATTCGTCGAGGACACGCCGCATCGCGCCGCCCCCTCCGTGGCCTCGATCTGCCCCATCCAATCCACGCCGTTGACCGTGGCCGAGACGATGTTGGCCAGCGTGGGACTGCGATCGCCGCCGTTGTCGAAATCGATGATGAAGTGCCCAAGGTCCTGGGCGGTTGGCGCGGCCTTGGCGATCGTGTAGGTCCAGGTCGATCCGCCGCCGGCGTCGGAGGTCTCGAGTCGAACTTCGTAGGCCGGATCCACCTGACTCGCCCCTGTCGTCAGAACAAGAGCCAGAACCGCAATGAGGAGCGCGGCACCAAGACGGACGGGATAGCTCATCGGCAAGCTCCTTCGCAGAGTCCTCTGCGGCGCGGGAGCTTCCCACACTTTAGCGGTAAAGTAAACGTTACTTCGGTAGTTGTCGAGGTTGGCGGTCGAGTCGGCCCGCGCCTACTTGAGGCGTGTCGCCTTGAGGATCTCAATCGGCGGCGTGAGGTTCTGGGCGTTCTCGTTCGGCGCGGTCTGGATCTTCCGCACCACATCCATCCCTTCGACGACGCGGCCGAAGGCCGCGAAGCCCTGGCCGTCGGGATTGCGCTTGCCGCCGAAATCGAGCTCGGGCTGATCGTTGATGCAGATGAACCAACCCGACGTCGCGCTGTCGGGCATGCCGCGCGCCATCGAGATGGCGCCGTCGCGGTGCTTCAGGCCGGTCACCGACGTGCGTTCCAGCTCAATCGCGCCGAATCCTTGCTTGCCTTTGTCGGGCGCCACGCCTGCCTGGATCACCTCGATCTTCACCGGGCTGTCCGGCTGATTCTTCATCGTCACCGTGCGGTGGAACGTGCCGCCGTCGTAGTGACCGGCGTCGACGTACTTGAGAAAGTTCGCCGCCGTGTTCGGCGCGCGCGCGCCATCCACTTCCAGCACGATGGCACCCATCGACGTCTCGACGCGCACGCGGGTGACCGCGCCTTGCGATGACGTCAACGCTGGCAGCCAGAACAGCCCAACCCCTATCGCCAGACCCAGCACACGCAACCGCATCATCGACGTCAACCTCATGAAATCAACGCGTCCCTGGCTCGAGGGCGGATGTGTCCGTAGCAAAACGCGGCTCTTGAGCGAGCGGCGAGTTTAGCTGATTCGCAAGAAGCCAGCAGACCGTACGAGCCGCGAGGCCGTTTTGCGGAGGATACATTCGGCCTCGAGCCAGGTCACCGACAGTGTAGGCGGGGCCAAAGCCCCGCCTCTGCCGATGTCAAAAACGATAGATCGCGCCAAACTGGAACTGCCGTCCTGGATACGCTCCAGCGATCGGCGTGCCGAAATTCGTGGCGCTGATGATGTTCTGGTAGCCGTCGGCCGTGAAGTTCACGTTGTTCAGGACGTTGAACACGTCGGCCTTGACCTCGATCTGGTTGCCGTTCGGCATCGCGAACACGCGCGTCAAGTTGACGTCGCCGTATTGAACGGCGGCGCCGCGCGCCGTGTTGCGTCCCTCGGGCGTGGTGACGTTACAGGTGCGCGCGGTCACGCAGTAGGTCTGCGTCGTACCGGTGAGGTCCGAAGCATATCGTTTGGTGTACGGGTTGCCACTCTGCGCGTGGACAACCGTGCCGATCCGCCACCCCTTGAGGAACAGGTTCTGGCCCGGCACGTTCCAGCTCGCCGACGCAACGAAGTTGTGCGGCGTGTTCGCCACCGAATCGGCATGATCCAGTTCGGGGTCGTTGCTGTACTCCGGCAGCTCCCAGTGGTTCAGCCGATCTTCGGCGTCCGACAGCGTGTACGACAGCGACGTCTGCAACGCCGTCCCGCGATATTGCCAGCCGAAGCGAACGCCCTCGTACCAGGTGCGCCCTTCGTTGGTCAGCCATTCGATACGCCGGAACCCGTTGGGGCCCGGTTGGATCGGTCGGGTCGCGTCGGCCTGCGCCGGGGTGCGCACGACCTGCCCGCCGGCCGCATTGATGACGTCCCTCGAAATCGGCGTCGGGAAGTTCATGTCGAGGAAGCCATGCTTCTGGCCGCGGTTGATGTTGACGTCGATCGCCGCGGACATGCGCGTGGTGAGCTGCCGCTGGACGCCGAAGTTGTACTGCCACGCGTGCTCGTTCTCGAGATCGGGCGAGATCTCCTGGAGGTTGCGCGCCGGCAGCGTCGCACCGGCCGGGAATCCAGGCAGCACGTTCGGAAACACAGGAAACGCCGGATCGCTCGGCGGCAGGGCCAACGTCACCAGCCCGTTGCGGCCGAGCAAGGCGCCCTTGATGATGGTGAAGATCGCATTCTGTTGCGTGAATCGGCCGAAGCCACCACGCACCGACCAGCGCTGATCACCACTTGGATCCCACGCGAAGCCGATGCGCGGGTCCACGTTGTTCTTGTCGACCGGCGCGGGCCAATCGGGAATGTCGTGAATGAGCTCGAGGTCGTAGCGCACGCCGAGGTTGAGTGTCAGGTTCTCGCGCAGGCGCCAGTCGTCTTGAAAGAAACTGCTGAACACCCACGCCTTCGGATACAGCACGTCCTGCCCGGGCACGAGCGCGAACGCCTGGGTAAAGAGCGTGGGGTTGGGCGCGACAGCAGGAGCGCCGGCAAAGTTATAGACGCCGTTCCGGAACGGCAGGTAGCTTTGTGTGGTCACGTCGTAGGTCACGCCGCCACCAATCTTGAGCGAGTGATTGCCACGCCACAACGACAACGTATTGGAGATGTCCCAGGTGTTCTCTGGAATCACCCCCCACGTCCCCGTCGTATTGCCGCCGGTGACCGAAAATCCAGCCCGGTTGATCTGGACGCAGTCGCACTTGGCGGCGCGCAGGTCGTAGTAGCGCGAAAACTGCGCGCGGACCTCGTTCAACGCGCGATCGGAGATGATCGAGGTCCACATGTTCTGGACGGTATCGACGTTGTTGGTCCAGTTGTACCCTGTGCCGGGCAGGCTCAGACCACCAGCTTCGTTGTCCTGCTTCCAGCGGACCATGTTGTAGCGCACCGCCAGCGACTGCGACGTCGAGAAGCGGAAGTCGCCGCGGATGTGTCCTTGATCCTCGTCGGCTGGCGTCGCGTACACTGGGCTCGTCACCTCGGGTGACGTCGACGTGATGTTCACCTGGCTGCGCTCGCGGCGGCGCTCGTAGCTGCCGAAGAAGAACGCGCGATCGCGCACGATCGGGCCACCGACGTTGCCCCCGAACTGCTGCTGATCGAACGGCACCTTGGTGGCTGCCAGCGGCGGACGCGCATCCCAGTCACCCGGCCGCACGACGACCAGACCGGAACCGGAATACGTGTTCGTGCCGCTCTTCGTGATCATGTTCATCACGCCGGCCGAGTGCCCGCCGAACTCCGCGGAGAATTGGTTCGTGATGATCTGCACTTCCTTGACGGTCTCGAGTGCGAAGCCGGCGGAACCCCGCTGCGGTGCCCGCTGCAGCGTCAGCCACTTCGAGAAGTTGTTGGTGCCGTCGACGTAAGTGCCGAAGTTCCAGACGTCCCCACCGCCGACGTAGAGCCCGTTGGAGCCGGGCGCGCGCGCCACGACGTTCGAGTCGAGGGTCAGGAGCCGGAAGTAGTTGCGTTCGGCCACCGGCAGCGCGGTGAGCTGCACACTGTCAATCGTCCTGGTCACCTCCGACGAGGTGGTCTGCACCAGCGGGGTCTCTCCGGTAACGGTGATCGTCTCCTCGACCGTGCTCAGTTTCAGCGTGACGTTGAGGACGACGCGCTGACCGGCATTGAACGTCAAGTTCTCGCGCCGCTCGGTTGCAAAGCCGGCGAGCTCCGTCTGCAAGACGTATTGCCCGGCCGGCGGCAGCGATGTGAACACGTAGCGACCCGTGGCATCGGTCGTCGTGTCGCGCGACAAGCCCGTCGCGAGATTCCGCAGCGTGACCGTGACGCCGGGCAGCACCGCCTGCTGCGCGTCGGCCACCACGCCTTCGAGATCGAATGTCGGTTTCTGCGCGTGCGCAGGCGCCACGAGCGCAAGCAGGCCCACAAAAACAAGAAGGATCCCAACGAGCCGTACACGGACAACCGCGCAAGCCATTGCCTACCTCCAAAACAGCTAGCGAAGCTCCGCCTGGATCAACGAGGACTCGCAGGGCGCTCCGCTTCGCTAGCGGCAGTATCACTTGCCCCGCTCCGCGGGGCGTCTAGGTTACCGGTGCGAAGTAGCGTGCATCGTAGCAGACTCGGCCGGTCAACGGCGCTGGGCCAGGGGCCCAGACAGGGACAGATGCGGGGACAGACCTCGCGGGGGGTGGGCCCGCTCGCTGCCGCTCGCGCGTGGGCGGCGCTTCGCGCCGTAGGCCTCGCGCCTTCGGCGCTCGGAACGCCGCTCGGCTGCCGCCTCGCGGAAGGCCGGCGCTACGCGCCGGAAGGCCTCGCTCGCTACGCTCGCTCGGAAGGTGGAGAGCCCTTTGCCTCAATAGGAGGCTCCGAAATGGCACTCGCTCACCACCACCTCGTCGCCTGGCAGCGTGCCGATGATCTGTTCATCGAGATACATCGACTTACGCATCAACGGTTTCCGACATCCGAACGATATGAGCTCGGGTCACAGCTTCGCCGCTCGGCGTACTCCGTGCCAGCAAACATGGTCGAAGGAATTGCGAGGGAATACCGGCGCGACTCTCTCAGATTTTTCCATATCGCTGCTGCATCTCTGAACGAAGTCGGATATGGCGTCCATGCGGCCAAGCGACTCGGCTACATCGATTCGGGGACGTCCGCGGAACTGGAGGGAAAGGTTGCGATGATTGCAGGCCCCCTGCGGGGCCTCATTCGTCGTTATCGCCGGCGAGCGATTGTCCAGGCCAGCGCAGTGCTGCTCATGGTGATTGGGCTACTGATTGCGGCGTGAGGACGGTGTGATTGGCGCGAGCGAAGCGAGCGCCGCCTTCCGCGAGGCGAAGCCGAGCGGCCCTCCGAGCGCCGCAGGCGCGAGGCCCTCCGAGCGCAGCGAGGCCTAGCTGTTGATGATCCTCGCCACTCGCCACACGTAGTCCACACCCGACGCGAGCGTGATCGCGAGGGAGAGCCAGATGAACGTGTCGACGATGAACGAGGGGCGGCCCAGGTAGTTGAAGAACATCACCACGACGCAGGTAACGATGAACAGCGCCGTGGCGGCCTTGCCGAGCGACGAGGGACGAAACGTCTGTGGCCCGCGGGCGAGGTTGACGATGGCGACGGTCAACACGATGCCGACATCGCGGCTGATGATGAGGACGGTCAACCAGATCGGAATGCGGTTGACGAGGCCGATGTTCGGCAGCGTCAGGACGATGAACGTCGTGACCAGCAGGAGCTTGTCGGCGGCGGGATCCAGCCAGGCGCCGAGATCGGTCTTCTGCCCCGCCGTGCGCGCGATGAGGCCGTCCAGGGCATCGGTGAGGCCCGCGGCGGTGAAGACGATGAGCGCCCAGCCGAACCAGCCGTAGACCACGAGGATGACGAACGCCGGGATCAAGAGCATCCGCAGCAACGTCAGCTGATTCGCGATCGTGAAGATTGGAGCGGTCATCCGCCTTCGCCTGTCGGCTTCGGCGAGACGAGTCCGCGTGCGCCCATCGGCTTCGGCGAGACAGGTCCCAGCATCGCCTCGAGGCGCGTCACCGCGGCGGTCGCCTCGGCGCCGCTCACCGGTCGGAGGAGGTTGAACCGGCCATCCGCGTCGAGGCTGAGCACACCGGAAGCGACCGCGGCGGAGACCGCGGGATAAGCCAGGTGTGCCGGCGGCACGTCACTGATCTGCAGTCGCGCCCCTTGCCACTTCGCCGCGAGCTCGGGTCGACGCGCGGCCACGAGCTGCAGCGCACGATTGATCACCTGGGCAAGGTCGACGTGATTGAGGGGGCTCGACGGATCGAACGTGTAGTTCGGCAGCGGCTCCATCACCCCCGCACGCGCGACCGCCATGATCCAGGGCTGCGCCCAATGGCCGCGGACGTCGGTGAGTACCACCTGACGAGGACGCACGGCCGCGAGCACGGCATCGAGCCGCACACCGAGCAGCGCGGCAAGATCCGCGCGACTGATGGCCGAGGCGCCGCCGATCGCCCGGTACTGCTCGGGCAGCTTCTCCAGCGCCGCGCGATCCCTGACGCGGGTGAGAATCGCCTCGTCGACCTCCGCCGGATCGAGACTACGTGCCTTCTCGAGCGCGGCCAGCGAGCCCGTCATATCGCCCTGCTCCTCCAGCAGCTCACCCAGGATGGCGTGCGACCGAGCGTCGTTCGCGTCCATCGCGATCGCCTGGCGCACGTGCTCCAGGGCATTCGTCGTCTGCCCGGCCCGACGCTCGACGTCGGCGAGGTCACGATAGAGAAACGGCGACTCCGGCGACGCCGTCAGGGCCTGCTGATACGCCGCGCGCGCCTCGTCCCAGCGGCCGCCGTCGGTGGCCGCCTTCGCGCGTTGCAGGTTGTCCTGCACGGCGCTGAGGCGCAACACATCCACACGCTCACGCAGACCCGTGACGGGCTCGATCTGCAGCGCCGCCTCGAAGCTGACGAGAGCATCGCCCTCGCGCCCCAGCGCCAGCAGCGCCTGGCCCCGGCCGATCAGCGCGGGCACGTAGCTCGTGGTGCTCTGCAGCGCTCGATCGAAGTGCGTAATCGCCCGTGCGCTCTCCTTCCGCGCCAGCTCCACGTACCCGAGACCGGTCTCCGTCGGCGGTGCGGCCGGAATCACCTTCAACGCCTCGGTGAACTCGCGCTCGGCGCCGCGCAGATTGTCCGCCTGCAGGTACCGCCACCCCCGCTCGATCCGATCGCCGAGGCCTGTCGCGGCCACGTCGGCCGTGACCGCCGGAAACATGAAATCGGGATAGCGCGGCTGGGTCGGCGTCGGAGGAATCGAAGCCGTCCGCCCCGCGCACGCCGACATGACGGTGGCAAGAAGGACGCAAACAACGATGGGCCTCGCCGCTTTGCGGCTCGGAGGGCCGGCGCTCCGCGCCGGAAGGCCTCGCTTCGCTCGGAGGGCCCCGCCGCTTCGCGGCTCGGAAGGCCTCGCGCCTGCGGCGCTCGGAGGGCCGCTCGGCTTCGCCTCG
>DAINCF010000140.1:0-14517 GCA_036732565.1 Vicinamibacterales bacterium
CGGCTGGCCTCGCGCGCGCGGGCCGCCAGCACGATGCGCGCGACGATGGCTTCGGCCACCGACTGGTTGTGGTTCATCCAGTGCTCGAGCGCCGGACGCACCATGCCGTCGACCATCGACTGTACTTCGGGGTTGTTGAGGCGATCCTTGGTCTGTCCCTGGAACTGCGGCTCCTGAATGAACCCTGACAGGACCCCCGTGAGCCCTTCGCGAATGTCTTCGGCGGTCAGCGTCACACCCTTGGGCGTCAGATCGTGCGTCTCGATGTAGTTGCGCACCGCCTTCCCGAGGCCGGCTCGCAATCCGTTCTCATGTGTGCCGCCAGATCCCGTCGGGATCCCGTTGATGTAGCTGCGAATGTGCTCGTCGGTGGCTTCGGTCCACTGCAGCACGAGCTCGAGCCGCAGGCCGTTCTCGCGATCCAGCACGAACGCCGCTTCGTGCACCGCCTTGGCGCCGCGTTCGGTGACGATCTTCTTCAGGTAATCGGCGAGACCCTCGGCGTGCTGGAAGACGTCACGCCCACCCGACGCCTCGTTGTCGAACACCACCTTGACGTTTCGATGCAGGTAGCTGGCAACCTCGAGGCGCTCGCGAATGACCTGGGCGTCGAACTCCACCTTCGGGAAGATCGTCGGATCCGGGCGGAAGAACACCGTCGTGCCGCTGCCGCGCGCCGCGCCCGTCTTCTTCAACGCCCCGGTCGGTTTCCCCTGCTTGAAGCTCATCTCCCACTGCGAGCCGTCGCGCTTGACGGTCGCGATCAGCTCCCGCGACAGGGCGTTGACCACGCTCGCGCCGACGCCATGGAGTCCGCCGGCAGTCTTGTAGTTGCCGGTCTCGAACTTGCCGCCGGCATGGAGCACCGTGAAGATGACCTCGAGCGCGCTCTTCTTCGTCTTCGAATGGACGTCGACCGGAATGCCACGCCCGTCATCGGTAATGGTGATCGACGATCCGTCCTTGTGCAGCGTGACGATGATGTTCGAGGCAAACCCGTTCATCGCCTCGTCGATCGCGTTGTCGAGGATCTCCCAGACCAGATGATGCAGGCCGTGCGAGCCGACGCCGCCGATGTACATGCCGGGGCGTTTGCGCACCGGCTCGAGGCCTTCGAGGACGGTGATGTCTTTCGCGGTATACGACGTACTGCTCATCGAGAGTCGATTATAGAGGTGTCACGAGTGTAGCCACCAAGAACACGAAGGAATGTGGCCATGAAGACACGAAGAGCACCAAGAATTCTTCCCAATGTGGCTTGGTGGCTTGGTGCCTTGGTGGCTAACGTCTTCTTGGTGCCTTTGTGGCAAAACGTATCGTCACGCCAGTCGGATCGTTCGTGCGGCCTGATCCCAGCGCCACATCGGCCCTTTGCCGGACAGGTGAACGCCGCCGAGCCATCGATCGATGCCGCAGACGCGGATGCGATCCGCCTGGCCCTCGAGCACGCGCACGCCATCGTCGGTCAGCGCGACGGCGTCCTCCAACGAGAGCGCTCCACTGGGGCTCTGGCGGCGGACGACGATGGCGAGCGGGGTGGCGCAGTCGAACACACCGCGCATGTGGAGCAGGAATCCGGCGTCGCCCATGAACACCGCCTCCTCGCGCTCCTGGTGCGCCTGCACGTAGACGTCGGCCATGCGCGACGCGCCGTTGGCGATGGCGCTCAACGCTTGCCCTTCAGTACGCGAGAGCCCGTTGGCGACGGACGGGAACTGCTGCAGATGTCGTATCAGCGCCGCCGGCAGATGCGGCAACGCGCCGACACGCGGGACGACGTCGAGCACGGCACGGGGATCCGACGATCGAAACGCGGCCCACGCCGTCCGCGCGGCGCCGCGCTGCGATGAATCCACCTCGCGTCGCTTGGTGAAGAGCGTCGCGAGGTGTGCGGGTGAGTGCTTTCCGAGGTAGTCGCTCGCCATGACCGCGCTGATGCGCGGGCGGCTGCCGTTGGGCAGCATGTCGAGCACCTGCAGGATCTGCAGCTGATCGAACAGATCGTGCTCGAACCAGAGGACAACCTCGTCGTGCGCGGCAGCTCCAAGGACGGCCTCGTCGCGCGTGGCAAATTCCTGCACGACCTGGTCGCGGGGAATACCGGCCCAGGGCGCCAGAAACGCGGCACGGCTCGCGCGAAGCGTGGAGACGTCAAGACCTGCCTGCACGGGCCCCTCATGAAGGACATCGTGGAACGTGATGATGTCGCCCTTCAGGCCGAGAGTGCGCAGCAGGCTGGCGACGACCGAGCCGTTGGTGATGTGCAGCATGAGCGGGGTATTATCGCGGGCTGTGGGTCGACTCGGACTGTTCGCGGTCTGGGCGATAGCCAGCGGCACAACCCTGGCGCTCGGCCTGCTCGGCCGCGAGCTCATCCGTCAGCCCGTGATCGCGCACTCGCCGCCGCCGACCGATGTCGATCGGATGCGGCCACCCCAGAGTGCCAATCCCTGGGCCCGTTGGGTCGTCACTGAACAACTGACTGCGCACTACGTCCTCATCTCTCACGTCGAAACCCAGTATCTCGAAGAAGCGTCGAGTATCGCCCGGCAGCTCGTTGACCCGGTCAAGACACGCTACTCCGAGGTGCTGATCTATTTCCATCGACCCGGTCGGCCGGACACCCTGCCACCGCGGCGGGTCCAGTGGACGCGCGCGCACGGATACGTCGAAACGATCTTCACGCCCTGACCCGACGTAGAGGCGGCTCGCGAACCGCCCCTACGCGCCCGACGGCTTCTTTCGCGCCCGCGCCGGCGTCTTGCGCGCGACCGGCGCCTTGCGGGCACGCCTCGGTTTCTCTTCCTCGACAGCAGCCGGCTTGCGCGTGCCGCGGCGCTGACGTCTCGGCGCGCCGGGGATCGGCTCTTCGATCACGCCCTCCGGTCCAAAGTAGTTCGTCTGCGCGTCGTGCGGCTCCTCGTCTTCAACCGGAGGCGTGATGACGATCGGCATCGACGGGACCTGCTCCTCGCCCGATGGGTCCGCCGACTCGGCGGGCGCCGCCGCCACGTCTGGCTCGGCCGAGGTGTCCTCGGCGTCGCGCAACAGCGTCCAGCCGGGGGTGACGCTCTTCGGCCGATAGATCTGGCCGGTCGGCGGCGGCAACGCCGGACCTGCGGCCGCGGTCTGCACGGCGAACACGCGCAGTCCGCCCTGCCGATCGCGCTCGAGGCGCACGAGGCCCTCTTTCTGACCCGCGCGCATCAAGTCGACGATCGATCCGTGCTTGCGCTCGTCGAACTCGGCATCGGTGGAGCGCAGGAACTGTTTCATCTGGCGCAGATACATCGGCCAGCGCGGCGGCTGCGGGGGATCGGCCAGCGCGCGCCGAAGCAGCTCCAGTCCTTCTGCCGTGTTGGCCGCGCTCATTCCGTTCTCACGGCGTCCGACCGCCACTGGAGCCGACGGACGCTCGACGAGCTCGCCGGCGGACACGTCCGCGCCCTCGCTTCGCGCCTCCGCCTTCACGCCTTGCAGCGCTGCGGCGGCCAGGTCGACGGAGACGTCGGCGGACACCTCTGACGGGCCAGGCTCCATCGTGCTCGTACCCTCGGCGAGCTCGACCAACGTGCTGCGACCGTTGTGGCGGAGCGTGACGAAGCCCCGTTGCGAGAGGCGCTCGGCGAAATCGCGGAAGCTGCTGACGCCGTAGTCGCGCTCGGAGAACGAGGAGTCGAGCTGCAACAGCGTGCTCTTCAGCAAGCCAAGCTGCGGTGTCACCTCGCGATCGGTCAGCACCTGCAGCGCGCGCTTGACCAATGGCATCGCCTGATCCAACGATGCGGACCCGGCCACCGATGACCGGCCGCGATCGGCGCGCGGCTGTGCCGGCGTCGAGCGGGCGATGTTCTCGTAGGCGATGAACTCCGTGCAGTTCTTCTGCATCACCTGGCTGGTGAAGGCGCGGCCGCCGACCACGAACACCTTCTTGTCGTATTGCTTCAGCTTCTCGACGAGCGTGATGAAGTCGCTATCGCCGCCGACGATGACGAAGGCGTTGATGTGGTCGTGGGTGAACGCCATCTCCAGCGCGTCGAGCGCGAGGTTGATGTCGGCGCCGTTCTTGTCGCCGCCGGGGGTCATCACCCGCTGCACGAGGCGAATCGCATGGTTGGCCATCGCGCGCCCGTGGTCGCCGGAGCGCTTCCAGTCGCTATAGGCGATCTTGGTGATGATCTCGCCGCGCTCCTTGATGGCCTCGAGGACCGCGCCGACATCGAAGTGGAGACCGAGAGTGGTTTTGACGCCGATCTCGACATTGTCGAAGTCGATGAAGACGGCGATTTTGAGACGTTGATCAGACATAGACGATCCTTCTGGGCTTGAGGCTTGAGGCTCGAGACTCGGGGCCTGATGGGCTTGAGGCCTCAGGCCTGGCGCTTTGCGCCGCAAGCCCTAAGTCTCAGGACCCAAGTCCCAGGTCTCTTCAGAATTGGAAATAGATGAAATCCAGCGATACGTGACTCCGCAGCACGAGAATGAGGGTGACGAGAGCGCCGCCGCCGGCCAGCTGGACGCCGACGAATCCTGGACGCGCCGCGTGGCGGACGACCCAGTCGGCCAGCCATGGCTGCCGCTCGCGCGCGAGCGCCCAGAGATCGTCGACGAAGAGCGGCAACGCCCACGTCGCCGTCATCGCGAACAGGTACAGGCCCAGCGCCCGCTCAGCCGCCGAGCTGTCGGCCGGCGACAGCAGCAGGAAGCGGCGCAGATACTCCGGATCGGTCTCGCGGAAGAACAGCCAGCCGGCCATCGCCAACGAAACCGTCAAGACAATCTGCACCAGCGCGAGCGGGCCGGGCCAGCGTTCCGGCAAGCGCAGCCAACGCCCGAGCGTGCCGGAGACCACGACCAGGAGGCCATGATACAGGCCCCAGAGCACATAGTTCCAGCTCGCGCCATGCCAGAGCCCGGATATCAGGAACGTCACGAGCAGATTCATCTCCCGCTGCAGCCGCGGCACGCGGTTGCCGCCAAGCGGAATGTAGACGTAGTCGCGAAACCACGTCGACAGCGAGATGTGCCAGCGGCGCCAGAAATCCGCCGGGCTGTGCGCGATGTAGGGATGGTTGAAGTTCTGGACCAGCGAGAACCCGAACCAGCGAGCCGTGCCGCGCGCGATGTCCGAGTACGCCGAGAAGTCGGCGTAGATCTGAATCCCGAACGCGAAGACGCCGGCCCACATCATCTCGAACCCGGGATCGCGCACCGAGAAGACGCGGCTGGCGATCAAACCGACGTTGTCGGCAATCACCAGCTTTTTGAAGAAGCCCCACACGACCAGCAGCAGCGCGCGGTTCGCGCCTTCGACCGAGAAGCGGCGCGGCTGCTCCACCTGCACGAGCAGGTTCTGCGCCCGCATGATCGGACCCGCCACCAGATGCGGGAAGAACGCCACGAACAACGCGAAGTCGATCGGGTTGCGCCGCGCCTGCATCTCGCCCCGATACACGTCCACGGTGTAGCTGAGCGCCTGGAAAGTGTAGAACGAGATGCCGGCCGGCAGGAGGATCTGCAGCAAGGGCGGAGCGACGTTCAGGCCCATGCCGGCAAGCACCTGGCCGACGTTGTCGACGAAGAAGTTGAAGTACTTGAAGAACCCGAGCATCCCGAGGTTGACCGCCAGGCTCGCGCCCAAGTACCCCTTCTTCCGCCCCGGATCGTCCTCCATCCGCCGCGCCGCCCAGAAGTCGACCGTCGTCGACACCAGCATGATCGCGACGAACCACGGGTGCACCCAGCCGTAGAACAGGTAGCTCGCGGCGAGCAGCACCACGTTCTGCGCGCGGTGCGGCAGCCGCCAGTAGATCGTCACGACGACGAGGAAGAACGCGAGGAAATCGAGGCTGTGGAAGATCATTCGAGCAGCATCGCGACGCGGCGGTGGAAGATCTCGGTGTAGCGGCGACGATCCCTGACGTGATCGCCGTCGCTGTAGAGATCCAGCGTCATTTCGGGATCCTCGGTGTCGTCACGAAACGACGCGCCGCGCGATTGCACGTAGTCCGCGAGCTCGGCAACGTAGCGCCGCAGGGCGGGGGTCTGCGGGACGCGACCGTTCTCCGGCCGGCGCTGCACCCGGACGAAGCACAGATGCAGGTTCTCGTGTTCGGCGAGATCCAGGATGAGCGGCAGCACCGACGTCGGCAGATCGCGCGCGAAGTCCGGGTTGGCGGCGACGGTCATGTCGGTGCCGACGTCCGAGCGCAAGAACTCGAGGGCGAACGTCTTTTCCTCCGAAGCCTCGAACTCGCGCCGGGACTCGGCGTCCGGATAGCGCCAGTGCACGAACCAGCGCCGCAGCAACGGCTCCATCCACATCGTCGCGATGTCGATTTCGTAGGTCCGATTGACGGCGTTGTGGATGCGAGCCCAGGCCCCGCGGGTGCGTGCCGCCACCAGGGCATCCAGCTCCGGCTCCCACGTCGTGGCAACGCGATCCAGGGCACGACCGTAGTGACCGGACAACCGCCACATCGTGTCGGTCAGGTTGGTGTCGCGGAAGAAAAAGAAGATGCACCGCGGCTTGACGCCGCTGGCCACCAGTTGGTTCTTGAACGCGAGGTACCACCACGAGGGTCCGGTGGCCGCGTGATACAGGAACGCGGCGTTCCCGCGGCCCTCCAGGTTGGCGAATTGCAGGGGGTCGATGCGCGTGCCCAGCATCGAATCGCCGATGAACACCCACGCCGGACGACCGTACTGCAGGCGCTCGATCGCACGGGCATCGAACTCGTCGTGGTCCCGGCGGACCTCCAATGCTGGCAGGTACCCCAGCGGCGGAACTTCGTCCAGCGCCAGGCGATTCAAGGCGCGTAACGACAGGGGAGCCACGAGAAACGTCGCAATTGTGAGCAGTAAGAGAAGACGGGGCGTCCGGGACGGCGCGGGCGGTCCTGGAACAGGCGCGATCGGATCAGCTAATTTCACCAGGCAAAGGGTCGCAGGCGATCTCAGAGCGCTCCGCCTTCGCCAACATCGGCTTCGGCGGACAAGTGCCTGCAGCGCCATTCCTCGCACGCAGACCGCAAGGCGGCCGCGGGGCTCGACTCACCCCATCGCGGCCGCCGCGATGGGGACCCCGACGCGAGCTCCGTGCGTGAAACAGCTCGCAAAGAGTATACACGAGTCGGGCCTGAGACCCGTGGCCCGAGACCTGAGGCCTCCTGGAGGACCTCACGCCGTGGTCCCAAGTCCCAGGTCTCACGACTCAGGCCTGAGGTCCAGCGCCTTGCGAAGCAAGCCGAGCTGTCCCGCGTGGTAGACCGTGTGATGGACCAGCCCGTGAAGCGTCAGATAGCGCGACAGGCCGACGCCGAGTGCGTTGTCGCGAAAGTCCTTCACCGGCTCGTCCAGGCTTCGCACGTCCATGGCGACGATGGCTTGCGTCAGCTCGCTGTGGGCGCGGAGCAGGTTCCGCTTCGCCTCGGCCCAGCGCTCTTCGCTGACCGGCCCCATCGCCGGCCAGTCACCGTCGCTCGGCTCCTGCGCGGGCTGCCCCTCGAGACGTGCGCGGACCTCACGCGCCCAACCGGTCATATGCAGCACCAGCTCCCACATGGTGTGGGCGCCAGGCACCGCTCGGCGCGCCGCATCCTCCGCCGACACGCCACGGAGAAGTTGCTCGACGTTCGAGCCATGCCAGGGATCGCCCGTGACCACCCGTTGCACAAGCTCGGCGATATTAGTGTTTTCCATGTCGGCACACTCGTTGCAGCAAACCACGCAAGGAGAATGACCATGCCAGCGATTCGTCTCTTCAAGAGGTCAATGCTGACGGCCATCGCCGCTCTTGCGCTGATCGGAGCGTCACAGACGGCGAGCGCCCAGGACCCTGGAGCATATCTCGAAGCGCAGCGCCTATTGAGGGCCGACCAGCCCGACGCCGCGCGGGCGGCGGCCGAACCACTGGCTACGAGTGGCGACGAGACGTGGCAGCTGATCGGCCGATCGCTTCAGTCCCTCGCGGGTGGTGACGCCGACGGGGCGCGCGGGTTAGCCCAACAAGCTGTCGAGCGCAACGGCGAGTCGCCGTGGACGCACTTCCAACTCTGCTTCGTCGCCTACCGGCAGAACGATTGGGGAGCGGCGGGAAACGAATGCGAACGTGCGACGCAGTTGAACGGCGACCTGGCGTACGCCCACTATTTTGCTGGCCTCGCGTTTCAGCGTCAACGCCAGAGCGCCAAGGCCGCGGAGCATTTGAACACGTTCTTGCGCCTCGCGCCCGACGCACCTGAACGACAGGCCGTTCTCGCCATCGTTCGCACATTAGGCTAAACGAGAGCGTTTGGTGATCTCTTCTCAGAAGATGTGTCCGATGCCGATGTACCAGCGGCCATCGCCGATGCTGTTGGCGCGCCGTGTCGAGCCTGGGAGCGTCGACCCCGGGATTCCGAAGTCGACGCGCAGCATCGCGAACGGCGTATTGAGCCTGAGACCGAAGCCGTAGCCGACGTTGAGATCCGACAGCGACAGTTCACTCCTCGTTGCGAATGTATTCCCCGCGTCGACGAAGGCGACGCCGTTGAACCAGCCCTTGATCGGGAACCGGAGCTCCTGGTTCAGCAGAATCAACGCCTGGCCATCGGCAAAGCCGCCGGGCGTGCGCGGCCCGAGGCCATCCTCGGAGTAGCCGCGCACCGTCGTGGCGCCGCCGAGCAGGAACACATCGTCGCTTGGCAGCCGGTCCTTCCCAAAGGCGGAGCCAATCTGCGCGCGCGACGCCAGGATCAACTTACCGAGTGAATGGAAGTAGTACTGCTGCACCAGCAATTTGCTGTTGCGTGAATCGCCGCCGAGGATGCGTGCCGCATGCTCGTAGTTGGCCGAGGTGAACCACCCCTTCGTGGCCGCAAAGGGATCGTCTCGGCGATCGAAGATGAGGCCGGCCGTCACCTTGCCCGTGTGGTTCGGCGCATAGATCTCCGGGTTGGGCTTGTCCTCATGCGTCAGTGAGTTGTCGTACCTGTACGAATAGACGACCTCGGTGCGCCGGAATGCCTGCCATCGTTGCTCGATGGTCGCGCCCCACCGGTCGACCAAGATATCGAGCGGCTCCCGATCGTGCACGCGTGACTTGAAGAGGAACGTCTGCGTTCGAATCGGGAGGCCGAAGAACGATCCGTTCGACGCGAACAGCGTGCCGATCTGCCGGTCGCGCTCGATGCGCCCCGCCAATCCGCCCGCGATGGCGCGGCCGAAGATGTTCCGGTTCTGGATGTCGGCGAGCACACCCAGATTCAGCTGACGCGAGCTCTCGGGATCGATATCCTCGTCTCCCGTGCGCACGTCGTTCAACTGGCCGCCGTAGCGCAGACGCCATTCCGGATATTCGACGACGCGCACGACCGCGCGAACCGGCTCGATGCCGGCGGCTTTGTCCGCTTCGGTCTGTTCGATCGGCACCGGCTCGATGTCGACTTGGGCGAAGACATTGGTGTCGTACATCCGCTTGCGTGCCTGCCCCCACTGCGCCAGGTCGACGGGCGCGCCTTCCATCAGCCGCAGCGCGCGCCGCACGACACCGTCGCGGGTGCGATCGTCTCCTTCGGTCGTGACCTCGCGCAGCACCTGCTGCAGCCCCTCCTCAATCGTGAAATTGACGGTGACGGTTCCGGCTGTCTGCTCGGAGGTCGATCGCGATTCGATGCGTGCGTTGTTGAAGCCCTGCGAGTAATAGAAGCGCTCGACCCGTTGACGGGC
The DNA here is from genome assembly GCA_036732565.1 of Vicinamibacterales bacterium. GTDB lineage: Bacteria > Acidobacteriota > Vicinamibacteria > Vicinamibacterales > UBA2999 > JAIVJN01. The sequence continues at coordinate 9,709 of DAINCF010000140.1, forward strand.
TTGGTCGACTGCCGTCGCCTCGTACGGCATCCCTGGGTAGAGGACCGCGCTGAGCGTGTCTTCGAGCGGCTTCAGCCGCGCTTCGGCCACGCCTTGCCAGTTCGGCGCCGCGAACAGGAAACGCCGGCCTTCCTCGATCTTCACCGGCAGGACGCCTTTGTTCCCTTCGACCCTGGGCGCCTCGGCCGAGACCGTGGTTGCGAGATATCCATGCTCCCGGTAGAACGCCTCGATGGCGCGCGCGAGCTGCGACTGGTCGAGCCACACGTTGTCTTGCAGGCCCTGCGCCGCCAGAACGCCTTCTAGCTGGCCGCGGTTGAAGCCGTCATTGCCGGCGAAGCGGATCTCTCGACCGCTGACGTGGACACCGGGCTTGACCGCGACCCGCAGCTCCTTGGTCTGGGGATTGGGCTGAACCACCCGAGGCTCGATCGTGCTGCCGATGAAGCCCTCCTCGAGCAGATGCCGTTGCACGCGCCACCGCACATCGTCGACCAGGAAGCGATCGAAGATCGCCCGCGCCCACGCGTCCTGCAGCTCCTGAGTCAGGTCGCCGTGCGCCTCGTGTCCCTCGAAAATGAGGCTCGTCTTCGGCCCCTGATCGATGCGATAGACCAGCGTGACGCTCTGTCCGTCAGCGCTGTTCTCGCGCGACGGCCGCACGCGCGCCTCCAGATACCCGAGCTTGTTGTAGTGCTCCTTGATACGGTCGACGTCGTCCTGCCAGTTGTGAAATGCGAAGCGATCCTTGTCCTTCAAATGCAGCAGGGCGCGGATCTCGGCTTCGGGCAAGCCCGGATCCCCAGTGATCTGGATCGCCGCGATGCGCGGTTGAGGTGTCTGATCGGACGTCCGCTGTGCCCGCCCGCCGCCGAACGTGATCTCGTGCCGCACCGCCAGCGCACGATCGGTCGTCTCCCGCTGGCTCAAGCGGATTTCGATGTTGCGGCGAATCATGTAGCTGACGGCCGCCGACACTCCACTGCTCTCCTGGAGGCTGCGAGACACGATGAGCTCGACATCCGGCCGAATGCGTTTCGACAGAGTCAAACGCGTCGAGGGATCGTCGTTGAGCTCTTCGATGATCAGCGTGGGATCGTTGCGAACCTCTTCGGAGTCGACACCGCGCTCGATGCGCAGCGTATCCAAACCGACTGCCCGTCCTGTGGCACCGAGCAGTTCAGCAGAAAGCAGTGTCGCTGCGTCCTCGGCTCCGAGGCTGCCGTAGAGCGCTTCCTGTGCCTGCCGGTCGGTGACATCCGGGGTGGTTGAGCGGACTTCGGTCTTCAACTGATCGAGGGTTCCGTTGAGGGTCACGGCAACATCGGCGCGGCCGGCGAGCGTTCGCAGCTCGATGTCTATCTCGGGTTCGATCCGCGACGGGTTGGTGAACGAGATGGCGCCGCGCTCGACCCGGAAGGTCCGCCCGGCTAGAAAGACTTCCCCGCCCTCCTGCAACGTCACTCTGCCGTTGAGTGCTGGCTCGGTTCCTGTACCCACGACCCGCACAGCGGCCCCTGCCGCCAGGCGGCCGTAGTTGTTGTCGACGGCGAGATCCTCTTCGGTCACGACGAACAGGTTGAGCCGCAAGCGATCCAGAAACGTCGGCTCCGCGTCGACCGCCACCGGCGGTCGGGTCCGCCGCGCCGCGGCCAGCGCGGGCAAACTGAGGTTCTCACGATACGAGCTGCGGGCGATCCGGACGTCGCCGCCGAGCAGCCAGTCCTGACCGCGCGGTCCGAACGTGAGCAGGCCATTGATCTCGCTTTGCAATCCCGCCGGGTACTCGAGTGCGACTTGACCGAGCTCGATGATCAGTTGTCCGGTGTTCTCGCTGCCGCCGCCGAAGCCAAGCTGGCCATCCAGCCTCAACGATCCGCCGTTCAAGCTACCGGCGATCCCGCCGAAGCGGACATTCCTGCGATCCAACGCAATCACACCGTTGAGGTCGTACAGAATGAGGCGCGGCTCGAACACGGCTACCTCACCGTTCTGCAGGTCGACGCGACCCTTGACGTCGGGGTCGTTGGCGGTACCGGTCGCCGTGAGGTCGATGATCGCGCTCCCTGCCGTCCAGGTCGTCGGCGCGAACGCCGAGAGGAGGCCGATGTTGAGGTCGCCCTTCAACGCCAGGTCCAGCGTGGCCCCTTCCGGCGCGTCGAGGACGACGGTTCCGGTGAGCCCCAGCGGGCCGCCACCGGCCGTCCACGCCACATCGTCCATCGTGACGCGGCCGTCTTTGATGCCGAGCCTGGTTGGCCGCGTTTGTTGCACGGCGATGTCGGCGAGGTTGAGCGCGGCCTCGTCCAGCACCAGCGCGCCGGCGATGTCGTTCACGCCCGTGCCGAGGATGTCCGCGTCGAGCGAGGCCGAGACGCGTCCGGTAATGCGCGCCATCGTCGCGGAGTCGAGCCACGGGCGGAGCGCGTCCTGCGTCAAACCGGTGACCTTGACCTGCGCATGCCCTCGAGTGGTCGCTTGAGCGCCGGGAGCAGAACCGTCGAGGATCCCGCGCGGAAGCGTCGCTGTTGCGCTGATGGCGCCGTCCTGCCAGGTCCCGGTCAGCGAGCTCAGCGTGATCGTCGCGCCGTCGAAGCCAGCCTGGAGAGCGAGCGCGGTGATGGGCGGAACATCCGCCCAGGCAACTTGCCCACCAGTCAGCGTCACCGTGGCCGACGATCGATCGATGCCACCCGTCGATCGCCACGAGCCATCGATCGCCCCGCTGGCACTGAGATCCGCCGGCACGTCCGTGCTGACACCGCGCGCGGCTCGGACGAGATCGCCGAGCTCACCTTTGAACGTGCTCGTCAACTGCGAATCCGCGCCCGGGGCCAAGCGACCGCTCGCGGTGAGCATGCCACTGCCAAGGCCGAGCGTCAGCGCGTCGACGCGAAGGTCGTCCTTCCGCCACGACACCTTGGCCGGAGTCGGCAGCCAGATGGGCACCTCCCCCACGGTCGCGGCGATCTGCTGCAGGCTCGCGGCGACCTCCGTGGTCTCAGCGGCATCGCCGGCCTCGCCGTGAGCGGTGGCCGACAGCGTCAACCGACCGAGCACCCCGCCGGGAGGAAGTCCGGCGATGTTCGCCAGCGGGAGAAGATCCAGCTGCTTGATGTCGGCGATCGCGTCGAACGTATACGGCGCCTTGGTGAGCACTTTTGCATTGATCTGAGCACCAAGGTTGGGCACGCGCGCGTCGACAATCGCGTTGGTGCCATCGAGCGCGACGTCCGCCTCGCCTTGCTCGACGATGTCGCCGGCGGGGCCGCCGGCAAGGTGAAAGGCAATCTTGCCGTTGCCTCCGGGCGCATCCACGGTGCCGCTGCCTGCGAACGTGAGCTGCGTGATCCGGACTTCGGTCTCGGCGTCGCCCCCAAGCCGTCCGCTCCACATGAGATCGCGGCCCTCGAGCTTCGCCGTGTAGGCGTGCTTCTCCCAGGCATAGCTGCCCGAGCCCGACAGCGTACCGATGCCCGCCGTGACGTTGAACGCTTCGACGAACGCCGTGTCGGTTGTGATGCGAGCGCTGGTCATGAGCCGATCGACGGCCTGACCCGCGACCGTCAGCGCGTGGCCCTCGAGCTCGGCCTTCACTTCTGGCGCCGAGGTCGAGCCGCCCAACGTGGCCGTCGCCGTGATCGGTCCAGCAATCTGCGCATTCTCCGGAAGACTCGTGAGGAGCTCGCCGGCGTTCGGCGCGTCGAGCGAAAAGCGCCCGCCGAGCGTCTTGCCGGTGAGGTCGATGCTGGCGTTGCCGGTGAGCGTTGCCTGGCCGATGCTCGCGGTGAGTGCGGGCACATCCACACGGTCGGGGGTCACCGCGACTTCGGCATGGATGGCCGCAGGCGACACGCCAGGCACCACGAGCGCGTCGCTCGAGACGGTGGCACGAGCCTGTAGCGCATCGATACGGCCGCCAAGCGTTACGGCGGCATGCAAAGGACCGCGGAGCTCTGTCGCAATCGCCGGAACATCCACGTTGAGGTGTTCGATGGCGTTCGACGCCGCGGCGACGTCGGGCCCGCTGGCCACAAGCGTCCCGTCGATGGTGGCCGACGCGAAGTCGTTGTCCGTGATCTGCCCGCCGACCGTGCCGTCGACGCTGAGCCCGCCAAGCGTGTGCGTCTGCTTCGCCGTCCATCGCCCGTCGCGCATGTCGAGCGACAGCGTGCCGCTCAACGACGCCGCTTCGCGAGGCAATGCATTCGGAGCCGTCGCTCGGTTTTCGACGTTGAGCGCCAGCGGGCCTTCACCGCGGCGTTGCAACGTCATGCGTCCGCTGAGTGCGGAGGCGATGCGAGGAGGATCCTTCTGCTCGAGCAACCGCAGGACCATCGACATGTCGAGGTCGCGCCACTCCGCCTTCACGTCGGTCGCACCGCTTTCGCCGAACTCGAGGTTGGCCGTGGCCTCGAGAACACTCGCCCCCTCGCGAACGGACGCTCGCTCGACCACCAACGAGCTCGGCGTGATGTTGACGCGGGCCTGCACCGCCGCGCGCTCGAGGCCGCCGATCCGAATGGCGTCGGACGCGGTTTCGACGGTGATCGTCGGGTTGCCGGCGGGGCCGGCGATGGTGCCCTGCACAGCCGTGGTGCCGCCGACCTGAATGGGCAGCGTGCCCCACTCAGCCGCCCGCGCGACATCCGCCGTGCCCTCGAAGCGCAGATCGAGTGCCGGCTGATCGAGCACTCGCTGTACGGTGCCGTTGACGATGAAGCGGCCTTCGCGCGTGGTCAGGCTCACCCCGTCGAGCGCGACGGACGACCCATCGAACGCCATGCGCCCACGAACCGGTTCGATCTC
>DAINCF010000141.1:0-14516 GCA_036732565.1 Vicinamibacterales bacterium
CGATCGACCTGGCCACCCTCGGCGGCACGTGGCGTGACAGCGCCGGTGGCAGCGGCAACTTCGTGTTCACGCCGGGCGCCGGCACCGGCGGCACGCCACGGCCGTTGCCGCAGCCGCCAGCGATTCCCGTAATTCCGACGACCATCAAGTTGTTCTCCGATGGCGGGGTCGTTGCCGGCGGCGGACTCGCAGCAAACGCACCGCCGCCCGTGACTGGCGCCGGCGCGCGCATGATGTGGTACGCGGGCAAATCCGCGTTCCGGGCGGGCGAGGTGACCTCCGCGGCCGCCGATGCCTGGGACAATGGCAATGTCGGATTTCGCAGCGCGGCGTTCGGGTTGAACACCAAGGCGCTCGGTGACAACAGCGCCGCATTCGGCGAGAGTGCGCGGACGGGCAACAAGAACGCGTTCGCCACTGGACTCAACGTCTTCGCCGGCGGCGAACAGGCGTTCGCGCAAGGCCAGGAGACCGAGGCCACCGGCGTCGCCAGCGTCGCGCTCGGCATCTCGACCAAGGCGATTGGCTCCGCGTCACTCGCCGCCGGCTCGCAAACCACTGCCTCTGGCATTGCCTCTACCGCCCTTGGCGTGAAAGCGGCCGCCTTCGGGGTTGGGACGTTTGCAGCCGGCACGGAAACGGCCGCCATCGGCGATCGCTCCATCGTACTCGGCTCGTACGCCCGCACTAATTTTTCCGAGATCGGCTCGTTTCTCTTTGGCGACGCGTCGACGACGACTGTGCTCACCGCACCGGCCGCGAACTCGTTCGCCGCACGGGCCGCCGGTGGCGTGCGCTTCTACACCAACGCGGCGATGACGTCGGGCGCCTACCTCCCCGCCGGCAGCGGCAGCTGGAGCGCCCTGTCCGACGTCAACATGAAGGCCAACTTCCGCGATCTCGACGGCGACGACGTGCTCGCGCGGATCGCCCGTATGCCGATTCGCGAGTGGAACTACACCTCGCAGGACGCGGCCATCCGCCACGTCGGGCCGACGGCGCAGGACTTCCACGCCGCGTTCGGCCTTGGTGAGGATCCGCGGCGCATCAGCAGCGTCGACGCCGATGGCATCGCGCTTGTGGCCATCCAGGCGCTCGAGGCGCGTCTCCGCGCATATGCGACGCGCATCCAGACGCTCGAGCAAGAGATCGTGCTTATTCGCGCCAATGCGGGAGCGGTGCGATGACCCGCTCCCTTCTCGCGGCGCTGCTGATGCTCGGATCCTGGACCGTCAGCCCCGTGGCCGCGCAATCGCTCGGCACGTTTCGCTGGCAGATGCAGCCGTACTGCAACGTGCTGACGATGATCGTGAGCCAGAGCGGCAGCGTCTACACCCTCGATGGATACGACGACCAGTGTGGCGCGGCGACGCGCGCACCACTCACCGGAACCGCTGTACCGAATCCGGATGGCACCGTGGCGTTCGGCATCAACATCGTGGCGTCACCCGGTGCGGCGCCGGTGCACGTGGCTGTGCCGCTGAACCCGGCCACACTCGCCGGCACCTGGCAGGATGACGCCGGCCATTCGGGCACGTTCGTGTTCACCCCAGGCGCGGGCGCTGCCGGTCCCCCACGACCTGGACCGTCGGCCTCGCTGATTCCCTCGTCGATTCTTCTCCGGCCTGACGGTGGCTTCCTCGCTGGCGGCTCTGAGAACACCGGTGTGATCCCGGCCTCGGGCGCAGGTACCCGCATGATGTGGCACCCAAGCAAGGCAGCCTTCCGCGCTGGCTCGGTAACGGGCCCGTCGTGGGACGAGGCGAACGTCGGACGATACAGCGTGGCGCTCGGCAGTAATACCCTCGCCAGCGGTCCGGGCAGCACGGCACTGGGCCGCTTAACCACGGCCAGCGGTCCCTACAGCATTGCGTTCGGAAACGAATCGACGGCGAGTGGGTTTTCGAGCATGGCGCTCGGGCAGGCCACGACCGCCAGCGGTGCCTACAGCGTGGCGATGGGAGACGGCAGCAAGGCCATCGGCCCGCAAAGCACCGCACTCGGCGGGCTTTCTACGGCGTCGGGCGAGCAGAGCTTTGCGGTTGGCCGGAACGCAAAGGCGCTAGGCCACCAGAGCATCGCCATGGGCATGGACGCTGTCGCTAACGGCACGAATAACGTGGCCATCGGCAGCAGGGTCAGTGCCGGTGGCTACGGCAGCGTGGTGTTGGGCACACATGCATCGGCGACTGCGGGCGGATCCTTCGTCTTCGGGGACGCCGCAGGCGACGCATCCACGACCGTGACGTCGAATGCGAGCAACCAGTTTCTCGCACGCGTGACCGGCGGCGCGCGATTCTTCTCGAACCTCGAGCTGTCGAGTGGCGTGTCGCTCGCCGCCGGCGCGAGCGCGTGGGCATCGGTGTCGGACGTCAACATGAAGGAGAACTTCCGCGACCTCGACAGCGACGATGTACTGGCGAAGCTTGCGCGGATGCCGATCCGCGAGTGGAACTACAAGGCGCAGGACGCGGCCATCCGCCACGTCGGACCGACGGCGCAGGACTTCCACAGCGCGTTCGGTCTCGGCGAAGACCCGCTGCGCATCAGTACCATCGACGCCGACGGCATCGCCCTCGCGGGCGTGAAAGCCCTCGCCCTCGAAAACCAACTCCTGAAGGCCGAGCTCGAGACGCTGCGCCAACGGCTCGATCGGATCGAAATCACACGCCGGTGATTGCCATGAGCCAACGATTCCTCGTCGTGCTGAGCTTGATCTTCTCGTCAACGCCGGCGTTCGCGCAGACGCTCGGCACGTTCCGCTGGCAGCTCCAGCCGTACTGCAACGTCGTGACGCTCGCTGTCGCGCAGAGCGGCGGCACCTATCGCCTCGAAGGCACCGACGATCAGTGCGGTGCGAGCGAGAGCGCATCGGCAATCGGTACGGCGTTCCCGAATCCAGACGGATCGATCGGGCTTGGCCTCACCATCGTCTCCGCGCCAGGCGCCACGCCCGCGCATGTCGATGCGAGGCTCCGCGCGTCCGACTTGGGCGGCACGTGGCGTGACAGCGCCGGCAACATCGGTACATTGGCGTTCACCCCAGGCCCTGCGACGGCTGGCAGCCCGCGGCCGCTCGGCGGGGCGATCGGTGCGGTCGCGGTCGACCCGACCCAGATTCAACTCCGCGTCGGCGGATCGTGTGCCGCGGGTTCGGCGATGGTCGGCGTGAACCCCGATGGCTCAGTCGCCTGTCGGCCGAGTGGAGGCATCACGGGGATCTCCACCGGACCTGGGATCACAGGTGGCGGCAGTGCCGGGAACCTCTCCCTTCAGCTCGATCTCGTCGAGCTCGCGAGACAGCTGCACCTGCGCGAGGACGCCCCGAGGGGCAATCTGGCCGTGGGCGATGCAGCCCTCCGAGCCGCCACGACGGCAGAGTCGAACATTGCGGTCGGCCGCTTCGCGCTGCGTAACACCACTGTCGGCAACAACAACACCGCCGTGGGGAACTCGGCCCTCTCCGACAACGTCGACGGCTTCGCCAACACCGCGGTCGGGTTCAACGCGCTCACCAGAACGAAAGGTTATGGGAACACAGCCCTTGGCTACTACGCCGGCTACTCCAACGACAGCGGCGGCTACAACGTCTACATCGCGAGCAACGGCGAAGAAGCGGAGAGCAACACCACACGCATCGGCGGTGCCAGCCAAACGCGGACGTTCCTGGCGGGCGTTCGAGCCGTCACGACCGGCGTGCCGAACGCCGTGCCGGTGGTGGTCGACGGTGCCGGGCAGCTCGGCACGATCTCGTCGTCCATCCGCGGCAAGGAGCAGGTTGCGGATCTTGGTGAGGTTGCCATGCGACTGCAGGCGCTGCGGCCGGTGCAGTTCCAATATCGCACGCCGTTTGCCGATGGCTCCAAGCCCGTTCAGTACGGACTGATCGCCGAGGAAGTCGCCACTGTGTTACCCGAGCTCGTCGCCTATGGCGCGGACGGCGAGCCCGAAACAGTGATGTACCACGTGCTCCCGACGCTGATCGTCGCCGAAGTCCAGCGTCTGCAGCGGGAGCTCGCCGCGCTGCGTGAGCGGCTCGAACAGACAGAAGTCACACGCCGGTAGGTACGTAGCGCAGGCCTTCGGGCCTGCCGAACACCGTTGGGGCGTAGGCTCGCACCGTTGGGGCAGGCCTAAAGGCCTGCGCTACGTACGCCATCGATCGTTCGCAACGCGCTCCAAGGCCACGCGAACGCCGCGGCCTGTGTATACGTCGAAGCTCCTAGCAATGCAGGTAACCTAGGAGGATGAGGCTGGTCATGCGAGAACGAGACGCTCGGATTCTCCTCGTGGCGGCAGTCGTCACAACACTGGTCACAACCGGGCGCGCGCAATCGCGGGCCCCGGCTCCCGAGGCGGCGGGTAAAGACACGAAACCGTCGCTCCACGTCCCGGTGGAGTATTTCAAACTCGACAACGGGCTCAAGGTGGTGTTGTCCGTCGAGCGCACCACGCCGGTGGCCACGGTGGCGGTCTACTACCACGTCGGGTTCCGCAACGAGCCCAAGGATCGCACCGGCTTCGCGCATCTCTTCGAGCACATGATGTTCCAGGGGTCACAGAATCTCGGCAAGATGGAGTTCATCCGCCTCATCCAATCGAACGGCGGCGTGCTGAACGGATCGACCCGCTTCGACTTCACCAACTACTTCGAGATCGTTCCCGCGCACGCGCTCGAGACCATGCTGTGGGCCGAAGCGGATCGGATGCGCAGCCTGAGCATCACCGACGAGAACCTGAAGAACCAGCAGGGCGTCGTCATCAACGAGGTGAAGGTCAACGTCCTGAACCAGCCGTACGGAGGTTTCCCCTGGCTCGATCTGCCACAGAAGGCGAACGAGAACTGGTACAACGCGCACAACTTCTATGGTGACCTCGCCCATCTGGAAGCCGGCTCGCTGGACGACGTTCGCGCGTTCTTCCGCTCCTACTACGGGCCGAACAACGCCGCGGTCGTCGTGGTCGGCGACATCGACGTCCAGCGCACGAAAGACTGGATTCACAAGTACTTCGGCAGCATCAGCGCGGCCACGCTGGCGAAGCCGCCGGATATCTCGGAGCCGCGTCAGGAAAAGGAGAAGCGGTTCGTCGAGCCCTATCCGCGCGCGCCGCGGCCGGGACTGGCTGTCGGCTATCACGCACCACCGCGGGACTCGAACGAGTACTTCGCGCTGGCGCTGATCGATCAGGTGCTCGCCCAGGGACGGGCGAGCTGGCTCCATCGGGCGCTGGTGCAGGACACGGGCATCACCGGCGAGGTCAATGCGTCGATGAACCTGCTCGGCAACATGTTCAACATCGAAGGGCCGACGCTCTACACGATCAGCCTCTTCCACGATGCGGCGACGCCGGCCGACACCGTGGTGCAGGCCATCGACCGCGAGGTGACGCGCCTGCAGAACGAACCGCTCGACCCGCAGACGCTGCAGCTCGCGCGCACGCAGATGCGCTCGACGCTCTACGATGCGGTAGAAGGCTTCTTCGGGTTCGGCCGGGCCGACCTGCTGGCGTCGTTCGCGCTGTTCTTCGACGACCCCGGGCGCATCAACCGCATCGACGAGCGCTTCGCTGCAGTCACGCCGGAGTTGATCCAGAAAACAGCGCGCGAGTACCTGCGAACGACGAATCGCACGGTGCTGGTCGCCCAACCCGGGGGGAAGCAGTGAGGGCGATCGCTCGAGGCTTGGCCGGCGTGCTCGTGCTCACCGCCGCGGCGCTCGCGCAGGAGCGGCCACCGGCGCCGGGCGAACCGCGGCCGTTCTCGCTGCCCGAGGTGAAGCGCTACGCGCTCCCGAACGGCATGGACGTTCGCCTCGTGCAGTACGGTGACGTGCCGAAGACGACGCTCCGGCTGGTCATCAAGACGGGCAATGTGGACGAGAAACCGAACGAGGTCTGGCTGGCCGACCTCGCCGGCGATCTGATGGAACAGGGGACGAGCACGAAGAGCGCGCAGGACGTGGCGGTGGCCGCCGCGCGCATGGGCGGGTCGGTCGAGATCACCGTCGGCGCCAACCAGTTCACCGTCGGAAGCGACGTGCTGTTCGAATTCGCGCACGACGCGGTCTCGCTGATCGGCGACGTCGCCCTTCGTCCGGCAATCCCCGGCTCCGAGCTGCCTCGTCTGAAGAAGGACGCGCTGCGCCGCCTCTCGATCGCGCGCGGCCAGCCCCAGCAGCTCGCGCTCGAAGCCTTCCGCAAGGTCATGTATCCCGAGCAGCCGTACGGCCGCCTGTTCCCCACCGAGGCCATGGTCGAGGCGTACACGCTCGAACAGGTCAAGGCCTTCTACGATCGCAGCGTTGGCGCGGCACGAGCGTCCCTCTACGTCGTCGGTCGGTTCGACGAAGCGGCGGTGCGCAAAGCGATCGATGCGACCTTTACGACATGGACACGAGGAGCGCCGCCGACCGACCCGGCGGTGAGGCCCTACACGCGCCGCGCCATCCACATCGTGGATCGGCCGGGCGCCGTGCAGTCGACGTTGTACCTCGGCAACCCCGTGGTCACGCCGAAGGAGCCGGACCACCTGCCGCTGCTCGTGACCAACACCCTGCTGGGCGGCTACTTCAGCAGCCGGATCACCAGCAACATCCGCGAGGACAAGGGCTACACCTACTCGCCGGCGAGCGCCATCAGCTCGCGGCTCGGCGCCGCCTACTTCGTGCAGATCGCGGACGTCACCACGGCCGTCACCGGCGCGTCGTTGAAGGAGATCTTCTACGAGATCGATCGGCTCCAGGAGTCGCCGCCCTCCGAAGAGGAGCTGCGCGCCGTCAAGAGCTACATGTCAGGGACGTTCGTCCTGCAGAACTCGTCGCGTCCAGGCATTGCCGGCCAGCTCGTGTTTCTCGATCAGTACGGGCTGGGCGAGGACTACCTGCGCAGCTACGTGCAGCGTGTCAACGCGCTCACGCCGCGCGACATCCAGCAGATGGCGCAGAAGTATCTCCGTGACGAGGAGATGATCATCGTCATCGTCGGCGATCGCAAAGTGATTCTCGAGCAGGTGAAGGCGTTCGGGCCCATCGCGAATTGAGACCTTCTTCCGAGTGGAGCGGCTACTCCTCTTCGACCGGAGGGCCCGCCGCTCGCGTCACCTCCTCGGGCTTCACCTTGTCGATGTTGAACTTGCCCGCGGCCGCCGACATCTTCTCCAGCACCTCGTCGAAATCGAAGCTGGTGGCCTTGGAGAAGCGGATCGGATTGATGCGGGCAGTCACGAACGGGCGGAGGTACGGGCTGGTCAATCCTTTCGCTTTCAGCTTGCCGACGATCGCGGTGACGCGGTCGTCGATCGCGAGGACGAGGCCGGCCCGCCGCTCCCGTTCTTTGATGGCTTTCGAGAGCGGCGTGTCGAGGAAGTCCTCGATCCGGCGCAGCACGGATTGGTAGACCGCGCCGCTCAGGCGCGGGCGTGACTCGTAGGCAGCGCCCAGCGTCAGATACGAGGGCTGTTCGAACTGAAACGCGAACGCCGCTTCCGGCTCGCGCACGTCATCCGCGAGCGCGCGGGCCATGCGGATCGTCTCCAGCGATTTCTCGCGCAGGTTGTGCGCCTTCTCCGTGTTGAGCGCCAGGATCTGGTAGGCGACGCCCGCGTCCGGGATGAGCAGGGCCACCACCGCTTTCGCGCCCAGGCGACGCATCGCCTGCAGCCGATGATTGCCGTTGGGCGTCCAGTAGCGATCCTTGTGGCGAACCACGATCAGCGGATCCAGGAAGCGCCCGAGCGTCTCGATCACCGTCATCAACTGCTTGACGTGTGGATCCGAAGGGTCGCGTTGGTACGGCGTCGGCTCGACCTGGTCGATGGGCAGCGAGACGACCAAGACGGGCGTGCCGCCAAATGGATCGCGGTAGGTGCCGAGCACGACCCCACCATCGCGCTCGACGACCGGCGCCAGAACATCGGCCTCGCCGGTGCCGGTGCGTGTCTCGGCGGCCGAGAGTCCAATCGATCCCGCCGCCGGTTTCTTCCGGCGGACTGCCTTCTTCTTCTTGGCCATGCCACCAGCAAGATACGCCAAGTTGACGTTACGGACGAGCAAGCTCAACGGCGAAGCCGGGCAATTCGGTGTATGAATCTGTCGTACGATTCTTCGCTCACGAAACGAGGTGCCAGGTGCGCTGCAGTCATGTGTCCGGTCTCGCAATCGCCTTGGTCGCGTCGGGGATTATCGCCTCTGAGGTTCTCGGTCAGGGGCAAAACGCCCCGGCTGTGTTCACGCCGACCGCCGGCGAGTATGCGACCGCAGATATCAGGGTCATCACTCCAGGTGTGGTGTTTTCTTCTGGCCTCTCGACCATCGCCGCCGAGTTCGAGAAGGAAACCGGCAAGAAGGTTGGCATCGTCACCGTCGGGATGGGCACCATCGTGGCGGAGATCGCGAAAAAGACCCCGCCGCCCGATGTCATCGCGCTGCCATTGCAGTTGATGGCGAACGTGTCGTTGGACGGCGGCATCGTGCCAGGTACGTTCAACCCGCTCGGCCGCACGCGAATGGGGCTCGCGGTGCGCGCCGGCGCGCCCAAGCCCGACATCTCGACCGTCGAGAAGTTCGCCGCGGCGCTCAAGAGCGCGAAGGCCGTCATGCGCTCGAATCCGGCTTCGCGCACGATGGTGGCGCTGCTGATCGACGACGTGCTCAAGCGGCCCGAGTTCGCGGGCGTCAATGCTCCGGCCAGCACGAACGGCGAAGGTGGCCAGGCGCTGGCGCGCGGCGAGGGCGACATGGCGATTCAGACCATCAGCCAGATTCTTCCTTACAAGGAAATCGAGCTCGTTGGTCCGCTGCCGGCCGAACTTGGCGCGTGGATCGACTCTGCCCTCGCGGTATCGGCCAGATCCACGCACGCCGACGATGCGCGCGCGTTGATTCGATACCTGTTACGGCCCGAGTCGAACAAGGTCTGGAAGCCAAGAGGCCTCGAGCGGTTCGAGTGAGCGGGGCGGCTCGCGAGCCGCCCCTACATCGGGCGCCTGTCCCGTAGGGGCGGCTCGCGAGCCGCCCTACATCGGCTGCCTCTCGGGTAACGCGAACACGTAAAGCGCTTGCCCGCTCTGCGGAATCTTGATGTCCGGCACGATCGCGGCCGGCACGTTGCGCGGGCTGCCGCCGCCGAGACCCGACATCACCGCGATGTACTGGCGGCCGTCGACGGCAAAGCTCACCGGGAATCCCTGAGCCGACGTCCCGAGCCGCGTCTCCCACAGGATGCGGCCGGTCTTCACGTCGTGCGCCCGCACGTATCGATCGATATCGCCGGCGAAGACCAGGCCGCCGGCCGTCGACAGCACCGCCGTCAGGTACGGCGCCCGCTGCTCGTGCTTCCACAGCTCTCGCATCGTCTGCACGTCGTAGGCCGCGAGCTTGCCGACGTTCTCGTTGCTGCCGGGCATGTGCTTGAAGAGCCGATCGCCGCCGGAGCCGCCGCCACCTTCCTTCTGGGCGACTACGCGCGCCGTGAAATCCATGCACGACTGGCTGAGGGGCACGATCAGCGCTCTGATCTGCGGGTTGTAGCTCATCGCCTGCCAGTTCTTGCCGCCTTCGGTGCTCGGACAAATGAACAGCGGCTTGTCGATCTTCATCTCGAAGATGTCGGGCCGATAGCTCGCCGCGCCGGTCTTGGGATCGATGAAGGACCAGACGTTCTGGGCCACCATCTCCTTGAAGCCGAGAAACCTCCCCGTTCGCCGATCGAGCTTCCACAGCACGCCGGCCTTGCCCGCGTTGAACGACACCTTCTGATCGCCGATGTCGACGAGGACGCGCTCGAACACCTCGTCGAGATCGAACGACTCGGCGGGCGCGTGCTGGAAGTACCACGAGAGCTGACCCGTGTCAGGGTTCAGCGCCACCGTGGAATTGGCGTACAGCGTCTTGTCGAGGAGCGAGAGATTGCGGCTGAGGAAGTTCCACGGCTTCGACTGGGCGACGCCCCAGTAGGTGATGTTGAGGTCCGGGTCGTAGGTGCCCGCGATCCAGGTTTCGCCGCCGGCCCGGAAGCTCATCGGCAGTTTGCCCCAGGTCTCGCTGCCGCGCTCGCCTTCGCGGGGAACGGTGTAGAAGCGCCACACTTGCTTGCCGCTCGCGATGTCGTAGGCGCTGATGTAGCAGCCCAGGCCGTCGAACCGCTGGCAGCCCGTGAGCCCTTGCAGCACCTTGTCGCCGATCACGATCGCGCCGCTGGTGTTGACCCGGTTGGCGTCCGGCGCGGCGGGCGTGTCCCAGAGGATCTCGCCGGTGCGCGCGCTGAGCGCCAGCATGTGTGCGTTGCTCGCCGGCAAGAAGATCTTGTCGTCGGCGATCGCGATGCTGCGGATGCCGCCGTAGCCCGGCGCCTGATCGGGGCCGACGCGCGTTTCCCAGATCAAGTCGCCGGTCTTGCCGTCCAGAGCCTGCACGAAGTTGCTGGGGCTCGCCAGATAGATGACGCCGTTGTGGACGATCGGGGTCGTCTGGTTGGCGCCCGAGTCGTTCATCGCCCACACCCACTGCAGCTGCAGGTCCTTGACGTTGGCCGGCGTGATTTGCTCCAGCGGGCTGTAGCTATGGCCGTGATAGTTGCCGCGAAACATCAGCCAGTCGCCAGGCGGCGGGCTCTTGAGCATGTCGGCGGTGACGGGGACATAGTTCTTCACCTCGCCAGGTACGCTCACGCCTCGATTCGTGGATGCGCCACCTCGAGACTGGCCCGCGCCGGTGCCGGCGCCGAGCACCAGGGGCATCGCGGCCTGGGCGCCGGACCCTGCTGACGCGGGCGCCTCCGCACGGCCGAACAGCGTGTTCATCGGCGTCGCAACCGTGGGCGTCAACGTCTCCTGGCCCGGGGCTGCCCCGTTGATCTGCAGCAAGTACGCCGTCACCGCCAACCCACCTTCTTCACCGAACGAACCCGGGTTGGTGGGTGGCATCGTCTGCACGACATAGGTGAACAACTCGTTCGCCGCTCGCGGTCCCCACTTCGCGGTGAAGTCGGGGCCGGTCAAGCCCGGCGCGTCACCCGATCCTCGAAAATCGGCCTGATGGCAGCCGGCACATTGCCGCGCGTACACCGTCTCGCCGGCCTGCGCTTGGGCGGCGGTGTAGACACTGGCTGGATCCGGCTGAGGCTGCTGGCCGCCGATCGAAGCCGCGGTCAACGCGAAGAAAGCAGCCGACCCGAGAAGGAGTGATGGTCGTCCACGTTTCATAGAGGGCTCCTGCTGCGAAACTGTACGTAGCGCAGGCCTTCAGGCCTGCCAACGGGCGCAGGCCTTTAGGCCTGCGAACGGGCGCGAGCCGACGCACCACGCTATTGTGGCAGGCCTGAAGGCCTGCGCTACGTACCTTACGGCAATCGCACCGCGCTCTTACGGGTTCAGGACGAACGTATAGACGCGACCCGCGATACCTTGGGCGCCCGGCGGTGGTCCGGTCAGGACCGTGACGTACTGTCGGCCGTCGAGCTCATAGGTCATCGGCGAGGCGGGCGCTTCGGCCACTGGAGCTTCCCACAGCACCGCTCCGGTCGCGGCGTTGTGCGCCAGGAGGACGCCGTCACGACGGCAACTGAACAAGACGTTGCCCGCGGTCACGAGCGTGCCTCCGTTGCGCCCGGTTTCGTACTCGATGCGCCAGCGATCCTTTTGCGTCGCGGGATCTCGGGCGATCAGGAAACCGGTCGGCTTCAGCGGCGGGGGCGGCGGGATGGACGGCTGACCTCGAACGGTTCCGGTGCTGAACTGACCGAGCTGCGGCGTGTAGGACTCCATTCGCTGGTAGAAGCCGCGCGTGTTCTGCCCGGGAATGTACACGAGGCCGGTCAGGGGACTGTAGGACATCGGATTCCAGTTGTGTGCGCCACCAGCGCCAGGCGAGATCCACGCACCGGTCGTGCCGTAGCGGGCGATCGACGTTTCCACCGGCCGGCCGGTCTTCATGTCCACGTGGGTCGCCCAGGTGACATGCTCGGTGATCTTCTCCGCGGAGAGCAGCTCGCCCGTCAGCCGGTCGATGACGTAGAAGAACCCGTTCTTCGGCGCCTGCATGATCACGCTGCGCCGGCGACCATCGATCGTGATTTCGGCCAGCGTCATCGTCATCGTCGTGGTGTAGTCCCAGTCGTCGGCCGGCACGGTCTGGTAGTGCCACACGTACTCGCCAGTGTCGGCCTTGACCGCGATGATCGAGTTCACGAACAGGTTGTCGCCAACGCCGTTGCTGCGCCACTGGTGATTCCACGGCGCGCCATTGCCGGTACCGATGTAGAGGAGGTTCGCCGCGGGATCGTAAGCGAAGCTGTCCCAGGCCGTTCCGCCGCCGCCGTACTTCCACCACTCTCCCGACCACGTCTTCGCCGCCTTCTCCAACGCCGGCGACTCGAACGGGAGCGAAGGGTCGCCAGGTACCGTGTAGAAGCGCCACACCTGATTCCCGGTCTCCGCGTCGTACGCGGTGACGTAGCCGCGAACTCCATGGAACTCGGCGCCGCCGTTGCCGATGATGACCTTGCCGTTCACGATCCGTGGGGCACCGGTGACGACGTACTCGGAGTTGCCGTATGGGGTCGTCATGCGGACCCAGATGAGATCGCCCGTTTTAGCATCGAGGGCCACGAGCCGGCCGTCCTGCAAGCCGGCGTAGATCTTCCCGTTGTAGATCGCCACGCCGCGCGTCGGGGAGCCATTGATGACGGTGTGCCCACCTGCCGCGATCCCACCTCGGACCACGGCCGGATCCCAGGTCCACTTCACAGCGCCGGTGCGCGCGTCCAGCGCGAAGAGATAGCTCCAGACGCCGGCGGCGTACATGACGCCGTCGTGCACCAGCGGCGTCGCCTCGATCTGCGTCGAGCCGGGACCGGCCGCACCACCCGGTCCGCGGATATCCCAGGTCCATGCCTGGGTCAGACGATGGACGTTGGTGGCGTTGATGCGGTCCAGTCGACTGTAGCGGGTCTCGGCGTAATCCAGGCCGTAGGTCAGCCACTCGCCTGAGGGCGGGTTGCGCAGCACCGCATCGGTAACGGTCCCGTTCTGTTCCACGGCGACCGCCGCACTCGTCAGGGCCGCGATGACGAGCGTCAGGGACCACACAGAGAGCCGCTTCATCGACACGCCTCCATCTAGTGGGATGTACCGTGGAAATCACAAGCGGCCGTTCCGTAGGAACGGCCGGAAAACTGCTCCCCGAGCTTTCGGTAGATGGTAGTAATTCCGTTCATACGCTCCACCTACTGCCTGGCGCCGAACGCGAGGTCGCAGCGTCGAATATGCATGCGGCGCGTATCTTACCGCTGGTCGCCTCGCCCACGCGAATGAAACATAGTTTCGTGATACGAAATCACGCGGCACATGTAGAATGCCACGTCGTGAGCCGCCTGGTTCAAATCCGCAATGGCCCTCGGCGCCGCGTCGCGGCGGTCGACGAGCCGCGCCTGCGCCTGCTGGAGGGCGTCGACTCGGTCTACGCCCTGGCCAGCGACGCGATCGCACGCGCCCGTCCGCTCGAAGAGGTCATTGGCGAGCGAGTGGGCCGCGAGTCGCTCGACTACGACGCGGTGTACACAGGGGCATCGCCGTGGCGCCTGATGTCGCCGATTGACCATCCCGACGAGCCGGGCTGCTGTCTGGTCTCCGGCACCGGGCTCACGCATATGGGCAGCGCATCGTCCCGGCAGGCGATGCACGGCAAGGACGAGGCCGATCTCACCGACAGCATGCGCATGTTCCGGTCCGGACTCGAGGGTGGCCGGCCCGCGGCGGGAGGTATCGGCGCGGCGCCCGAGTGGTTCCACAAAGGCACCGGCACGATCCTCCGGGCTCCGGGTGAGCCGCTCGTCGTGCCACCGTTCGCCGGCGACGGTGGCGAAGAGGCCGAGCTCGCCGGCATCTATGTGATCGATCCGGACGGGCACCCGCGCCGGATCGGGATCGCCGCGGGCAACGAGTTCTCCGATCACACGCTGGAGAAGACGAACTATCTGCATCTCGCCGCGTCGAAGCTGCGCACCTGCTCGCTCGGTCCCGAGCTCGTCACGGATCCGGCGTTCGACGCTGTGCGCGGCACGGTGTCCGTCGAGCGCGGCGGGACGCCGATCTGGACACGGTCGATCGCGACCGGCGAACGCGGGATGTGCCACAGCCTCGCGAACATCGAGCATCACCACTTCAAGTTCGACGCCCACCGGCGGCCTGGCGACGTGCACGTGCACTATTACGGCGCCGATGGTCTGAGCTTTGGCGAGGGCATCACCCTGCACGACCAGGACGTGATGGTCATTCAGTTCGAGGGTTTCGGCCGCCCGCTGCGCAATCCGATGCAGGTGGAGCCGCCGAGCGCGGTCGCGATCGCGGTGCAACCGTTGTGAGCGTGGCGCAGACCACGATGAGGGAGCGGATTCCCATGAGTATCATTCGACTCGATCCCACGATTGACGAGCTCCTGCCAGCGCATGCGTGCGTCGAGAAGCTGGCCGGCGGCTTCACCTTCATCGAAGGCCCCCTGTGGCGCCCCAACGGGGTGCTG
>DAINCF010000142.1:0-14505 GCA_036732565.1 Vicinamibacterales bacterium
CTGGCCGCCGAGCTCGACGTCACGCGCGCCACGGCGGAGTCGGATCTCAGTCACCTGGCGCAGCAATGCTGGGACGCCGTCGCGACCACCTTGGACGAGGTGAACGTCGAGGTCCAGCAGATGGAAGCGGCCGGCGCCGTCGAGCCCGACATCCGCGCGATCCGCGCCGCCGAGGCGCCGGAACCGGATGAAGAAGCCGTCGACGCAGCGGCGGAACCCCTGGAACCCTTAGAACCCACCGAACCCGTAGAACCTCTAGAATCCCGAGAACCTCTAGAGCCCACGGAACCTCTCGAACTCGGTTCGGTGCGGATGACGGCCGAAGAAGCGATCACCGAGTTGAAGAGCAAAATCGATCGCCTCGGTCCCGTGAACATGATGGCGATCGAGCAGTTCGACGAGCTCGAACAACGTCACACCTTCCTGACGACGCAGCGCAAGGATCTCGTCGATTCGATCGCGCAGACCAACGAAGCGATTCGGCGCATCGACGAGACGACGCACGCGCGGTTCCGGGAGGCGTTCACCGCCATCGCCGGGAACTTCCAGCTGACGTTCTCGACGCTCTTCGGCGGCGGTCGCGCCGGCCTGACGCTGCTCGACGAAAACGATCCGCTGGAGAGCGGTATCGATATCGTCGCGTCACCTCCCGGCAAGCGTCTGCAGAACGTGCAGCTGCTCTCCGGCGGTGAGAAGGCGCTGACCGCCATCGCCCTGATGTTCGCGATCTTCCGCTACAAGCCCAGCCCGTTCTGCCTGCTGGACGAGATCGACGCGCCGCTCGACGACGCGAACATCGGCCGGTTCGTGGAGATGCTGCGCGGCATGCTGGCGCGCACGCAGTTCATCATCATCACCCACAACCGCAAGACGATGGAGATCGCCAACCGTCTCTACGGCGTGACGATGGAAGAGCCGGGCGTGTCGAAGCTGATCTCGATGCAGCTGAACTAGGCTCCACTTGACACTCCAGTAAAGCGTCGGTTAGGCTCTGGCCCCACGGCGAGAGCCGGCCACCGCGACGATGGCGGCGCCGAGCATGATCGCCACGTCAGCGACGTTGAAGATGCCGGTTCGCAGTGGGCCGATGCCGACGTTCATGAAATCGACGACGGCGCCAAACCTCACGCGATCGACGAGGTTGGAGGCGCCACCCGCGACGAACAGCGCGAGCCCGAACAGGGCGGCTCCCAGGAAGTGCCCGCGGATCGCCACCCACGTCAGCGCGATCAGCAGCAAGCCATTGCCGACGCTGAACACCGCGGTTCGAACGGGTCGCGGCCAATCGGCGCCAAGACCGAGGAAGGCGCCCCTGTTCTCGACGTATTCGAGCCGAAACGTATCCTGCAGGAACGACTGACTCGGCGCCCCGGCGAGCGTGGTGGCCGCCATGTGCTTCGTGACGCGATCGCAGCCGATCGTCGCGACCATCGCGGCCAGCAGAACGAGTCGAGCGCCAATCTTGCTCATGGGGTGCTTTCTCGAAAGCCGCGGCGACTACACACGCAGCGCGTCGACCGGGTCGACGCGGCTGGCTCTCCATGCCGGCAGATAAGTGGCGACCGCGGCGACGATCAGGAGCACCAGCGGCACCACGATGAAGGTGAGCGGGTCGGCGCCGGTGATGCCGAAGAGCAAGCTGGTCACGAGGCCGGTCATGCCGAAGGCGGCAAACAGTCCCAGGACGACACCACCGGCCGCGAGCAGCAGCCCCTGCCGCGCGACCATGTTGCGCACGTCGAGATCGCGCGCGCCGAGCGCCATACGAATGCCGATCTCGCGGGTGCGCTGGCTGACGCTGTACGACATGACGCCGTAGAGGCCGATCGCCGCCAGCAGCAGCGCCAGCACGCCGAACACACCGAGCAACGACGCGCCCATCCGCGGCGCCCACAACGACGTCCTGAGCACGGTGCGGTAGGTGTTGACGTTCAGCAGCGGCATCGACGGTTCGAGTTGCTGCAGCTCCCGCCGCACCGTCCCCAGCACGGCGTCCGGATCGCCCGCCGCCCGGACCTGCACCGTGACCTGCACGGCATAGCTCTGCTCGATCGGCACGTACATGTGCGCCGTCTCGTTCTCGCCGACGCTGTTGTACTTGATGGTCTTCGCGATCCCGACGATCTCGCGCCCAGGAGGGCGGTTGATGATGTGCAGATGACGGCCGAGCGCTTCCTCGTTCGGGTAGAACTGCTTGGCCATCGCTTCGTTGATGATGATGACGGGCGGCGAGCCTTGGCGATCGTTTGCCGTGAACGCGCGGCCGCGCAGGATGGGAACACCAAGGGTCTCGAAGTAGCGCTCACCGACCTCGTTGATCTGCGTCAGCCGGCCGTTGCGCGGATCCTTGATGTCCTGATCGTCGCGGAACGTGGTGCGCGCGAAGCCGCCCGCAAAGAGCGGCACCGCGGTCGAGAGCGTCGCTGACTTCACGCCCGGCACGGCATTCAGTCGCTCCAGCGCGCGCCGATACAGATCGCGCCCGCGGGCCTCGTTGAAGCCCTGTGTGCCCACGTTCATGCCGAGGAGCATCATCCCGTCCGCATCGAAGCCGAGGTCGGTCCGCTGCGCGTTGGCCAGACTCTTGACGAACAACCCGGCGCTCACGAGCGCGACCAGCGAGAGGGCCACCTGCGCGACTACGAGGAGGTGCCGGATGTTGTACCAACGGCTCCCGGTGGACAGCGTCGTGCGCTCCTTCAACTCCGTGACGAGATCGGGTCGTGACGACTGCAGCGCCGGCATCATCCCGAAGAGAATGCCGGTGACCAGCGACACGACGATGGTGAACGCGAGCACGCGCGTGTCGAAGCTCAGATCGATGAACCCCTCTTGCATGAACGGCGGGCGGAACGCCCACAGGACCGAGCGCGCCCAGTATGCGATGACGATGCCGCTGAGGCCGCCGGCCAGCGCCAGGATCACGCTCTCGGTCAGCAACTGGCGCATCAGGCGCGCGCGGTTCGCGCCGAGCGACAGCCGGACCGCGATTTCCTGGCGTCGCGTGCTGGCGCGCGCCAGCAACAGGTTGGCGACGTTGCCGCATGCGATCAACAGCACGAGCCCGACGACGACCATCCCGACCGTGCCCGCCAAGACCAGCTGCTGGCGAAACGCCGGTGGCAGGGTGCCATCGGCCATCGGCTGCAGCGCGAACGTCCGACCCCGGTTGTCGGTGGGGAAGGCCTCCTCGAGCGCCTTGCCGATGGCGTCCACGTTGGCCCGCGCCTGCTCCAGCGATACGCCGTCCTTCAGTCGTGCGAAGGCCTGATACACGAGCCCGCGCCGCGAGTTGAATCCTTCGGCGCCGAGACCGGTGAGCACCTCGTTGTGCATCGCGAACGGGACCCAGAGATCCGGGCCGCCGACCGGGGTATTGCCGCGGAACCCTTCCGCGGTGACGCCAATCACGGTGAAGGTATGGCCATTGAGGGTGATGGCGCGTCCGATGAGGTCGGTGGCGCCGCCGAATTGCCGTTGCCACAATCCGTATGACAGCACCGTGACGGGATGGGCCCCTTCCTGCTGATCCTCCTCGGGGATGAACGTCCGCCCGGCGGCGATTCGTGCGCCGAGGACGTCGAAGAAGTTCCCGGTGACCATTTGCGCGAAAAGCTGCGTGGGCTCGCCGTTTCCGGAGAGCGACAGCGGGGCGAACCCGATCAGCACCATGCCGCTGAAAACAGTGTTCTGCTCGCGGAGATCGAGGGCGTTCGGCCGTGAGGTGCCGCCGCGAAAGACCGGCGCGCCGTTCACCACCTCGTTCGTGCCCACCGCCACGAGGCGTGAGATGTCGCGCACCTGCATCGGGTTGAGCAGGATCGCGTTCACCAGCGTGAAGACGGTGGTGTTGGCCCCAATGCCGAGCGCCAGCGAGAGGACGGCGACCAACGTGACCGCCGGATGGCGAACGAGCAGTCGTAGCGCGAACTTGACGTCCTGAAGCAGGTTGGCCATGCGTCCTCCGCGTCGCGCAGATTAGACACTGCCGCCAGGCTGATTGTTCCCACTTCCTTGGAGCGCCACGTTTGAGAGCTACTCTGCCCGCAACGCGCCCATGGGATCGATGCGCGCGGCCCGCCGTGCCGGAATGTAACTGGCGATCATCGTCACACCGAGGAGCACGACGGGGGCGACCAGGAATGAGACCGGATCGGTCGGGGCGATCCCGTACAGCAGTCCCGACAGCAGGGTCGCCAGCATCCACGAGGTCATTGAGCCGATGACGACTCCCACGAGGGCGATGAGCAGGCCATCGGCGAGCACCATCGTCAACACAGCGCGCGAAGTGGCGCCGAGCGCGATGCGAAGGCCGATCTCCCTGGTCCGCCTCGACACCGTGTAGGCGACGACGCCGTACAACCCGATCGTGGCGATGGCGAGCGCCAAGGCGGCGAACGTTGTCAGCAGCCCGGTGCGGAATTGCGGTTGCGCCGCTTCGTCTAGCACGAGCTGATCGAGCGTGGCGATCGACGAGACGACGATCCCCTTGTCGACCGCGGCGATGGTTCGTCGCAGCGCGGATGCCAAGTCGCCGGGGTCGTTGCTGGTGCGGACGACGAGGAAGGGCGCTACCCACGGCTGCTGCGCGAAGGGGCGATAGACGACGTCATCGGGCGGCGTAGCCAGCCCCGCGTACTTGACGTTCGCCGTGACACCCACCACGGTGATCTCGGCCCGGCTGTTCACGCCGTTGCGGAGGACGGGGAGCGGTAGCGTTCGACCGATCGGGTCCTCCGCGCCAAAGAAGCGTGCCGCCGTCGCCTCGCTGACGATCACCACCTCAGGGTGCCGCTCATCGTCGGCGTCGGTGAAGAAGCGACCCTTGATCAGCCGCATCTGCAACGCAGGAAAATATCCCGGTGTGGCGGGGACCGCCGCCGCTTGGTAGTCGATATTGTCTCCGGAACGCCGAAGCGTGACCTGCATGCGACTGACGCTTGGCGGCAGACCCGTGCCTGCTCCCACGGCCCGCACGCCGGGCAGCGCTCGAACCTGATCGATCACGCGACCGACCCGGGCGATCGTCTCCGCATCCGGCGGCCGCCCGCCGAACCCCAGGTTCAGCGAGGCGGTGAGAACGTGATCCGTAGACACGCCGAGATCGACGTTGAGCAACCGCACGAGGCTCCGGCCCATCAGCGATGCGCCGATGAGCAGCATCACGGCGAGTGCCACCTGCGCGGCGCACATCGCGCGCTGAAGATGCCGTGCGCGCCACGGCGTTGCCGTGCCGGTGGCGGCCTGATTGGGTAGGGTCGCTCCGCGAACGGCCTGCAGCGCCGGTGTCAGGCCGGTTAGCACGGTCGCCAGGATGGCGAGGCCCACCGCGAAGAGCAGCGCGAGCCCATCGAGATGAATGGCGTCGAGCCTGGGAATCACGTCGGCGGCGAAT
Source organism: Vicinamibacterales bacterium (assembly GCA_036732565.1). Lineage (GTDB taxonomy): Bacteria > Acidobacteriota > Vicinamibacteria > Vicinamibacterales > UBA2999 > JAIVJN01. The sequence goes on from DAINCF010000142.1 coordinate 5,396, forward strand.
CGCGACAACGCGCCGAGGCTCAGTCGCGCCACGATAGCGCCACACATCGCTCCGGCGACACCCAGCACCGCGCTCTCCACGAGCAGTTGCTGTACCAATCGTCGTGACGATGCGCCGAGCGCTCGCCGGATCCCGAACTCCCGCTCGCGTGCGGCGTTCCGCGAGAGGAGCAGGTTGATCAGATTGCCGCAGGCGATGCCCAACACCATCAGAACGGATGTGAACAGGATGAGCAGGGCTGGACGTACCGCGGAGACCATGCTGTCCGACAAGCCGACGACGGTCGTTCGAATGTCGTCGCTGCCGCGCCGCTGACCGGCCATCGAGCTCTGGAACATCGGGTGAAGGGCCGCTCGCGCTCTTTCTACGGTGCCGTCCGACTCGAGTCGCGCGGCGACTTGGAAGAAGCTAGGTCGAGATGTTGCGGAGCGAACGAAGCCAGCCGGCATCCAGACATCGACTGCAGCGCCCGGGAATTGAAAGGTGCGGTCGACGACGCCAACGATTGCCAGCACGCCGCGATTCAGCGGGAGAGGCCGACCGATGGCCTGACTAGCCCCGCCGAACAGCCGCTGCGCCAGGCGCGTGCTGATCACCGCCACCGGCGCTTCATCGTCGGCCGCGTCGAGAGGGCGTCCAGCGACGAATGGCCCGGCTATCGTTGCGAAGAAGGTGTTGGATACGACCGCGGAGTCCAGCACCTCTGAACCGTGGTCGCCGGATAGCGCCACTGAATCTGTTGCCGTGTAAAGCGCCGTCGATGCGAGCCCGTCGAGTGCTTGTTGCCAGGCGTTCAGCTCGGCGGACTGGATGGACAACGGAGCCGGCCTGTGCGCGCCGGCGACAGTGACTTCAGCGCGGGCCATGACGAGCCGGTCAGGATCGCGATAGGGGAGCGGGCGCAGGAGCACACCGTAGACGATGCTGAACATCGCGACGCTGGCCCCGATGCCGAGAGCGAGGGTCAGGATGGCCGTGGAGGTAAAGCCCGGGCTCCCGGCCAAGACACGGATCGCATGGCGAAGGTCTCGCAGCAGGCCGTTCATGGGCACCTCTGAGGCCTGTAGTCTACGGGACACAGCCCAGATGAGCTGTTTCCCGAACCTATTGCCCGGGTGAGCCGTATCTACTGTCGGGAGGGGAACCATGCATCTTCGAACGACCAGATCGCTGGCCCGTGCGCTGGTGCTGGTGGGGTTGGGGCTCGGCGCCGGGGCCTGCGACATCAGCGTTGACGGCAAGGGCGGGTTTTCATTCGACGTCGCGTCGGGGCGAGCCAAAGATGAGTGGGTGCGCACCTACGAGATCGCCGATGGCGGGCGGCTGGAGATCATCAACGTCAACGGCCGGATCACCGCAGAAGCGGGCGATGGACCGATGACCGAGGTGCGGGCCGAGCGTCTCGCCCGGGCGACGACCGACGAGGCCGCGCAGGAGCTCTTGAGCAAGCTGGACATGCGCGAAGAGGCGTCGGACTCGCGCGTGCGCGTCGAGGTCCGGGCGCCGCGCATGAACGTTCACGGCGGGCACGAGCTGCGGTGGACGATCAAGGTGCCCAAGGGCGTCAACGTCGATCTGCGCACCGTCAACGGCGGCGTGCGGCTGACCGGCCTGCACGGCGAGATTCGCGCCCGCGCTACCAACGGCGGTGTAAGCGGCAAGAGCCTGACTGCTTCGTCGCTCGACGCGTCGGTCACCAACGGCGGCATCGACATTGAGTTCGCCAGCCTGCCGTCCACGGGCACCTTCGACGTCAAGAGCGTCAATGGCGGCGTCACCCTCACGCTGCCGAAGGAAGCGCGCGCGGACGTGACGGCGCGCTGCGTCAACGGCGGCATCAGCGTCTCCGGCCTCGAGCTGCAGCTCGAAGGCGAGCAGAGCCGGCGGCGCGTGGCCGGCAAACTGAACGGCGGCGGCGCTCGCGTCACCGCGGAGACGACGAACGGCGGGGTGAGGATCGGGACGTAGGTCCACCCAAAGCCAGCCCAGGGCGGGTGCCGCGCTGGTGAGCCTGAGCCCCAAGCCCCAGGCCCCAGGCCCCAAGCCCCAAGCCGACGAGGGACAGTTGTAGACTGTCTCTCGTCAGTGAACGTTACGAAAGCATCCCGCTACCACCAGCTTCGCCGCCGCGCGGATCTTCTCGGTACCATCGCCGCGGGCGCGCTGCTGCTCGGCGTCACGATGTCGAGCATTCCCGTGGCGCTGCGGGAGTCGGTGTTCATGGCGACGGCGACGGTCCCCGGACGATGGGCCGATGTGGTCACCGCATCGATCATCGCGGCGACGCTGTCCCTCCTCCTCGCGTTGGTCGGTCTTCCGTTCGCGTACTACCAAGGTTTCTTCATCGAGCATCGCTACAACCTGTCCACCCAGACGTTCGGGCGCTGGATGTCCGACCAGCTCAAAGCTCTCGCGCTGGGCCTGCTGTTCACGATGGCCTCGGCGGCAGTGGTCTATGGCGCCATGGGCTGGTCGCCGCGCTGGTGGTGGGCGATTGCGGCGGCCATCTTCTCCGGCTTCCTCATCCTCCTCGTGGCATTGGCGCCGGTGGTCGTGCTGCCGCTGTTCTACAGCTTCAAGCCGCTTGACCGCCCTTCGCTCGTCGAGCGACTCCTGGCGCTGGCTCAGCGCGCCGGCGCCGATGTCGTCGGTGTGTTCGAGTGGTCGCTGAGCGGCCACACGCGCAAAGCCAACGCCGCACTGACCGGCCTCGGGCGGACGCGGCGCATCCTGCTCTCCGATACGCTATTGGCGGACTATTCAGACGATGAGATCGAAGTGGTGCTGGCGCACGAGCTCGCGCATCACGTCCATCGAGATCTCTGGCGCGGGGTACTGCTGCACGCGGCGCTGATGTTTGGCGGGTTCCTGCTCGCTGATGCGATCCTGTCTCGGCTGGCGGCACCGCTCGGCCTGCGCGGCGTCGGCGATCCGGCCGGGCTGCCGTTGCTGCTGCTCGTTGGCGGCATCTGGTCGTTCGCCTCGCTGCCCATCGTCAATGCGCTCTCGCGCGCGCACGAGCGCCGCGCCGATCGCTATGCCGTCGACACGACACGCAACCCCGCGGCGTTCGTGTCCGCGATGAAACGATTGGCGCAGCAGAATCTGGCGGAGGAGGAGCCGTCGGCGGCGGTGCAATGGCTGTTCTACTCGCACCCGCCGATCAAGGAGCGGATCGCCGCAATCGTAGGGGCGGTTCGCGAACCGCCCCTACCGGGCTCTCACCACTAGCGTTCCGCGCATCTCCTTGCACCGCGGGTCCGCCGACATGTTGCAGTAAAACGTGAACGTGCCGGGCTGGTCGGCGCGGAACTCGAACCAGATGGTCTGATCCCTGCCGACGCGCTTGACGATGCGGTAGGCGTCGATGACGAAGCTGTAGGGTTGGTCGACGCCCCGAAGGGCCAGCTTCACGAGGTCGTCTTCGCCGACCTCGATCTTGTCGGGGGTGAAGCGAAAGTTCTCGGCGACGATCGTGAATTCCCGGCGGCTGGGCGCCCGATCTTGCGCGATGGCGACGTCGGTCGCGCCCGCGGCCAAGAGGCTCAGAACCGCAAGGATGAGTCGGCTCATCGGTGTCGATTGTACGACGACGAAGCCGCCTCGGCAGTCTGATCTGAGGCGTGTGGCCTGGGTCCTGGGTCCCAAGGCCGGCAGGAGCCTCGGGCCCAGGGCCTCAGCCAGATCAGGCCTCGAGCCACAGGCCTCGAGTCTCAGGCCGGTGTACGCTTACCGTCGCGGGCCTCTGTCCCGGCGTGGCCCGCGATCCCGACCACCCTCACGAGAATGGCCGCCCTCGCGCCCGCCTTCGCGGGCCTGGCCACCGGCTGCGGCCGCTGCGGCTTCGTCACCCCCCTCGGCCGGCGGTGCGCCGCCTTCTTCGGGCGGAAGCAGGGCCTTGCGAGACAAGCGAATCTTGCCCGTGGGATCGACGTTGATCACTTTCACCAGCACCTGCTGGCCTTCCTTCAGCTCGTCGCGCACGTCCTTCACGCGATAGTTCGCGATCTCGGAGACGTGCAGCAGGCCGTCGGTCCCCGGCATGATCTCCACGAACGCGCCGAAGTCGGTGATGCGCTGGACCTTGCCGAGGTAGGTCTTGTTCAGCTCGGGCGTCGCCGTCAGCTCCTGGATCATCCCCAGGGCCTTCTGCGCCGCGGCCTCGTCGGCCGACGCCACGTTGACGCGGCCGTCGTCTTCGACGTCGATCTTGACTCCAGTCTTTTCGATGATGCTGCGAATCATCTTGCCGCCCGGCCCGATGACGTCGCGGATCTTGTCGACCGGAATTCTGATGGTGACGATGCGAGGTGCGTAGGCCGAGATCGCCTGCCGATGCCCGCCCGGCATCGCCTCGAGCATCTTCTCGAGGATGAACAGCCGGCCCTCGCGCGCTTGATGGAGCGCTTTGCGCATGATCTCCGACGAGATCCCCGTCACCTTGATGTCCATCTGCAGCGCGGTGATGCCGTTGGCCGTGCCGGCGACCTTGAAGTCCATGTCGCCGTAGTGGTCCTCGGCGCCCGCGATGTCGGAGAGCACGGCGTACTTGCCGGTCTTCTCGTCGAGAATCAGGCCCATCGCCACGCCGGCGACCGCCGCCTTGATCGGCACACCCGCATCCATCATCGCCAGCGAGCCGCCGCACACCGACGCCATCGACGAGCTGCCGTTGGACTCCAGGATGTCGGAGACAATGCGAACGGTGTAGGGGAACTGCTCTTCGGTCGGCACCATCGGCGCGAGCGCCCGCTCCGCCAACGCGCCATGACCGATCTCGCGACGACCGGGGCCACGCAGGAACTGGACCTCGCCGACCGAGAAGGGCGGGAAGTTGTAGTGGAGCATGAAGCGCTTCCACATCTCGCCGTCGACGCTCTCGATCTTCTGCTGATCGTCCGCGGTGCCCAGCGTCGCGGTGACCAACGCCTGGGTCTCGCCGCGCGTGAACACCGTCGAGCCGTGGACGCGCGGCAGCACGCCGGACTCGATCCAGATGGGGCGAATCTCGTCGAACTTGCGTCCGTCCAGGCGCACGTTGCGCTCGAGGATCTCGTCGCGCAGCACCTTCTCCTGGAACGCCTTGAAGATGCCCTTCGCCTCGTCCTTCCGCGTCGCCACGTCCTCGGGCAAGGACGCGAGCAGGTCCGCCAGCACGGAGTCGACCTTGGCGTAGTTCTCCAGCTTGGCCTTGATGCGCATCGCCTCCGTCAGCGGTTCCGCGATACGGCCTTCGATGTCGCGCTGGAATACTTCGTCGACGGCGACCGTCGGCTTCGGCAGCTTGGTGCGGCCGGCTGCCTTGGCCAGATCATCGATGACCTCGCAGATCTCGCGGATGGCCGCGTGGCCGACCTCGAGGGCTTGCACGGTCTCTTCTTCGCTGACCTCCTGCGCGCCCGCCTCCACCATCACGATGCCGTCCTGGCTGCCGGCGACGACGAGATCCAGGCGGCTCTGCTTGCGCTGCGGGAACGTCGGGTTGATCACGTACTGGCCGTCGACCAGGCCGACGCGCACGCCCGCGATGGTCTTTTCGAACGGCATCTCGGAGAGGGCCAGCGCCGCCGACGCGCCGGTGATGGCCAGGACGTCGGAGTCGTTGTCGGTGTCCGCCGATAGCACGAACGCGATGATTTGCGTCTCGTAGTGCCAGCCGCCAGGGAAGAGCGGACGAATCGGTCGATCGATGACGCGGCTGGTCAGGATCTCCTTCTCGGTCGCCTTGCCTTCACGCTTGAAGAAGCCGCCCGGAATGCGGCCCGACGCGTAGGTGTATTCCCGGTAGTCGACGGTCAGCGGCAGGAAGTCGATGCCCTCGCGAGGGTTGGACGAATGGCATGCCGTTACCAGCACCATCGTGTCGCCCATGCGCACGATGACCGAACCGTCGGCCTGCTTGGCCAACTTGCCGGTCTCGAAAGACAGAATCCGCTCGCCGATCTTGAGCTCACGCTTGTGCATAAGAAGCCTCGATGGGGTCACGTTCCCCACAAACCGCGGAGAGATGGATGGGGGCTACTTTCTGATGCCAAGTCGTTTGATGAGCTCGGCATATCGATCTGAATCTTTGCTCTTGAGATAGTCCAGCAGCCGGCGGCGCTGGCCGACGAGCTTGAGGAGCCCGCGACGGGAGTGGTGATCCTTGGCGTGCGACTTGAAATGCTCGGTCAGGTAATTGATGCGTTCGCTGAGGATGGCCACCTGCACTTCGGGGGAGCCGGTATCGGCGTTGTGCGTTTGGTACGCGCCGATTAGTTCGGTCTTACGGTCTTTCGTCAGAGCCACGTCATACCTCCACGCACGGCCGAGAGCGCGGACATACCGACACTCCAAGCCGCCGTATGTGGCGATCAGGCGATCGCCACGAATCTTCAAGTCTAGCCCACAACCACCGACGGGTGCAAAGTTCCTGTAACAGCGTCTTCTAGAGCGGCGTTCCCTAGAGCGGCGTTTCCTGGAGCGGTGTCTCTCAGAGTGGTGTTTTTTTGAGCGGTGCCGGGCCGCGCCAGACCGATGAGGTGCCCGGCAGGGTCGAGAAGACGCACGATAGTGACGGTCGCGGGCAGGCCGGCGGCGAGATGCTCGGGCCCGAGCGCCTGGCCGTGCCGGGCGCGCTCGGCTCCGTCAGCTGTCAGCTGTACGGATGACAGCTCCGGCAGCAGCCCGTCCATGGGGAAGAGCACCTGCAGCGCTGCCTGGGGACGCTCGGTCAGCGTGGCGAGGTCGACGGCCCGATCCAGGCCGAACATCCCCGCTCTGGTCCGCGTCAGCGCCGCCAGCAGCGCGTGGGTGCCGAGCGCCTGCCCCAGGTCATGTGCGAGCGACCGCACGTAGAAGCCGGCGGAGCACTCCACATGCAGCCGTAGGTCGGCGCCCTCCAGGCCCAGCAGCTCCAGTCGCGTCACCGTCACCGCGACCGGCTTGAGCGCCACCGGCGCCGCCGCGCGAGCGCGCGTGTACGCCCGCACGCCCTCGACTTTTTTTGCGGAGTGCGGTGGTGGCACTTGCTCGAACGTGCCGCGGAACCCATCGAGCGCCGTCTCGAGCTCGGCCATGGCCGGCACTCGGCCCCGATCGCTCACGACCGCGCCGGCGGCATCGTAAGTGTCGGTGGACACACCGAAGCGGACCGTCGCGAGGTACTCCTTCTCGCGGCCACTCAGAAACTGCGCCAGGCGAGTGGCGCGGCCGAGGACCAGCGGTAGCACGCCGCTGGCGTTCGGGTCCAGCGTGCCCGTATGTCCCACCCGCGATGTGGCGAGCGCACGCCTCGCGCAGGCCACGATGTCGTGGGACGTCGGACCGACCGGCTTGTTGATGACGAGCACCCCGTCGATGGTGGCGTCGGGGCGAAGGCGGTTCATCTGGCGTGCGATGCGGTCGGGACATCGGTCTGCGCGACGGCACGCTCGAGACGATCCAGGAAGTCGGCCCGCAGATCCGTGATGTCGCCGAGCACACCGCAGCCAGACGCGTTTCTGTGGCCGCCGCCGCCAAACCCTTGGGCGATGGCACCGACGTCGACGAGGCCCTTCGAGCGCAGGCTGACGCGCCATTCGCCCGCCGCCTGTTCCTTGAAGAACGCGACCGCTTGAACCTCTTTCACGCTCAACGGGAAGTTGATCAATCCCTCGGTGTCGTCGTAGGTGCCGCCGGCCTCCTCGGCCATCTGGCGGGTCACGGCGAGCACGGCGACGCGTCCATCCTCCCCGAGCTCCATTTCGCTGAGGACGGAGCCGAACAGCCGGACGCGGCCGAGCGTGTTGCTGTCGTAGTGCTCGCGCGCAATCCACACCGGGTCGGCGCCCGCCTCGACCATCCGTCGCGCCAGATCGAACGTCCGCGCCGTGAGGTGGGAGAAGTGAAACGACCCGGTGTCCGTGAGAATCGTCAGGTAGATATGCGTCGCGATCTCTCGATCGAGCGGTACGCCGAGAGCGTCCACGAGCGTCGCCACCAGCTCGCCGCATGCCGCGGCCGACTCGTCGACCCAGTTGACCACGCCGTAGCGCGCGTTGCCCGGATGATGGTCGATGTTGAGTACCGGCGATCGATCCAGGCCGTGCACACCCGTGCGGTCCAGTGTGCTGCACTCCATGATGATCGCGGCGTCGAAGGTCTCGTCGATCGATGACGCGACGCGGATGTCGCCGACGCCAGGGAACGCCTGCAGCGACGGTGGCGCCTCGACATCCATGACGACGATGGCTTCCTTCCCGAGGCGGCGCAGCGCGTAGGCCGCGGCCAGCGCCGATCCCACGGCGTCGCCGTCGGGCCGCTGATGCGACGACAGCACGAAACGGCGACCCGCATGGAGTCGGCTCACGATCGCGTCCAGCTCAGTCACCGGATTCCTTTTCCGCCGGCGGCTCCTCGGTCCGCGGACCGCGCGCCTCTTCTTCGGCTTTCAAGTCCTGCAAGATGCGCTCGATGCGATCCTGCGCGGCCACCGACTCGTCGAATTGGAACTTGATTTCGGGAACACGTCTGAGTGTCATCCGGCCGCTCAGCAGGTGCCGCAGGTAGGGCGACGCGCGCTCCAACGCCTTTGTGGTCTTCGCGCGTTCCTTCTCGTCACCCAGGATGGTCCAGTAGGCGCGGGCCAGGGACAGGTCGGCCGTGACCTTGACGCGCGTGAGCGTCACCAGCCCGACACCCGGGTCCCGTACCTCGGTGGCGAGCATCTGGCTCAGCTCCTCGCGGATCTGTTCCGCCACGCGCTCGGTGCGATGAAGCATGGTCGCGTCAGCTCACGCCGTGGCCGCAACCCGCTCCATGTGGAAGACTTCGATGACGTCGCCGACCTTGACGTCGTTGAAGTTCTGGAGGCCGATGCCGCATTCGAAGCCCGATTTCACCTCGGACACGTCGTCCTTGAACCGCTTGAGGGACGCGAGCTTGCCTTCCCAGACCACGACGTTGTCGCGGAGGAGACGGGCCTGCGCATCCCCGGAGCGGGTGATGCGGCCGTCGCTGACCATACAGCCGGCAATGGTGCCGATCTTCGGCACGCGGAAGGTCTCGCGCACCTGGGCGCTGCCGATCCGCGCTTCCTTGAACGTCGGCTCCAGCAGGCCGGTCATCGCCTTCTTGATCTCGTCGGTCAC
>DAINCF010000143.1:0-14475 GCA_036732565.1 Vicinamibacterales bacterium
GTCGGTGCGGCTCGCCGGCGTCGAGGTGGGCGCGGTCAGCGACGTGCGCTTCGTCGGGACTGGCGTCGAGGTGTGGTTCGAGGTCTCGGAGAATCAGCAGGCGCTGATCACGACCGAATCGGTGGCGTCGATCGGTTCGATCTCACTCCTGGGTGAGGGCTCGATCGACATCGCGCCGGCGCCGACCGGCACACCGTTGCCGGAGTGGGGCTATGTGCGGACGGGTCCGGCGCAGGGCAGCCTCGCCCAGGCCACCGAGGAGGCCACCCAGAGTCTCGTCGAGGCGCGCCTGATGATTCAGGATCTCCGCGCCGGCAAGGGCACTCTGGGCAAGATGTTCACCGATGACGCGATGTACCGAGACATCGATCGCTTCGTAGTCGGCGCCGAGCGCGTCGTCGACGCCGTCAACCGCGGCCAGGGGACGCTCGGCAAGCTGTCTCGCGACCCGGCGCTCTACAACGAGCTACAGGCGTCGGTGCAGAACCTGCGAGAGATCACCAACGGCATCAAGAGCGGCGAGGGCAGCCTCGGGCGCCTGATGAAGGACCCGGCGCTCGCGGACTCGCTGACCGCGACCACCAAGAACCTTCAAGGCGTCACCGAACGGCTCAACAGTGGCGAGGGCACCGTCGGCCAGTTGCTGCACGACGACGCGCTGTACACGCGACTGAATTCGATGGCCGGTCGGCTGGATGAGATCACGGGCCGCCTGCGCGCCGGCGAAGGGACGGCAGGGGAATTGCTGCAGAACAAGCAGTTGTATGAGAACATGAACCAAGCTGTCGCGGAGCTGCGAGGCTTGCTGACGGACATCCGAAAGGATCCGAAGAAGTACCTCAGCTTCAGAGTCAGCATCTTCTAGGAGCAACCCCATGTCCAGAGACAGCAACGGCGGATCCGTGATGCTCGCATTCATGGTTGGGGCCCTGACCGGAGCAGCCGTCGCGTTGCTCTTCGCGCCAGCGCCCGGCGAGGACACCCGCGACTTCCTCGGCCAGCGTGCCCGTGAAGGACGCGATCGGGCCCGCGAAGCCATCGACCAGGGTCGTGACTTCTATCAGCGGCAGCGCGAGAATCTGGGCGGTGCCGTGGAGCGCGGCCGCGAGGCGTTCCAGCAGGCCCGCGAGCGCGGCGACCAACAGGTCTGAGGGGAGGTAGGGTCGGAGGTCCAGGGGGCCGTTCCGGAGGAACGGCCCGAGAGCAGTGACCGAGCTCTATGGTAACTTGGCTGCCAGGCGTTCACACACTCCACTAGTTATGTCTCCGACTGGCGAGGTCTTTCTCGGCATCATTGCCGTCGCGGTCGCCGTGATGGCGCTGATTCAAGTGGGCGCGATCGTGGCCGGCCTGCGCCTCGCCCGGCGTGTCGATCGCATGACCACGCAGTTTGAGCAGGACATCAAGCCGCTCCTGCAGCATGTGACCAGCATCACGAACGAGGCGGCAAAAGCCGCCTCGTTGGCCAGCGCCCAGGTCGAGCGCATCGACAAGACCATCGACCATCTGCTGACCCGCGTAGATCAAACCGTGGCAACGGCCCACCACATCATGACCGGTCCGGCCCGCAACGGCCTGGCCGTCGTGGCCGGGGTCAAGGCGGCGATGGGGGCCTTTCGAGGCTTCCGGGAGGCCTCAAGACGCCGCTCCGCCGTGCGCCATCCCGTCCCCGAAGACGAAGAATCCTTGTTCATCGGCTAGCCCAGCATTGACGCGGCGCCCGGCGAGTGATAGATGAGTCTCGAGCGCAGCCGTTCGGCTGACCTCACCGCTTGGGGGCCGTCTAATGCACACCCAGTTCGCTCGGGTCGTTGTCAGGTCCGTCTTGGCCGTCGTGCTGGTCGTGGCCCCGGTGGCCACCAGCCTGGCGCAGGACACCAAATCGTCGTCCATCGCCGTCGAGCTCGCGAAGCTCATGGAAACGCGCAAGCTCGATAGTGTCGCCGCTCGGTCTCCCACAGGACCGGACCAGTTCGTCGCCGCGCTCTACTTCCCAGGCCAGCTGCTGGTGGTCTGGGCCAAGTACGCGGCACCGGCACTGTTGAACGAGAAGATTGCGAAACGTGAGTATCGCGATGTCTACATCGATCTCAACAGCGCGTCGGTTGCGAACAGCAAGACGCTGATTACCGACCTTGGCGCCGATGGCCTCAAGGCGAAGCGGGAAGAGAATCGACCGTTCGATGCCCAGGACACCGGTGGCAAGGGCTTCCAGTTCGACGGCAGTTGGCGGGAGGACAAGATCTCGGAAGAGGAGTACATGAAAACCTACGCCACGGCCGATGACGCCTATGCCAAAGCGCTGTCCGTGCTCCTCGCCGAGCTCAAGAAAGGGTAGTACACGGCCTCGTTGCGTTTTTGTCGTCCGCACCTGTCACAGTGCGAACGAGTTGGCGTAGAGCCTGCAAGGAGTTCGGTCGCGCCGTTCAGGGCGCTCATCAGCTGGGGGCGATTCATGTACTCGAATCTCGTGTTGGCCGCTTCGGACGATGTCCTCGACGAGGTCATGGATGATGTGTTGATTCAAGACAGCGCAGACGAGGCAGAGCCGGAAGAGGACGACGATCTCGACGAAGACGACGAAGACGACGAGGATGAGGACGACGACGAGGCGGAGGCCGACGACAACGAGGCCGACGGGCTCGACGACGATCAGGACGAAGACGACGAGGACGACGAGACCGAGGTCGAAGAAGTCTGATCCGAGCCCGTTGAGACCGGCACCTCGATCAGCCGAAACGGTTGATCGGGCGTCAATCTCCTGAGCAAGGGCAGCGACACGTTATAGACGGGCGCGTTGCCCGCTGTGCGCCCTTCGAGTGCGCCGTTGTGTGCGTGTCCGTGGAACACGAACGACACCGCGTACCGGACCAACGGCTCCTCGAGGCGACTGCATCCCAGATACGGAAAAATCTCACGTGGCTCGCCTTCGACGGTCCCCTGCACGGGCGAGTAGTGCAACACGGCGATGCGCGTCGTTGTGCGTAAGCGCGCCAGCGCGGTCTCCAGCTTCAGCGCTTCGTTGACGGCTTCGTGCACGAAGCGTTTCGTCGCCTCCTCTCCCCATGGTCCCAGCACGCCGCGGCCGAATCCGCCGGCGAAGCCCTTCACGCCGGCGAAGCCGACGCCGCGCAGCTCGGTGGTGTCGCCATCGAGCACGGTCACCGAAGCTTCGCGCAGCGCTGCGGTCACGTCGTTGACCGCGCCGGATTCGTAATCGTGATTGCCGAGCACGGCGATGATCGGAATCTTCACCCCGCTGACGAGCTCCTTGGCCAGCGCCCGCGCCTCGTCTGGCAGGCCGTAGTCCGTCAGGTCGCCACACAGGAGCAGGACATCGGCATCGGCCGCCGCCAACGGCGCGACCAAGGGCTGCAAGGAGCCTTGCGATGCCTTGCCATAGTGGAGGTCTCCAACCGCCGCGATTCTCAGAAATGACCGTGTCGTAGGCATCGGATGCGTGAGCGTAAGGAATGCATAGACGATGCCTTCAACGGCTGAGGTGCGGAAAGGTGGCACCAGGCTTGCCAATGGAAGGTCCATGGGTGACCACGCCTTCCACGTCCTCGACGATGTGGACGCCACGACGTTCTATCGCGAGGTTGTCGAAGCCCTGCAGTCCGCGCAGGTGCCGTTCCTCGTGGGCGGCACCTACGCCCTCGAGCGTCATGCCGGCATACAGCGACGGACAAAAGATCTCGATCTGTTCATCCGCCGCCGATCGTTCGAGAGCGCGCAACACACCCTCGAAGCCGCGGGTTTTGTCGTCGAGCTGACGCATCCACACTGGTTGGCCAAGGCGAAACGCGACGAGTGGCAGGCGGACCTGATCTTCGCGGCCGGCAACGGCTTGGCCCAGGTCGATGATGAGTGGTTTGCCAACGGCGTGCGGGAATCGGTCTTCGACGTCGACGTGTTGCTGTGTCCCGCGGAAGAAACCGTGTGGTCCAAGTCGTTCGTGATGGAGCGCGAGCGCTTCGACGGCGCTGATGTCCTGCACATCCTGCGTGAGTCGGCCGAGCGTCTCGATTGGCGGCGGCTGCTGCGCCGCTATGACACGCGTGCCGCGGTGTTGCTCGCGCATCTCATCCTGTTTCGGTTCGTTTATCCCAGCGAAGCGCATCGGATTCCGCGCTGGGTGATGGACGCCGCGCGCACGCAAGCCGAATCGGGCTCGCCGCCAGGCCGGCTCTGCCGTGGGACGCTGCTGTCACGATCGCAGTACCGGGCAGACATCGAGGAGTGGGGCTATCAGGACGCCCGGCTTCCGCCACATGGCGTTATGACTCCGGAGCAATTGGCGCTCTGGACCGTCGATCCGGATGACCGACCTGAGGGTGCTTAGCTGTAGTGGGATGCCAAGGATGGGTAGCCGCCGCTACCGCCGAGCCAGCAAGCGCGGCAGGTGAAGGATGACCACGACGACAATGGTGAGCGCGACCGCGAGGGCGTAGCGGTCAGCGGCGATCGCGATGCCGAGCGCAGCAGTGAAAAGAATCGACGCGGCGGTCGTCAGCCCCTCGATGTGATCACCACGGCCGCGAATGATCGTGCCGGCGCCCAGGAACGCGATGCCGGTGATCACGGCCTCGATGACGCCCGAGGGATCGGCGCGCAGCGCACCTTCCGGGAAGCGACTCAGGAACTCGGTCACCAGGGCTATCCCAAGCGAGATCAAGAGACAGGCGGCGCCACCCACAAGCGCGTGGGTGCGGATGCCGGCAGGCTTGTTGGCTTTTTCACGCTCGATGCCAACGGCGGCGCCACACGCCATCGCACCAAGCGTCTTCGCCAGCACCGTCAGGTCCAGCGTTGACAAGATGTAGGGCTCCATACGCGCGCGTTGAGCAAGAATACGCCCATGCCGGCGGTTCGTCGCCTCAGTTGGCTCAGCGTCATCACTATCGGATCCGCGGTCGGTCTGCTGATGGCGGCGACGGCTGTCGCGGACAGCGTTCTGGGTAGCCCCTTTGCCGGGTCGTCCGCCGACGGTGTCGTCGCCGTGTTCGCGCGGCATCTCGCGACCGACCGTGAACGCGAGCTGACGTCGTTCGCGGTGTTTCAGGATTGGAAGACACGAACCGGAAGCTTCGAGCAACTGAGCGGTTACACGCTGTCGACGGTCAATCTGGTCGGCGACCCAGCGCCGCGGACGATTCGAGCGGCGCAGGTCACGGCCGATTTCTTCGACACCCTCAACACGGCACCTGTGCTCGGACGCGGCTTTGCCCAGTCAGGGCTGACGCCTGATCCGGAGGTGTGCGTCATCAGCGATGGGCTGTGGCGCAGCCGGTTTGGCGCCAACCCGTCGATCGTCGGCTCGGTGATCCATGTCGATGCTGTGAACGGCATCTGGTCCTCCGGCGCCCTCACGGTCGTCGGCGTCATGCCGGGAACACTGCGATTCCCGGAACGCGTCGACCTCTGGACACCGCTCGCGCTTCCGGACCGCCTGCGCGCGAATCGTAGCGGCCAATGGTTCGGCGTGGTCGGACACCTTCGACGAGACGTCTCGTCAGCGGCGGCTGCTGCGGAGATGAGCGCGGTGATGGCCGCCGTGCAGGCGGCTGAGCCGAAACAGCAGCCAGCGCATGACGCGAACCTGGTTCCAATCGTGGAGCTGCTCACGGCACGATACCGAGCCCTCGTCGTCGGACTCGTGGCGGCCGCCGGTGTGCTTTTGCTCGTCGTCTCGGCGAGTGCTGGAGGCCTGCTCGCGGCAGGAGCGATCCGCGAGCACGTAAACGACCGCATCAGGCTGAGCCTGGGTGCGGGCGCCAGGCGATTGATCGCCGACGCCGCTCGCGATGGCGTGTGGTTGGGCATCGTGGCGTTCGTTCCCGCGGTCCCTGTTGCCTTCGCGTGCTCGAGCGTGTTCGGCCTCATCGCCGTCGAGTTGTTCGACACCGCGTCCACCGCTCGGATCAGTTGGCTGAGCGCCGTCACGGGTTTGGCCTGTGCGACCCTCGTGTCGACCGCATTGGCGGTGGTCGTAAAGGCGCATTCGTTGGCACAGGCGCGAAAAGCGGGACCGTGGCCGAACCAGGCCAGCGTTGGAGGCCTCCGGGCGACAACGAGGCTGCGCAGTGGGTTGATCGTCGGTGAGATCGCCTTGAGCGTGGTGCTGCTCGCGACGGCCATTGACCTCCTGACTCGGGTCCAGAGGTTACGCGGGGTCGATCTCGGCTTCGATGTCAATCACGTGCTGACCACGCGTGTAGCTTTGCCTCCGGCTCGCTACACGGGCGAACGCTCGACGCAGTTCTACGAGTCGCTCATCGATCGCATCCGCGCCGTGCCGTCCGTGACGAGCGCCGCGGTCTCCTCCGATGATCCACTGTTCGGTGTGTCAGCGAATCCTGAATTCACCTTGCAGTTCGAGAACCGCGAGCTTGCGCCGGACGAACGACTGCCCATTCTCGTCAATGGCGTGACCGAACGCTACTTCGACGTCCTTGGGCTCCGCGTCCTCGACGGCCAAGCGCCAAAGCGGGGGAGCGCCGATGTCCTCCAGGCCGCGATCAATGAGACGCTCGCAGCACGGCTGTTCCCGCACGAGCGGCCGCTCGGTCGCCGCTTCCGGTTCGGCGGTCGCAATCCGCCCTGGTGGACGATAGTCGGTGTCATCGCCGACGCGCGAAACGACGGCCCACTCGCGCCGCCGAGGCCCACCGCCTATCTCTCGTACCCTGCATTCGGGAAGGCCGATATGACACTCCTCGTGAAAACGACTGGAGAGGTCAACGGCGTCGTGAACGACATCCGCGCCGCTATTTCGGAGCTGGATCCGAATCTGCCCATCGCGCGGATCGCGTCGGCGCGCGATCTGGTCGAGGCGAGATTCGCGAGCTTGCACATCGGTGCGCTCGTCGTTACCGCGTTGGCGGCTACGGCCTTGATGCTGAGCGGCCTCGGGCTCTACGGTGTCTTGGCGGCAATCTCCGCGCTGAGCCGAGCAGAGATCGGCGTGCGCATCGCCCTCGGCGCTGGTGCACGCGACATGATCGAGCTTGTCCTTGGCAGGGCAGTGAGGCTCGTCGCGATCGGGTTGCTCATCGGTGCGGCGTGCACTGGTGTGATGGGCCTCGTGCTCGGAAGCGCCGTCGCGACCCAGGCTCTGCGTACTCAGCACATCCTCGCGATTATCGCGACCGTCGCCGTCGTCGGCCTGATCGCCGCCGCCGCCCCGGCCTGGCACGCCACGCGAGTGAGCCCAGCCGAAACGCTTCGAACGGAGTGAGGCGCGCACGCTTTGGCTCCGTCCCTCTTCCGGTTCCACTTGCTTTACAAGTGGAGATGGTTCATCGTCTCCACTATGCAATCAAGTGGAGAGGTTCCGCAGCTCCAGGCGAGCGAGGCCGCATAGTGGGTCACCTCAGAAGATTCCTCCAGCGCCTCATCAACGTCATTCGACCCGGTCGCGAGGAGGCCGGCCTCGAACGCGAGCTCGACTCGCACCTCGGGTTGCTCGAAGACGAGTATCGCCGCCGCGGGCTGTCGGCTGACGAGGCCCGCCGCTCCGCGCTGCTCGCGCTGGGGGGTGTCGACCAAGCCAAGGAGCGCCATCGGGACGCGCGGGCGTTTCGGTGGCTCGACGACACCCGACGAGATGCGGTGTATGCCATCCGCTCTTTGCGCCGCACTCCGGTTTTTGCCATCACCGCCGCGCTCGTTCTTGGGCTGGGAGTCGGCGCCAATGCGACGGTCTTCACCATCGTGAACACGGTGCTGCTCCAGCCATTGCCGTTCGAGCGGGCCGACGACATCGTCCAGGTGAGACGCCGGACGCCATCGGGCAGCAGCGCTAGCTTTCCGATGCACGACTACCTTGCGCTCACCACGCAGCGAGGCTCGCTCTCCGCCCTCGCCATTCTCGACGTCTTCTGCGCCGGTCGCCATACCCTGATGACAACTGGCGCCGTAGAGCCGATCACCGGGTGCCGCGTGAGCGCGGCCTTCTTCGAGGTCCTCGGTGTCTCACCCGTGCGCGGTCGATTGTTCAGGGCTGGCGATGACGCGACAGGCGCCCCGTCGACGGCCGTGATAACGCAGGCGTTCTGGAGCCGACGCTTTGCCAGCGACCCGGCGATCGTGGGAAGTGCGGTGACGGTCGGCGGGCAACCGTTCACCATCATCGGCGTGGCGCCTGATGCAGTGCGGGCCTTCAGCCCCGCAGAGATCTACCTCAGCCTCCCGGTACCCGAAGCGAGTCGCGACCGAACCAACTCGTTTCAGGTGCTCGCCCGAGTCGCCAACGGCGTCAGCCGTTCGCAGGCGGAGGCTCAGGTTCACACCATCGCGCACCGGCACGCCGAGGCCAACGCAGCACTCACCAACATGCCGCAAGGGATTGTGCTGCGCGCATTGCAGGAGGATTTCGTGGCACCCATCCGACCGGCCCTTCAGGTGCTGATGGTGGCCGTCGGCCTCGTGCTCCTCATCGCGTGCTCGAACGTGGCGAATCTCGTGCTGGCGCGTTCGCTTGCGCGCCGCCATGAGATCGCGGTGATGTCGGCGCTTGGGGCGTCGCGGTGGCGGATCGCGCGGCACGTTCTCGCCGAGAACATGCTGGTCGCCGCTGCGGGTGGCGGCGCTGGCCTCTTGCTCACTTCTGTCGGCGTGCAAGCCCTGCCTGCGCTGTCAGGCGCCAACCTTCCACAGGCGGAGCGAATCCACATCGATGCCTCTGTGATGGTGTACGTAGCCGCGACCGCGGTGCTCGCCGGCATCCTGGCGGGCCTCCCGCCGGCTTTACAGCTCGCCCGCCGCGACCTGCTTCGCTCGATGAAGGAGGGAAGCGCGCAGGGCGGATCAGGCGCGACCGGCCATCGCCTTCGTGTGGCGCTCACGCTGGCGCAAATCACGCTCTCCACAGTCCTGCTCGCTGGAGCCGGACTGCTCGCGCGGAGCTTCTCGAATCTCGCCTCGGTTGATCCCGGGTTTCAGGTCGACGGCCTTCTGACGATGTCCGTCAGCATGACGCCTGCAAGATACCCGGACTCCGCGCGGCTCGGCGCCTACACCGACGCGGTGGCCCTTCGCTTCGAACGCATTCCCGGCGTGTTGGCCGCCAGTTCCACGACCGCGCTGCCCTCAGAGTTTCCGATCGATTTCCCAGTGTCCGTCGTGGGCCGTTCGGATGAGCCGACCGTCTCGAAAAGCTCTGTGAACTTGGATGCGTGGTACCGCGCCATCAATCCTCACTACTTTGCGGCGATGAACATCCCACTCCTGGCCGGGAGGGTGCTCACTGACGGTGATGGTGCAAGCGGGGCTCCGGTGGTCGTCATCAATCAGGCGCTTGCCCGCGCCGCATTCCCGAACGGCGAGGCCCTCGGTGAGGCCCTTGTCATCGGCAGGGGATATCTCACCGATGCCAGAGACCTGCGGCCGCGGACGATTGTCGGCATCGTCGGCGACACGCGCGAGCGGGGACTGCGGTTCGCGCCCACGCTGACGACGTATGTGCCGGTCGCGCAATCGCCCGAGCTGATCACGCGGCTGGTTCTCGACAAGATTCCGCTGCGGTGGGTCTTGCGCACGGACCGTGAGCCGGCGGATCTCGTGCCGGCAGTGCGGCAGGCGGTGCTGGCCGTCGATCCCACACAGCCTGCCTCAGACTTCGCGAGGATGTCCGACGTTCTGGGCCGATCGATCTCGCCTCAGCGCTTCAACATGCTGATGCTGACGATGTTCAGCGGCCTCGCCCTTGCCCTGGCAGCGATCGGCGTGTACGGCTTGACGGCGTATACGGTTGCTCAGCGCACGCGCGAAATCGGCATCCGCGTCTCGCTCGGGGCGAGTCGGACACAGCTCCTGCGTGAACTTCTGGGACAAGGCGTTCGGCTGTGTCTTGCTGGAACGGCCATCGGCCTCCTCGGCGCCATCTCGCTTGGCCGCTTTCTACGCGGCCTGTTGTTCGGCATCTCTTCCACGGACGGCCTGACCATCGCGGTCGTGATCGCCACCATGATCGTTGTCGTTGTGGCCGCGACGTATGTGCCGGCCGCGCATGCATCCAGAATCGATCCGGTCCGGGCACTGCGTCAGGACTAGCCGATCGAAACAGGCGGGAATGAGGCTGGTGCGATCTGTGAAAGCTGGTGCGCGCTGGTGGATTCGAACCACCGACCCCCGCCGTGTGAAGGCGGTGCTCTACCGCTGAGCCAAGCGCGCAGCCGAACAGTAATCTTAACAGTCAACAGCCAGACGTCAAAGCGCAGCCTGTTCGGGAAACCCAGGGGCGGCGCGAATCCGTGCGATCTGACCGACGTGGCGGTCGATGTGGAAGCGCAGGAACGCCAGCCGCTGTCGGGCGTCGAGAGGCCCGGACAGATAGTGCGGGAACACCACGTCCTCGAGATCGGTGTCCTGCAGCGCATTCCCCAGGTCGGCCAGGACCGGTCGCAGCGACCGCGTCGCAGAGACCCAGAAGAACATCGGGCCACCGATGTGCGGCGTCGCGATCGGAGGGGCGATTTCTTTCGGTTTCCAGGTTGTCGCGACGACGTCCTCGATGGTGCGGCCTTGATTCGGCCGATCCGCAGTCCACCGGTGCCCCTCGTTGAGATTTGTCAGAGCCGCCCAGATCTTCGACACGCCCGACACCTCCGCGAGGTAGAGATGCTCGAGCACTTCGACAATCGACCAGTGGTCCCGTGCAACCTTGAAGGCGGCTTGCGACTCGCTGAGCCCGGCCGTGGTATCGAGCAGGGCCATACGCGAACGCTCAACGGAGTGAAGAAGCACGTCAACGTCAGTCATTCTCGCCTCCACGGCCGCTAATGCGAAATTACTGGTCGCGTACGTAGCGCAGGCCTTCAGGCCTGCCAAACCGTTGGTGCGCGGCTGGCACCGTCAGGCAGGCCTGAAGGCCTGCGCTACGTGCCCAATTTTCGCACCGCGCTCTAAAGAGTGCCGTACAGTCGATCGCCGAAGTCGCCGAGGCCGGGGACGATGAACTTGTGCGCGTTGAGGTGATCGTCGATTACGGGCGTGATGATCGGGACATCCGGGTACGCCTTCTCGACCAGCGCCACGCCCTCGGGCGCCGCGACGATGCACACGAGGCGCATGGTTCGCGCGCCGGCGCGGGCGAGAAAATCGAGCGCGGCGACGGCGCTGCCGCCGGTGGCGAGCATGGGATCGATCATCAGCACGACGCTCTGCTCGAGTTGCGGCGGCAGCTTCGCGTAGTACTGAGAGGCAACCGCCGTCGCCTCGTCGCGCTGCAGCCCGATGTGACCCACCCGGGCCGCCGGCACCAGCTCCAGCATGCCCGGCAGCATGCCCAGGCCGGCACGAAGAACGGGGGCCAGCACGATGTCGGCGCGCACGCGTCGCGCGTTCGCCGGGCCCAGCGGCGTTGTCACCGTCTCGTGCTGGACCGGCAGATCACGCAGCGCTTCGGCGGCCAGCAGCACGCTGATCCGCCCCGCGAGCTGTCGAAATCGCTCGGGCGGCGTGGTCTTGTCTCGCAGCTCCGCGAGAATGTCGTGAACGAGTGGGTGATCGATGAGGTGCACCACAACGCCAAGAGCTTAGCGCAGCTTCCATCCAACCGGGGTCCCCAGCGCGGCGGCCGCGCTGGGGTGGATTCACGTACAATTCTCCGCGTGATTCGGCGCGTTCTCGTGGTCACGACGCTCGCCTGCCTCGGAGCCGTGGGCGTCTCGGCCTCCGGTTGCCGGCAGCCGCTGCCCGGCGGTCGCGAAGTCTCGCTGCTCATCACCAACGGCATCGTGGTGACGATGGATGCCGGGAAGCGCGTCCTGAGTCCTGGTTCCATCGCGATCGACGGCGCCTCCATCGTTGCCATCGATCGTCCCGATACCATCGCCAGTCAGTTTCGCGGACGCGAGCAGATCAGCGCTGCCGGGAAGGTCATCATGCCCGGCCTGATCAACACGCATACGCACGCCCCGATGGTGCTGTACCGAGGGTTGGCCGACGACCTGGTGCTGATGGACTGGTTGCAGAAGTACATCTTTCCCGCCGAGGCCAAGACGGTGACGCCGGAGTTCGTGCGCCTCGGCACGCGTCTGGCCGTGCTGGAGATGATCCGCTCGGGCACGACGACCTATGCGGACATGTACTACTTCGAGGAAGAGATCGCTCGCGAGACCAGGGCCGCGGGCCTCCGAGGCGTGCTGGGGCAGACCATCATTCAGTTTCCGGTCCCGGATGCCAAGACACCCGCGGACAGCCTGCAGCGCGCGGAATCCTTTCTGCAGACCTTCGCCAAGGACGATCTGATCACGCCGGCCGTCGCGCCGCATTCGATGTACACGCTCGATGCGGGCAGCTTGCGCGCGGCGAGAGCGCTGGCGACCAAGTACGGCGCTCCGGTGCTCATCCATCTCGCCGAGACCGAGGCCGAGATCAAGATTTCTGACGAACAGCACCGCATGCGGCCCGTCGCGTTCCTGAGCAGTCTGGGCTTCTGGGGTCCACGCACCGTGGCCGCGCATGGCGTGTGGATTCAGCCCGGCGAGATCGGGGTCTTGAAGCAGCACAACGTGGGTGTGTCGCACAATCCCGAAAGCAACATGAAGCTCGCCAGTGGGGCGGCGCCGGTGCCGGGCTATCTCGCCGCGGGAGTGGCTCTCGGCCTCGGCACCGATGGCGCCGCCAGCAACAACGATCTGGACATGTTCGAAGCGATGCGTCAGGCGGCCTTTCTCCACAAGCTCGTGACTCGGGACCCGACGATGGTCAGCGCGTCGACGGCGTTGGAGATGGCGACCATCGGTGGCGCACGCGTGCTGGGCATGGCCGATTCGATTGGCTCCCTCGAAGTCGGCAAGCGCGCGGATCTCATCATCGTCCGCATGGACTCCCCGCGGCAGACTCCGATGTACGATCCCACGTCGCATCTCGTTTACGGGACGCGCGGCGATGACGTGGACACCACCATCGTCAACGGTCGAGTGCTGATGCGACAGGGACGAGTGGCCACGCTGAACCAGACCGAGGTCCTTCAGCAGGCGAACGCGGCAGCCAACGGCGTCCGGAAGGCGGTTCAGCCCTGATGGGTGACTACGATTGGAGAATGCCGATGTACGGAAGGTTGCGGTGCTGTTCGGCGTAGTCCAGGCCGTAGCCGACGACGAAGCGGTCCTCGATGGTGAAGCCGATGTAATCCACCGGCACGCTGAGCAGGCGGCGGCTCGGCTTGCTCAAGAGACACGCGGTCCGAAGGCTCTTGGGGCCGCGAGCGCGGAGGATTTCCTGCAGATAATTCAGGGTCAAGCCCGTGTCGACGATGTCTTCGACGATGATGACATCGCGTCCTTCGAGGCCGCGGTCGAGGTCCTTGAGCAGCCGGACCTCGCCGGAGGAGCTCTTGTTGCCGCCGTAGCTGGCGAGGGCCATGAAGTCGATGGTGACGCGACCGCTCATCGCCCGAATGAGATCGCCCAGGAACATGAACGCGCCCTTCAGCACGCACACGAAGTGGATGTCCTCGGTGGGCAGGTCGCGGCGGATTTCAGCCGCCAGGCTATGAATGCGATCGTGCAAGGTATCCTGACCAATCAGGATGGGAACGTCGGGGTGCGCCATGGCGCCCGAGCGTAACACACCCTTCGACTCCGCTCACGGCAAGGCCGCGCTATGAAAACGTTCGACATCATCACGGAGACCGATGCCCGGTCACTCGAGCCCGGGAGCACGGTGACGTTGAATCGCGGCGGCCATGTCACGCCGCTCGCGGCCGACACCTTGCGGGCGCGTCGCATCACCGTGCTGAGCGACGTGGCGACGGTCGACGAGCGCGGCCTCGTGCCGGCCGCGAACGTCAGCCGCGTCGCGATCGGGAGCGACCATTCGGGCGTCAAGGTGAAAGCGAGCCTGCGAGACGGCCTTCGCGGCAAGGGACTGACCGTCGTGGACGTCGGCACCGAGGGCGCGGATCCCGTGGACTATCCCGATATCGCCGCCGCCGTCGCGCGGCTCGTGGCACGAAAGGAAGTGGACGCCGGCATTGTCATCGACGGGGCCGGCATCGGATCGGCGATCGCGGCCAACAAGATCGACGGTGTCCGCGCGGCCATGTGCGTCGACAAGACGACAGCGCGCTACGCGCGCGAGCACAACGGCGCCAACGTCCTCACGCTGGGCGTGTCACTCGTCACCGCCGCCGACGCGAAGGACATTGTCGACACCTTTCTTGGCACTGCCATGCACGACGCACGTTACATCCGCCGGCTGGCCAAGATTCGCCGGCTCGAGCAGATGGGTTAGATCGCGGAGCGGGGCAGGAGACGCTGTTGACAGAGATTAGACGGGTCATCGACATCATCCTCCAGGAGCTGGCCGCGGCCGGGGCCGTCGCGCCCGCGCGGTGCGCCTGTCATGGGCTGATCTACGACTGCTGTCCGCATCAGGTCGGTGGCGTCCTGGCGGCCGGCGCCAGCCGCTTGGGACTGCATGCGACCGGCGGTGGCGCCGGCGAGGTCGCAGGCCTCATCGACC
>DAINCF010000144.1:0-14470 GCA_036732565.1 Vicinamibacterales bacterium
TTTTTCCGAACGGGCACGCCGTTCTCCGTCATCCGCACCAACGACATCGCCGGCGTGGGCGACGGCGCCTTCGGTCAGCCGGTGATGCTGGTGGGCGATCCGGATGCCGGCGCGAACAAACGGTTCTCGAACGGCAACGACGACAACTTCTGGTTCAATCCAGCGGCGTTCGCGAATCCGGCTCTCGGCACGTTCGGCAACGCCCCGAGGAATCTGCTCCGCAATCCGGGTGATCAGCAGTGGGATATCGCGCTGTTCAAGAACTTCAGCGTGGGGGGCATGCGCAGACTGCAGTTCCGAGCGGAGTTCTTCAACTTTCCGAATCACTCCAATCTCGGCGGCGACCCTACGTCCGGAACACGGGGTGCGCAGAGCAACCAACTGAACGGAAATCTCGGGTATGCGGACCCATCGAGTGCGAGCTTCGGCCGCATCACGACGAAGTTCGGCAACCGCGACATTCAGTTGAGCCTGCGGTTCATCTTCTAACCGCGTTGCGAAATTGTAGGTAGCGCAGGCTCTTAGGCCTGCCTCGCGGTGGTAGGGGCGGCTCGCGAGCCGCCCCTACGTTGAATCAACGATGCGAGCCCGGCACTGTTTGGCAGGCCTGAAGGCCTGCGCTACGTACGGTGGTGAACATTTCGCAACGCACTCTTATGGCTTGGGGATCCGCAGCGTGCTGATCATCAGGCTGCCACTGGCGGCGTAGATCAAGACCAGCGGGTGGAGAATCGCGCCACCGATGCGGTATCCACCCAACCAGATGTCCCCTTGGACGCGACCCGTCCACAATGCCAGCGCCAGCACTCCGACAATCAGGATGCTGGTAGGGATCGGCGTGCCCTCGAAGTACTTCACTTTGCCGGTGTCGCTGTCGGTGAGCACCGATGCCGTCACGTTGAAACGTGCCAGCCTGCTGACGCCGCACACGACGAAGAACGTCAGGCAGACCATGTCCCACCCTCCGCGGAGGCCGAGCGTATAGCCGAGGACCGCTGGCCCGACGCCGAACGAGATCACGTCGGCCAACGAGTCCAGATCGGCACCCAACAGCGACGGCCGCGTCGGGCTGAGACGAGCCACGTAGCCGTCGAGAACGTCGCACACCAGGGCGATGGGCAGCAGCCAGATCGCGATCCACAGGCGCCGTTGATCGCCGAACGCCATGTAATCGAGACACAGGAAGATGGAGATGGTGCCACAGCTCGCGTTGGCGATGGTCAGGACGTCCGCGGGCCTATACGAACGAAGCATCGAGAGCGGCCGACGCGAACCAGGAGGCATCACGCCGCACCACAAGTGATGTCCGCCACCACCGGAAGATGGTCGGACGCGACTCGGGCGGTCGGCGTCGCGTGCGTAAACACCCGTTGCAGCGCCTCGGCCGGATGGACCCAGATGCGGTCGAGGGGCACGACTGGCCAATAGACCGGGAATGAGGCCGGTGTCGCGGGACGCCCCAAACGTTGGTCGAGCACGTGCACGACGGAACGTCCCGGCAGCCAATCGTTGAAGTCACCCAATACAACGAGCAGCCGGTCTCCCACCGAATCCAGGTAGTCCAGGAGCTGGCGGACCTGAGAACGCCGTTCTCGGACACGAAGGCCGAGATGGGCGGCGAGCACGTGCACCAGCGTGCCCCCCACATCAACCGTGGCCGCCAACGCGCCACGCTGCTCCCACCGCTCCATCGAGAGGTCGATACGATGCACGTCGACTATCGGATGGCGTGTGAACAACGCGTTGCCGAAACAATGCGTCACGGTTTGCCGAGTCGGACCAAGCGCGCATTGATATCGATCCAACGTCGTCAGCACGACCGGTTGACGCGTCTCGAGCGCGACGCTGGCTGGATAGGTGAATTCCTGCAGCGCGACGATGTCCGCGTCCAGTTCGCCGATGACCGAGGCCACGCGATCCGGGTCGTGGCGTCCATCTCTCCCCACGCACGCGTGCACGTTGTAGGTCGCAACCCGCAGCCGCGGCCACACTGGTGGCATCAACCAAACTCCGCCCGGTCACGCTGAAGGGACACCGACGGCGCGAACTGACGCATCAGCAGCAGCGCGCGAAGCCCGGCGGCGGCGGCGACGACGAACAGGGCCGCTCCAACCATGATTGCGCCATTCGACATCGACGGATGCAAGAGCGTGTCGCGAACGAGCCCGCCCAGACCAGCCAGCAGGAAGACGACCGGAGTCAGGGCGATCGCCGAGCCAATCAGATACGCGCCGAACGGCACTCGCCCGGCGCCGCACAACAGATGCACCGCGCCCGCGCTTGCCACCGAGGCGAGCCGCAGCATGATCACCCCGAGTACCCCTCGGGCTCCCACCTGCCGGACGGATCGATAGGATCGCCTGCTGATCCATTTCGTCAGAGGGCCTGGCCCAGCCGCGCGTCCGACCAGGTAGCCGATCGCCGCGACCATCAGCGATCCGAGGAGAGCAACGATGCCGCCATGGACCGCGCCGAACAGCACGCCGGCGCCGATCGCCACCAATTCCAGCGGGATCAGCGCGAGGTTCGCGAGCAGGACGACGCCGGCGCCGATCCACACGCTCGACAGCCTGTCCGGTATGACGGCAAGGGCGTCCTGGACGACTTGATACTCCGGCCGCCTGACGAGCTCCGACGATGTCGACGCAATCGCCACGACAAAGACGATGGCCGGAATCCAGAAGCGAAGGCGGCTGGCGTGGGCTCTCGCGTCGATGGGCGGCACCAGTTCCGCGGCGGCTGCGCTGACGCTCACTGGCTCGTCCGGATCGGCGGCAGCCCGAAGCGCCTCGGGCGGCGGGGGCGCGCTCTCCGCCGGCAGTTCAACTCGCACCAGCGTGCGATCGGCGTGCGCGCGCGAATCGACGAGCGCGCGGAGAGAGCCTTCGCGCTCGATGCCACGCGCGATGGCATCGACTGCCAGCCCGAGATGCTCTGCGACGAGCCGATCGCGTATCTGTCGAATGCCCGCCCGTGCTTGCGGCTCGCCGCACGCGTCCACCGCGAGATCACATTCCGTGTCAACGCCCATCGAACGCCGCGACAAGTTGGCCGACCCAATCAGCGCGAGCGCATCGTCGATGATCATCACCTTCGAGTGCACGAAGGTTGGCACGTCCCGTTCGCGCGACGCCGCCGGATAGACGATTCGCAGCCGTCGGTGCGTGTCCGCGGCGATCAATTGCCGGAAGACGGCGTCCCGGAAGGCGCCCATGGTGCTTTGCTCGAGCCAGCCGTGACACTCTTTCGGCGTGACGACGACGACCTCGGGGCCGTCCGGCTCGCTGAGTCGCGCGGCCAGCGCAGCGCCCAGCATGTCATTCGTGAAGTACTGGTTCTCGATGTAGATGGTCTGTGTCGCCGCCGCAATCGAATCAAGATATAGCGCCTCGCACTCCCGGACGGACGGCTGCGCCTCGGAGGCCGGCAGCGTCCGGGCGATGGCGACGTCGGCATCCTTGAGATCGGCGGAGAGATCCGAGGGCCAGAGATCATCTGTGGAGGCGCTGATCGGCGGCAGTTCCTCCTCGCCGAGCGCCGACCAGCGGTCACGAGCGAGCTCGCCGAGACGCATCGCGGCCGGGCCCGTCACCATCGCCTGGACCTCGTGATACGGCGCATATGGCTCGCCGGCCGCCGTTTTCCGCGCCGGCTCCTCGAGGCGATGTGCGGGCGTGTCCCAGCGGTGCCCCGTCAGATCGATGCCGCCGGAGAACGCCAGCTGGTCGTCCACCACCACGATCTTTTGATGATGTGAAGCGCCGAGTGGGATGTGGTCGTCGAATGCGAACCGAACCCGTCGAGGCATCCGCCACCCGAGGCGCCACCTCGTCAACGGATCGCGCTCGAGCGTGTAGAGCGCGGCATGATCCCAAATCAGCAGGTAGCAACGAAGATTCGGGCGTCGTCGGGCGATGAACGCGAGCAGCTCGTCGAGCCGGGTCGGCGCGTCGGTCGCATTGGCGCCAGGCAGCAGATCGACGGCGGAGAAAATGTCCCAGCCCAGGATGAACACCGTGTGTCGCGCGGCGAGCAGCGCCTGCCTGACCAGACGAAAATGGTCGGCGGCATCCTGCACGCAGTAGAACCGATGCGCGCGCTCGACGCGCCAGCAATTCCTCCCCGGTTGGAGGATCGTGTCGGCATGATGGGACCCAGCCGCCACCGTTGCGACATCACTTTTCGCGGCTTCGCTCATGCCGTAGGTCCGGCTGGTCGCAGAGCGCGGTTGATGAGCCAGGCGAACGTGAGCGGCACGGCAAGGAACAGCGCTGCTGTGAGCAATCCGGTCGGAGACGGATTGCGCCACACCTCCGTCAACTGGTGTCCGAAGCCAGCCAAGGCGATCACGATGACCGCCATGCCCAGCACCGTGCCGATCACGAACTCGCGATAGCCGATGGTCGACGCCCCCATGACAATGTTGACGAGGGCGAAGGGCGCCGGCACCTTACGAATGAGAAAGACCGCGAGTGTGCCATTGCGCCTCAGCGTTGCAATGACGCGCGTGATGCGCGCGCCCCCGAGCTGCTCGACCCGCCTCCGACCCAGCCACCGCCCGATCGCGAAGGCCGTCGACGCGCTGGCCAGACATCCCGCCATCGCGTACATCGGCCCGAGTATCGGGCCGAACGCAAGGCCGGTTGCCGCAATCAGCAGCATGACGGGCACGAATGCCATCACGGTGAAGGCAAGCATCACCATGGGCAGCGCGTACCAAGCACCGCGATGGGGCGTCAGCCACACCGAGACGTCGTGCAGATCCGGCGTCGAGAGCGGAATCCACTTCCACCCCGCCACGAGCGCGGCGCCGCACGCAAGCACAATCGACAAGCGAAACAGGCCAGCTGGTCCGCAGTGCATACCAACACGAGGATTCGCAAGAACGATGCCTGACAGGATCGATCGGCTTAGTCGTCGCAGCGCACAACTTTGCCCTTGGCAGGGCCGGTGTACGGCACGATCTTCCAGCCATCCTTGGACGCGCAATCGGATTATTGCAGCCTCCTGGAAGCGCTCATCCTCCGTTGATCCACAATGACGGCAGCGCCGCAGCACATACACATCTAAGGTCGTCACACCGACGCGGGGTGAGCGTGAAGAGGAAGAGGACGCAGGTGGCAAAGAGCGGGCAGGGCACTGATCGGACGCGCCCACCTCGATTGGGTCTCCTCACCGTTGGCGAGACATCACGCATTCTGGGAGTCAGCCCCTCGACCCTGCGCTTGTGGGAGAACGTCGGGCTGATCTCGCCCGCGCGGAGCAATGGCCGATATCGACTCTACGGCCGCGAGCTGCTCGAGGTCCTCAAGCGCATCAAGTACCTGCGCGACGTCAAGCGCCTGAATCTTCCTGGCATCCGTCAGGAGCTCACCGCCGGGGCCCAGTCGGCGAGCAAACCCGCGAAGCGACAGGCGCGCCCGGTCGCCGCCCAGAACGGGCGCGATCTCGGTCCCAAACTGCGGAAGCTCCGTCTGCGACACGGCATGGGTGTCGTCGAGGCCGCCAAGCACGCGAAGATCTCCGCGGGTTTCCTCAGCGCCATCGAGCTGTCGCGCGCGAATCCATCGGTAGCCACCATGCACCGCCTGGCCGCGGCCTACGGGACGACGGTGCTGGAGTTCTTCGATGTGCCGAAGCATCGACGCCGGCTGGTGCGGCCGCGTGAACGTCGCGCCATCGTGCTGGGCTCGGGTGTGCGGATCGAGGAGCTGTCGATTGGCGCCAGGCAGCTCGAGAGCCAACTCTGGAAGATCCCGCCAGGAGCCGGAAGCGACGGCGCCTACTCTCACCAGGGCGAGGAGTTCATCCACGTCCTCCAAGGGACGCTCGAGCTGTGGCTCGACGAGCTCGAGTGCCATACGCTGCGTGCGGGCGACAGCTTCTGGTTCGAGAGCACGGTCGGCCACCGATGGTTCAACCCCTCTGACGACGAAGCGATCCTGCTGTGGATCAACACGCCACCGACGTTCTGATGGCGGCGAGGTGGCGCTTCAGCGGCTCGCCGAGCTCACCGGGCGCTCGTAAAGAACCTTGCCGCCCACGATCGTCATGTCGATGCGGGCGTCCTTGAGACGATTCGGGTCCATCGTGAGCAGGTCGTCGCCCAGGACCACCATGTCGGCCAGCTTCCCTGGCTCCAACGATCCCTTGGTCGCCTCGTCGAAGTTGATGTGCGCCGAGTTGACCGTGTAGGCGCGGATCGCGTCCTGAATGGACACTCGCTCGTCGGCGCCCCACACCTTGCCGGACATGCCCTTGCGCGTGACCGCCGCATAGAGGCCGACCAACGGGCCGATCGGCAGCACGTCGGCGCTGAACGCCATGAAGATGCCGTGCTTCTTCCACGGCGTGGCGATCGGATTGTTGTGCTCCAGACGATATCCCTCGAGGTTGTCGACGTAGCGGCCTTCGAGCGTATAGGTGAAGTTCGGTTGCTGCGTGATCAGAATCCGGTTCGCCACCATCTTGCGCATCGTCTCTTCCGGCGGCGGAATCGTGAAGTGATTCAGATAGTGCCGGTGGTTGCTGCGCGGCGATTCACGCAGCACGCGCTCGAAAACATCGACGGTCAACTGAATGGCCGCGTCGCCAATCGCGTGGAAGCCCATCTGCCAACCGAGATCGTGCCCGGTTTTGACGATCTCGTAGATCTGGACCTCGTCGAAATTCAGCGAGCCGCGATAATCCGCCTGCCCTTTGTACGGTTGCAACGTGTAGGCGGCCGGGCCGGTGAACCCGCCGTCCACGCTGACCTTGATCGCACCGATCTTGAGCCGATCGTCGCCATCGCCCGTCTTCCGGCCGAATGCCTTCATCTTCGACGCGCCGCTCCACCCGATCGACTGCCCGCTGCGTGCCTCGGGTGATGCCCATCGGATCTGCACGGTCGCGCGCGGCAGCTCGCTGCCGTGCGCGCGGTAAATCTCTTCCCATTCCGCGTAGCCATCGGCACTGACTCCGGCAAGCGTGAAGCTGGTGATGCCGAGGCTGAGGACCTGGCGGATGTTTTCGACCAGGCTGGCGCGCAGTTCCGCAGGCGTCGCGTTCGGGACCAGGCGGCCGACCAACCCCTGACGCTCGCGGATGACGCCGTTGAGCTCGCCTGCCGCGTCCTTCTCGATCACACCGCCCTCAGGCTGCGGCGTCTCCTTCGTGATCCCGGCGAGCTTCAGGGCGAGGCTGTTGGCGACCGCGCTGTGGCTGCCGGCTCGCGTGATGATGACCGGATTGTCCCGAGCCACTTCGTCCAGGTCCTGCCTGAGCGGCCGCCGCTTCTCCTGCAGCTCGTCTTCGGACCATGCGGCGCCTGTCACCCACTCGCCCGGTCCCAGCTCCTGGGCCTTCGCGAGGATCTTTTGTTGAATCTCCCTGATCGACTTCGTGCCGGCGAGATTCACGTGCCGTCGCGCCTGACCATTCAAGTGAATGTGCGTATCGTTGAACCCCGGTACGACCAGGCGCCCGCGCAGATCGATGGCGCGCGACGCGCGGTACTTCTTCGCGAGCTCGTTGGTGCCGATCGCGACGACCTTCCCGGCATTCACCACAATGGCCTGATGAATCGAAAACGCCTCGTCAACGATGGCGATCTTGCCGTTGTGGAGTATCAAGTCGACAGGTGGCTGAGCTGAGGCGACGACCGCGTTGGCGGCGATGGCACACGCGAGGAGCGATATTCGGAGGCTCATGGCAACTCACCTTCAGTGGTGTGACACGACTCGTCGACGTCGAAACGCTGCGTAGATCGGCACGCCCAGCAGCACAATCACGAATCCCGGCCACGTGGTCGGCGCGCGGTAGACCGCGAGAATCGCGAGGATCATGACCGCCGCCGCGATGTACAACGCCGGCACGATCGGATACCCAAAGGCGCGATAGGGCCTCGGCATCTCGGGACGGCGAGCGCGGAGGCGGAAAATGCCGGCAATGGTCAGGATATAGAACACCAGCGCCGCGGAGACCACGTAGTCCAGCAGGCTGCTGTAGAGGTTTCCGTAGGTGCCGGTGGAAGCATCGAACGTGCGCGGCAGCACGAGCAACGCGGCCCAGATGCCTTGAAGCGTCAGCCCCCACGCGGGCACACGCGCGTCGTTGAGACGTGCGGCGGACCGGAAGAACAGGCCGTCCGTGGCCATCGCGTAATAGGCGCGCGCGCCCGTGAAGATCAGCCCATTGGCACAGCCGAACGTCGAGATCATGATGCCCACCGCCATCAGCGTGCCACCCACGCCCGGCCAGATCGCTTCGAGCGTCAGCGCCGCGACCCGATCCGAGGGTGCGGTCTGCACCGCCGGCAGCGGCAGCGTCACGAAGTAGGCGACGTTCGCCAGCAGATAGAGCGTCATCACGATGCCGGTGCCGAGCGCCAGCGACAGCGGGACATCGCGTCGCGGGTTCTTCACCTCTCCGGCCGTGAACGTGATGTTGTTCCACGCGTCCGACGCGAACAGCGATCCGACCTGCGCGATCGCGAGCGCGACAATGAGACCTACGAACGACGACGCGTCCAGGCCTGGCTGGATTGGCGTCGGATTCATCACGCCAAATGGATTGGCGAAGTTCGTCGACCAGGCGCCCGCATTCGACCCGAGCGCGATACCCAGCACGACGAGCGCGATGACCGCCGCGGTCTTCGCCACGGTGAAGACGTTCTGCACCACGCGGCCGTAGTCGATGCCACGGCTGTTCAATCCGGTCAGCAACACGATGACGGCGATGGCGACCGCCTGCGCCCACGACAGCGAGATCGCGTACGACGCTGACAGGTGAATCGGTGGGATCAGATAGCGGTTCTCGGCAACCGCCGGCACGAGCACGCCGAGGTAGCGCGCGAACCCGACGCACACCGCCGCGATCGTGCCGGTCTGAATCACCGCGAACAACGTCCAGCCGTAGAGAAACCCGGCCAGCGGCGAGAACGCTTCGCGCAGATAGACGTACTGACCGCCCGCTCGCGGCATCATCGCCGCCAGCTCACCGTAGGAGAGGGCTGCGGCCAAGGTCAGGAGCGCGGTGATACCCCAGGCGATGAGGACCCAGCCTGCCGAGCCGAGCAGGCGCGCCATATCGGCCGAGACCAGGAAGATCCCGGAGCCGATCATGGCGCCGACCACCACCATCGTCGAGTCGAACAGGCCGAGCGATCGTTTGAAGCTCTGCTCGCCGGATGTGCCCTCGAGCTCGGCAGGACTCGCGCGGTGCTCGCCCGCGGGCATCACCACTGGAATTTGATCCCGACCCGGGCGATCCGCGGCGCCGTGATCGCGACCGGGCGCAGGTAGGTCGCTCCGGACGTGAACGTCAGCTCCTGTTCCTCGTTCGTGTTGAAGATGTTGTAGACGTCGAAGAAGCCGGTGATGCGACCCGGGCCGAGCTCGACGGCCTTCTCGGTTCGGACGTCGAACACGGTGATGTTCGGCATGCGATCGGAATCGATCGCGCCGGCACGCACGGTCGCATTGCCCCAATTGAGCGCCTGCGTGAAGGTCCGCGAGAACGGCGTGCCCGCCTGATGCCGCACGATCGGCGTCACCCGCAGGTTCCATGGCAGCCGCAGGTTCGCGTGCAGCTTGGCCTGCCACACCGTGGACTTCAAGCGATCGCCATCGGCGTTGATCAGCGCGTTTGGCGTGTAGCCGGCCCCCTGCGAGAGCGCCGCTTCGCTGCGCCAGGTTTGCGCGAAGCTCGCCAGCAGCGACCATCGGCCGGTGTCGCGTTTGGTCGCCGTGACCTCCCACGTGTAGTAGTCGCTGTCGGCGTCGATGTTGGTCGTCGTGTTCACGATCGGCTGGGCCAGCACCGCGGGATCGAGGTTGAACCCCTGAAACGTGCCGCCGTCGTCGGCTGTGTTGAGGCGGCCGTCGGGGCCGGGATCGCTGATGGTCACCGGCACAGTGTAGGCGCTGAGCGGGCGGTTCACGGTGATCTGCCCACGCACCTGCCGGCGGCCGTTCCAGACGAACCCGCTGCGCAGACCGAAGCCCGCGAACAGCTCACGCTCCACGTACGTGGTCATCTGCTGCACGTAGGTGTTTTCGAGGTTCTCGTCGAAGGTCGTGGACGCGCGGCCGCCCTGCACCGAGAGCAAGGTGCCCTGCTCACCGGGATCGAAGACGCCGTTCCGATTCGGATCGGACCAGCCGTAGCGCTCGAACCACATCGTCGCGTTGGGGTTGAGACCGCTCGACAGATCGGCCGCCGGATACAGCCAGAACGTCCCGTAGCTGGCCTTCACGAGCGTCTTGGCATCGCCGGTGAGGTCGAAGCTGACGCCGACCCGCGGGCCCCAGTTGTTGAACGTGACGATCCCGCTCTGGCGCGAGAAGGACTGCCCGCCAGGACCGGTCTGGTCTGGGAGATACGCGCTGTGACGGTCGAATCGGATGCCGGCGTTGATGGTGAGCCGTCGATTCAACTGCCACGTGTCGTTGAGATAGCCGGAGTAGGTCCACAGACCGTTCTTGGATTCCGACGGCGAGAGATAGATGTCGACCTGATTCGGCGTGCCGTTGTTGAAGACCGACAGCGCGTTGGTCGGATTCTCGAAGCCGGTGAACGGCTGTACGAGGAGATCGCGCATTACCTCGCCGCCGACCTTGATGTTGTGGCTGCCGCCCCAGCCGGTCTTGGAGTAGCTGAGCGCGCCGTTCGCCTGCGGTCGATGCCGCCGCAGATCGGTCGCCCACACGCCGCCGGAGACGAAGTTGTTGCCGATGTCCTCGATGCGCGGGCCCGCGTTCTTGCCGGTACGTGACCACACGGAGTGATAGGCGCCGGTGCGCATTTCAAGGAACAGCGAGCTCGAGAGCACCCCGTTGTACTCCGCTTTCCAGACGTGCAGCGGGAACTTCGAGTGCCACACCGAGTCGGCGGTCATGAGCGCCGTGGTGGCGCGACCGCCAAGGATTCTGATCGCGCCGAGGTAGTCCGGCTGCTCTTTCGTCTGAAATTGATAGAAGCCGGTCACCTTGTGATTGGCGTTCAGGTTCTGCGTCACCTTGGCGGTCGCGACGGGCACGGTGGTGTGCTGGATGTCGTCGAGCAGCGTCGGGTAGCGCTGATCGGTGATGCTGCGGCGAAACGCGCCGTACCACCACAGCTTGTCCTTGGTCACATAGCCGCCCAGGTCGGCGTTGAAGTCCTGGAACTTGCTCAAGCGGTTGGTGTCGCGCGCATCGAGCACGTTGCTGCCGCTCACGCCCGCGGCAATCTGCGCATCGTCGATGTTGGTCGCTTCGAGGGCGTCGTTCTGGAAGTCGAAGTAGACGTTGCCGTGATACTGATTGCCTCCGGACTTGGCAATCAGCTGACTCAGCACGCCCGGGCTCGGCATGTCCGCGCCGTTGCCGACGGCGTTCACCGCAATCTCCGCGAAGGCGCCGTAGTCGGTGTAGTACATGTCGCTGCCGCCGCCACCGCCGCCCTCGTTGACCATCACGCCTTCGACCTCGGCGCGATTCACGCCGCCGGCGCTGGCAAGCCCGTAGGCGGTGTACGGCTGCTGGGTCAGGGCGCCGCTCCCTCCCACGTCCATGCGGCCCATCGACACCGCCGGTGTCTGCGCCAGCACGGCCCAGTAGTCGCGCGCGCCTGGCAGGCTGGCAAGCAGCTCCGCGTCATAGCGCGTCGCCACCTGGGTGGACGTCACGTCGACGACGGGCGACTCGCCGCTCACGGTGACGCTCTCGGCGATGGTCGCCGGCTTGAGCTCGGTGTTGACCGTCGCGGTGAAGCCGACGCTGACGCGGATAGCCTCGTGAATCATCGTGCCGAAGCCCGAGAGCTCGAATTTCACCGTGTACTCGCCCGGGGGGACGGCCGAGAACCGAAAGGATCCGTTCTCGATCGTGGTCGTGCTGGGCGTGCCCATCACGGCGGATCCGGTCAACGTCACGGTGACTCCCGGCAGGACAGCCTTCGTGCTGTCGGTGACGGTGCCGTTGATGGCGCCGGCGGTGTTGCTCACCGTCTGCGCGAGCGTCGGCGCGCTCGTCACGACGATCGCGCTACAACTCAGGATCAAGAGCCGAAGCAAGCAATACATAGCGCCTCCCAGCGTTACAGGGCCGTCTCTCGACCGGCCAATTGCGACCACGGACACACGTCCAGCGATTTCGCTCGAACGGCGAACTGACGACGTCCGTATGCACAGCGGCCGATTGTCTCTAGAGTCCCAAGCGTACGTAGCGCAGGCCTTTAGGCCTGCCCCCGAATGCGCCGCTGACGTGGCAGGCCTGAAGGCCTGCGCTACGTACGTCACTTTCGTAAGACGCTTACGTCAGCCCTCGACTGACGAGCAACTCCTGCACCGCTCGATGGGCCTCGTCGAAGGCTTGATTCGTGAACGCGGCCGCGCCGGCGTCCGAGTTCGCGATCGCGATCGGCCCGAACCGCTGCCGGCCGATCACGTGCGGCCGCTGCTCGGGCGGCACGTCTGGATCGCCGAGCGTGTCGTAGGTGTAGGCATAGCCCCACGGCCATCGATTCACGGTGACGCCGACGATGTCGGTCGCCGGGTCGAAGCCGCCGCCCGCCAACTCGCGTCCGAGTTGCCGGCGGATCTCGCGCTCGAACTGTTCGAACGTCGTGCTCAGCAGCTCCTGCTGTCCGATGCGATTCTGTTGCTTGCGCGGCAGCCCCGGCTTGTTCGGATTGCGCACCATGTGCACGACGATCGGCTCGTCGGGTGTGGTGACGCCCTGGTAGCCGCCGATCCGGGTGCCGGGATCGAGGCTCGCGTTGGGATGGAACATGCACGGGCCGTTGATGCTCGAGACCCCGAGCTTCTGAAACGCCGTCCAGCGCCGGATCAGCACGTTGGTGTAGACCATCGGCACCTTGACGCCGTACGCCAGCGCCTCCTTCTGCGCCTGCGGCAGTTCGGGCACCAGGCGGGGAATCATCGCGTTGTAGCACGCGAGGATGCAGCTCTTCCCACGCACCTGGTGCAGCTTGCCGTCACGCACATAGGCGACCTTGACGTGATCGGCGCCCGGCGAGGTATCGGCTTGCGCGCGCACGACCGTACTCTGCAAGCGCAGACGGACCTTCGAGCCTGCGTCGTCCAGCTTGTCGTAGGCGACCGGCGCCTGCAGGACGTTCTCCATCTTCAGCACGCCGGGCACCGCCGTCGGGATCAGACGGTTGACCAGGAGTCGCGCGATCGACGCGTTGCCATCGGGGAAATGGAAGGTGTAGGAACCCTCTCGAAACCCGTTGTCGACCGCCAACCCGAGGCCGTCGAAGCCCACCGATCCGCGACGCGCCGCTTCCAGTGCCGGCGTCGTGTCGACCCGCTTGTTGTTGCGGCCCCCTTGCCCGGCGAAGAACGGCATCGCATCGGCGCTGATGTGCGCGAACCTCAGCAGATAGTCCTGATAGCTGATCCGCGCGAGCTTGGCCGTCTTCTCGTCGACCGAGAGGCCGGCCATGTAATCCGGGTTGCCCGTGCTGTAGAGGCGAATCAGATCCTTCCGCGCGGCGTCGCTGAGCGGCGCCTTGGCGAAGAACTCCGGCCACGGGACGCGGCCGGTGCCGACCACCAGCCGGTCCTCGCCGAAATGCTCCTTGTCGAAGAACGTCGACGGTCCGAGCTGGTAGCGATCGAAGAGGTCCCGCTGGAGAAACTCCGGGTTGCGCGAGACCTCGATGCCGAGCTCCTCGACCAGGGCCCTGGCAGTGTAGCTGTAGGGATACGGCGTCGAGATGCTCATCGTCCCGCCGTAGCTGACGAAGGTGCGGCCGTTGTAGGTGAACTCGTTGCGCTTGGCGTGGCCGCCGAAGTCGTCGTGGTTGTCCAGGATCAGGATGCGCTCGTTGGCGCCGAGCGCACGCCGCCAGAAATGCGCGGCCGCGAGGCCCGAGAGGCCGCCGCCTACGATGATCAGGTCGTACTCCTCGCGAACGTCCACATCGATGGCCGGGTACTGCGCGTAGTCACCCCGGTCGATCGGGCTGAAGCGCTCGATCGCTTCTGGGTAGTGGCCGCGGAGCCCGGTTGCCGCGGGCGGGTAGCTCCGAGGATCGCGCCCGGTCGACGTCGTCTGACTCCCCCCGGCGGCGACCGACCGGAGCCCGACGGCGCCGAGCGCGGGCGCGTTGGTGACCACATACGCGCCCGCAACGCCGCGCGCGATCCCGTTCAGGAAATCGCGTCTGGGGATCTCTCGATCCATCCCGAGATCTCGGTCGTCGCGGGTCATCTGTGGCGCTCTTCTACTAGAGACATGTAGGGTTGTCAAACATTTCTGAAACGCATGATTCGTCTTGGCGCCCCGATCGCGAGCGCCCGTGCTGCCGGGCTCGACCTGACGCTCACTGTGGCGACGACACGGTGGGTTTCCGCGTCAGGAACGGATAGGCCCGCCGTTCGAGCACCTCGCCCACCGCGCGCCGCGCCTCGAGAAAGGCGGCGTCGGTGTGCGGGCTCGCGGCGGCGTCCGAGTTCGCGATCGTGATCAATCCGAAC
>DAINCF010000145.1:0-14455 GCA_036732565.1 Vicinamibacterales bacterium
GGGCCATCTGGAGCAGGCCTAAAGGCCTGCGCTACGTACGTCAACGCCGTCCGCGAGCACGGTCGAGTCCGAGTCGATCCGTGTATAGTCAGCCGACGCGATGGCAGACGTCCGCAACGCCAGGTTGAGAGGGCCCGACGGCCGCGCTATTGCGCTGGCGATCGCGCTCGCGTGTGTCGCGCACACCACGGCCGTCATCGGATGGACCGACCAGACCCAGGTGCCCTCTCCCGCTCCGCAAGAGCCAAGCGAGTCCGGTCGCGTCATCGCCACGATTACCGTCCTCGAAGGCGCCGTGCGCATGGCCAGTGTCGATGTCGAACTGCGGGCGGTTGACGACAACGTGACCCTCGCCAGGACCATCACCGATGGCGCCGGTCAAGTGACGTTCGCAGATGTGCCGCCCGGGCGATACATCATCAACGCCACCCGTCCCGGTTTCGTGCCCACCGACTCGCCACCCTTCGAGGTGCGTGCGGGTGTGACGGAGCAGGTGCTCCTCGATCTGGACTTGACGTTCGTCGCGCCGCGCATCGAGGTCCGGGCGCCGACCTCGCCCACGCAGAGCGTGCAACCGGTCTCGGCCAGCGACATGCTGGCGGGGTCGGTGCTCGACATCGCGCCGCTGCAAGGCGACGACTTCCAAAGCCTGCTCCCGCTGTTGCCCGGAGTGCTGCGCGGCCCGGACGGGCGACTGCGTGCCAAGGGCGGACAGCCCACGCAGGGGGCGCTTCAGATCAGCAGCACCAGCCTCGTCGACCCCTCGTCCGGCGATTTCGATCTGGAGCTGCCCGGCCAGAGTCTCGAGTCGGTGGAGTTGCTCACCAACCCGTTCTCGGCGGAATACGGCCGGTTCTCGACGAGTCTGACGCAGATTCGCACCAGGCGCGGCACCAACGAGTGGGAGATCAAGCCGGGCAACCTCGTGCCCCGGATGCGCAAGGGCTTCAGTCGCCTGCGCGGATTCGAGCCTCGCTTCTCGGTCCGCGGCCCGCTCAGCAAGGATCGGCTGTTCCTCTCGCAGGATATCCAGTTCCGCTACGTGGATGATGCGGTCAAGAGCCTGCCCGGCGAACCGGGCATCCGGCTCACGAGCTTCGATTCGTTCACTCGCATCGACAGCGTGCGCTCGCCGCGACACACGCTGGGCGGGCTCCTCGTGCTGTTCCCGCGCAAGATCGAACACCTGACGATGAACACGTTCCGCCCGCCGGAGGTGACGCCGGAGTTCAATCAGAGCGGTGCGTCGGTCGGCCTGCAGGATCGGTTTGCGATCTCGCCGAACCTGGTGCTCGAGAGCACCATGGCGGCGCGCTTTTTCGAGGTCACGGTGAACACCGACGGCCGGGACCCGATGATCTACGCGCCGGACACGCAGCGGGGCAGCTTCTTCAACGACCAGGAACGCGACGTGCGCAGCGTGCAGTGGGTCGAAGCGCTGTCGCTCACGGCCGACAAGTGGAGAGGATCGCACCTCTTCAAGTTCGGGTTCGATGTCCAGGACTCTCATTACGAGGGCACGAGTGTCAGCCGGCCGGTCGAGATTCGTCGCCTCGACGGCTCACTCGCCGAGCGCAGCGTCCCCGGCGGCCCGACGACACAGGAGGGGACCGCCGCGGAGATCGCGGTGTTCGCGCAGGATCGATGGCGCCTCGGATCGCGGCTCACCCTCGAGCTCGGCCTGCGCATGGATCGCGAGGACGTCATCGAGCGCGTCAACTGGTCACCGCGCGCCGGGGTGTCGGTGGGCGTGCTGCCCGAGGGACGCGGCATTCTCCGCGGCGGCGTCGGCCGCTTTCGCCAGCGGACGCCACTCAACGTCGGCACGTTCAGCCAGTTCGAGTCACGCGCGGTGACGCGGTTCGGACCCGACGGGGCGCCGCTCGGCCCGCCGGTCACGCTCCTGAACGTCGCGGCGCCCGACCTGCGCACGCCGGAGGCCATTGCCGGAAACGTCGAGTGGAATCAGCGATTCGGCCGACGGATGTTGTTCAAGGCGAACTACCTGCGACGCTCGGGATCGTACGAGTACGTGCTCGAGCCGGATCCCACGCGCGGCGAGGTTCGCCTGATGAGCACCGGCCGCTCGCGATACTGGGAGCTCGAGTTCACGGGCCGCTATCTCCGGGGCGAACGGCGCGATCTCACCTTTTCCTACGTGCGATCGCATGGCACGGCCGATCTGAACAACTACGATCAGTTCTACGGCAACCTCCGCAACCCGATCGTGCGCCCCAACGAGCACAATCTGATCCCCACGGACGTGCCGCACCGGCTGATCGTGCGCGGCACGATCGGCGTGCCAGGGCAGTGGGATATCGTACCGGTGATCGAGATGCGATCGGGGTTCCCCTGGTCGGCGGTCGACGAGTTCCAGGACTTCGTCGGACCGCGAAACCGGTCCGGACGGCTTCCACGCGTGCACACGCTCGACATCTCGGTGTCACGTCCGTGGCACATCTGGAAATACCGCTTCCGCGGCGGCATCAGGATCTACAACCTCTTCGGTGCGTCGGCCGAGCGTGATGTCCAGAGCAACATCACGTCGCCAGGCTTCGGTCAGTTCTTCAACCCGCTCGAGCGCTCGATCGGATTCGTGGTCGGGTCGGCCAGGTGAGCGACGTCGAGCGGACGCCAGGCAATCTATACGTCTAGACTTATTCGCGATACAGTTCACGCAAGTTGCCGAACGGCACGGCGTCCTGGTCAGGTCCGCCGAGCGGTTTGCGGTCGACGATCACCCCACGCCCGATGCCATCCGTCTGTCGCTGTCGACGCCCGAGACGATCGACGATGTCAGGCAAGGGCTGACAAGGCTGAGAGCGATCTTCGAACGCTGATCGGCGTTCATTGTTCGCCGCCGGTCGAACGACGTCGTCCGCGGCTTTCGGTCCATGCTGCAGTAGCATCGTCGCGATGGCTGACGACTTTCTGATCACATGTCCCTTCTGCGGAGAGCAGGTGGAGATCTACATCGAGGCAGACGTGACCGGCGTCCTCATCCAGGACTGCGAGGTGTGCTGCAATCCGTTGCGAGTGCACGTGTCGGGGCGTGACGACGATCGGGAGGTCGATGTCATGCGGGCAGACGGCTCGGAATGATCGAGTCGTGTGCGAAGAAGCGCTGCGGGATCGCGGCTATGGTCGCGGCTTCGCCGGCGTTTATCGGGCGACCCACAACGCCCGGTTGACCCGCACGACGATGGCGCTGGTGACCACGAAGACGAGTCCGAGCAGAAGGGCGGGTGTGTAACGCCCGTACAGGACATTGCCGACGGTGAACAACGCCGACCAGATCGCCGCGCATCCGGCCACCCACCCGAGGAGCGCCATCGGTACGTTCTCTGCCGGAGCCTCGCCGAGGACGCCGGCCTGCCGTTGAATCGGCGCCCACCCAGGCCCGAACGGGCGCACCCTGGTGTAGAAGTCCACCAGCACGGCCGGGTCCGTCTGCGGCGCGACGAAGGCGGTCACCACCCAGCAGACGGTCGTGATCGCGACCGTGACGAGCAGCGCGGCGTGCGTGCTGAAGCTCACGCCGCTGTTGGCGAGCACGAGCAGCGCCACCGAGACCACGAACGAAC
The DNA here is from genome assembly GCA_036732565.1 of Vicinamibacterales bacterium. Lineage (GTDB taxonomy): Bacteria > Acidobacteriota > Vicinamibacteria > Vicinamibacterales > UBA2999 > JAIVJN01. The sequence continues at coordinate 3,585 of DAINCF010000145.1, forward strand.
TGATCATCGCGACGATCTCGCACCAGGCGTTGATCCGCCACCAGAACCAGCGCATCAGATACAAGAGCCCGGTCCCCGCGCCGATCTGCAGAATGATGTCGAACGCGTCCTTGGCCGAATCCAACAGATAGACCAGCAAGGCGCTGCAGATGAACAGGCCGACCGTCGCCACGCGCCCGGCCTGGACGTAGTGACGCTCGGGCGCGTTGCGCCTCACGAAGCGGCGATAGAAATCGTGCACGAGATATGACGCGCCCCAGTTCAGGTGCGTCAGGATGGTCGACGAGTTCGCCGCAATCAGCCCGCCCACCATCAGGCCGATGAAGCCCGTCGGCAGGAACTTCAGCATCGCCGGATAGGCGATGTCGTGGCCCAGCAGCGCGGGGTCGAGATCCGGGAACGATCGCTGGATGTCGGTGAGCTCGGGATAGACGATCAACGACGCGAGACCCACCAGGATCCAGGGCCACGGGCGCAGCACGTAATGCGCCACGTTGAAGAACAGGACGGCGCCCATGGCGTCGCGCTCGGATTTCGAGGCGAGCATGCGCTGCGCGATGTAGCTGCCGCCACCCGGCTCCGATCCCGGGTACCAGACCGCCCACCACTGCACCGCGATCGGCATGATGAACACCGCCACCGCCAGGTCCCAGTTGCTGGTGAAGTCGGGCAGCACGTTCAAGTAGTTCAGCCCGCCCGGTCCCGGCATCGTCGACAGCCGCTCGATCATGGCGTGTAGACCGCCGACCTCCGGCGCATTGACCGCGAAGTAGGCCGCGGCAATCACCGCGGTCATCTTGATGAAGAACTGGATCATGTCGATCACGAGCACGCCCCAGAGGCCGGCGTGCGCGGCGAAGACCGCGTTGAGCACGCCCACGAACAGCAGCGTCTGCCAGCGTGGGAGGCCGAACAGGATGCCGGCGATCTTGCAGGCGGCGAGGTTGACCGTCGCCATGATCATGCAGTTGTACAGGAGCCCGAGGTACAGTGCCCGAAAGCCGCGCAGCGCGCTGGCGGCCGTGCCCGAGTACCGCATCTCGTAGAACTCGAGGTCGGTCATCAATCCGGAGCGGCGCCAGAGACGGGCGTAGAAGAACACCGTCAGCACGCCGGTCAGGACGAAGGCCCACCACACCCAGTTCCCGGCCACGCCGTTGCGGCGAACGATGTCGGTGACGAGATTCGGGGTATCGCTGCTGAACGTCGTCGCCACCATCGACAGGCCGGCCAACCACCAGGGAACGGCGCGACCCGAGACGAAGAACTCGGAGGTGCTCTGACTGGCGCGCCGCGCGAAGAACAGGGCGGGGCCGAAGCAGATCAGCATGCACCCGGCGACGATCACCCAGTCGAGCCACTGTAGTTGCATCCGCGCAGACTATCGTGCATGACGTTCGCTGAATCAAGGTACCAGGTGGATCCTCGGCGCTCGGGACACGGCGTGGCGTACCATGACGCCATGTCCCGCAAGGTGTTCGCCATCGTCGTTGCGCTCGCCTGTGCCTGGCCGTTGTCGGCGCAATGGACCAACCGCTATCAGCGCATCGGTCAGGGGCACCACGTCTACATCGAAGGGTACGACTTCCCGACCTATTCGGTCGGGCCGACCTATCCGGCGGTGTCACCGGACGGTCGAACGCTGGCCTTCTCCGCGCGCGGCTGGTTGTGGACGATGAGCACGGATGGCGGCGTGGCGGAGCGGATCACCAAGGCCGCCGCGCTGGACTCACGACCCGCCTGGCATCCCGACGGCACCCGCCTCGCGTTCGTGCGCGACGACACGCGCAACACCGACATCCTCGAGCTCGAGATCGCCACCGGAGCCGAGCGCGTGCTGGTCGCGAGCGGCGCGGCGGAGCTCGACCCGGCCTATTCACCTGACGGGAAGGCGCTCTACTACGCGGCGGCCGACACCGGCGACCTCGAGATCTATCGTCTCGATCTGTCGACTCAGGAGCGCACGCGACTGACCGACGCGCGGGGGCTCGATCTCCGTCCGCAGCCGTTGGCGAACGGATCGGTGGTCATGGTCTCCAAACGTGGCAGCGGTGACGAGATCGCCGTCGTGGACGTCACTGGCGCTCGTCATGTGCTGTCCGTCGCGTCGGTCGCCTCGCTCGCGCGACCTGCGGTCTCGGCCGACGGACGACGCGTCGCCGTGCCGTTGCCCGTGCTCTCGAGCACCGCGTGGGCCCTGCAGTTGATGGACGTGAGCGGCGGCCCGCTCACCGAAATCGTGTCAGGCGGTGGGCATCCGGTCATGCCGGCATGGAGCCCGGACGGCCGGTCTGTGTACTTCTCACGCGCCGATGCGAACGGTGTCTGTGGGCTCTGGCGTATCGCGGTTGGCGGCGGGGCGGCGCAAGCGGTCGTGCCCACGTCGTGGAACTGGAAGGCGCCGATGTCGCGTCTCGTGGTTCGCACGCGAACGGCCACCTCCGCTTCAGTCGGGGCGCGCGTTCGAGTGACCGATGCCGATGGACATCCCGCGTTCGCCGTCGGGCACCAATCGTGGCTCGATGGGCAAAACGGCGTCTTGTTCACCTACGTGCCCGAGGCCGGCATGCTCGAGTTCGAGATGCCGGCGGGCGAGTATCGCGTCGAAGCGTCCCGCGGATTCGAGTACTTGACGACGCGCTCGTCCGCGCGTTCGGTGGCCGGACAAGCGGCCGAGGCCACGTTGGAGCTTCAGCCCGTGGGCGGACCGTCGCTCGAGGGATGGTACTCGGGCGATCATCACTTTCACCTCAACTACGGCGGGCAGGTGCTCCTGGCGCCCGACGCGCTGGTGGCGATGATGCGCGGCGAGGATCTCGACGTCGCGACACCCCTCTCAGCCAATTTGCATACGCGTCGCATCGACGAGAGCTACTTCGGGTGGACGCGCCATGAGCTGCCCCTGATTCGGTTCGGGCAAGAAGTACGTTCGCACTTTCTCGGGCACACCGGCCACATCGGCGTGACGCACTTGTATTGGCCGTGGTACTGGGGACCGGGGTATCCCGTGTACGGTCTGGACGATCGGTCGAACCGGGAGGCGCTGCAGCAGACCCGCGCGCAGGGCGGAGTGAATTCGTACGTCCATCCAGTAACGATACGAGCGCCCTTCGGCGGCAAGGTGCCGGCCGGCGTGCCGCTGGAGCTGGTCTCCGACGCTGTGCTCGGCGACGTCGACACGATCGAGCTCGCCTGTCTGTGGAGCGACGAGCTGGGGACCGCGGACGCGTGGTATCGACTGCTCAACGTCGGCGTGCCGATCGCGCCTTCCGCCGGTACCGACGCGATGGTCGACTTCTTTCGCACCATGGCCATCGGCACGACGCGCGTGTACGTCAAAGTGCCGGACCCGATCACTTTGGACGCCTATCTCGCGGGGCTCAAAGCGGGCCGCAGCTTCGTGACCAACGGCCCGCTGCTCACCTTCACGGTGGACGGCGTCGAGCCAGGCGACATCGTTCGCGGATCGGCCGCGACGACGCCATGGACGCTCACCGTTGCATCCGCGCTGCCGTTCGAGCGCGTCGAGGTCCTCGTCAACGGCGAGGTTGCGTGGAGCGGGGCGGGCATGAAGGAGCCCGGCGCGAAGACATATCGCGGTACGGTGAAGCCGCCCTCGGGTGGCTGGATCGCCGCGCGCGTGCATGGCGGCGTCATGGAATGGCCGGCCATGGACAGCTACCCATTCGCGCACACCGCACCGATCTGGTTCGGATCCGCCGGGAGCACCGACCCTGCCGCCGCTCGTCGAGCGGCGACCGATCTGCTGGCCGCGCTGGACGTCGCGGAAGATCGCGTACGACAGGCGTACAAAGACGTACCAACGCCGACGCTTCTGGGGCGCCTCGCTGCCGCGCGACGGAAGCTCGAGGCTGTCGTGCGCTGAAGGCGAGCCATCTCAGGAGCCGCCGGAAGAGTCCGCGACGAGGCAGACGACTGCGGCCGAACGTTACATCGCGGTTACACTTGGCGCGGATGAACGCTCGTCGGCGCACGGTCGTCTGGGTGTTATTCGTGCTCGCGTGGTCGGTGCCAGCCGTAGCACAGCCCGTTGTCTCGTCCCCCGATGGCCGCCGCCAGATGATCGCGCTGGGCGCGTCGAGCACGATCACTATCGATGGTGTACTCGACGAGGCGGTTTGGCGTCTCGCCGCACCAGCCACCGATTTCATCCAGGCCGACCCGCTCGAAGGGCAGCCCGCCACCGAAGCGACCGAGGTGCGCGTCGCCTTTGACGCCGACTACCTGTACATCGCCGCCCACTGTCGCGACAGCGATCCGTCAGGGATCGTCGTCAACGAGATTCGCAAGGACTTCGTCGGACGCGACCAGGACGTCTTCGAGGTGCTCCTCGATACGTTCGCCGATCGACGTAATGGCTTCGTGTTCGCCACCAACGCGGCCGGCGCGAAGTCGGATACGCAGGTGGCGAACGAAGGCCGCGACGTCAATCCCAACTGGGATGCGGTCTGGTGGGTGCAGGCTCGGCGCGGCCCTGACGGCTGGACGGCGGAGTTCCGCATTCCATTCAAGACCCTCCGTTTCGAAGCCGGGGACGGGCACGTCTGGGGCATCAACTTCTCGCGCCGCGTGCGGCGCAAGAACGAGGTGAGCTATTGGTCGCCGGTGTCTCGGGCCTACTCCATCTATCGCGCGTCGGCCGACGGCGATCTCACGGGACTCGGCGCGCTGCGGCGGGGCCGCAACCTGCGCGTGAAGCCCTTCCTGGTGGGCGGCGCCATCCGCGGCGTCGGCGAAGCCGATGTCGACGGTGACCTGAGCGCCGGTGTCGACGTGAAGGTGGGCCTGACGCCATCGCTCACACTCGACCTCACCGTCAACCCCGACTTCGCGCAGGCCGAAGCCGACGAACAGCAAGTCAATCTCACGCAGTTCAGCCTGTTCTATCCGGAGAAACGCGAGTTCTTCCTCGAGAACTCCGGCATCTTCTACTTTGGCGACATCCCTCGCAATCAGCGTCAGGTCAGCCGGTTTCGTCCGCCCGAAGAAGATCTGCTGCTGTTCTTCAGCCGACGCATCGGGCTCAGCAGCACTGGCGAGCAGCTTCCGCTGTACGGCGGCGCGCGCCTGACGGGACGCGCCGGCGCCTTCGGGGTTGGCGTCATGACGATGCAGAGCGAAGCGGTTGGCGACGCGCCTGGAAACAACTACACCGTGCTGCGGGTGCGACGCGACCTCTTCTCGAGCTCGGACATCGGCGCGATCGTGTTGTCGCGGCAGCCGTCAGGCGATAGCAACGACTTCAACCGCGTCGGCGGCGTCGACGCCAACTTTCGCTTCTTCGAGAGCCTCAGCCTCAACGGCTTTGCCGCGCGCTCTGAAGCTCCAGGCGTGACCACCAATCAGAACGCCGCCAAGGCATCGATTGGCTGGGAGGACAGTCGGAAGCGCTTGCAGGCGTCGATCATGACGATCGGCGAAGGCTTCAAGGACGATCTGGGATTCGTCCGCCGTGTCGGCGTGACGCGGCAATTCTACGACTGGGCCTCCTTCTGGCAGCCCGAATCGCTGCGCACGCGTGGCATCCGGCAGTTGCAGCCGCACGCGCGTATCTTCAACTACACCGATCCGAACGGCGATGTGGTGTCGCGGACGGGCCACGTGGCCAACCAGATCACCTGGAACAACGGCAGCTACTTCGAGTACGCGTTCGAGCCGCGCGTCGAAGCCATCTCCACTCCGTTCACCATTCATCCCGGCGTGATCATTCCGCCCGGCCGCTACGACTGGAACCAGCACCTGCTGCTGTTCGAAGGGGACCACAGTCGCGCGCTCTCGGGCACCATTCGCGCGACGGTTGGTGACTTCTGGAGCGGCACACAGAAGACGACGCAGGTCAGCGTGCTCTATCGCCCGAACTATCGGCTGGTCTTCGACCTCGGCCTGCAGGTCAGCGACATCCGGTTGCACGAGCCGGACGCGGCGTTCACCACCACGCTCGTCAACCTGCGCAGCGGTTATTCGTTCAACACCCACATGTTCCTGGATTCGCTGCTGCAGTATCGAACCGATATCAAACAGTTCTCGGCCAACGTGCGCTTCAACCTGATCCACCGCCCGCTCAGCGATTTCTTCATCGTCTACAACGAGTCGCAGTACGGCGACTCGGCACGGACGGCCGGACGAGGTGTGGTAGTGAAGTACACGCAGATGTTCACGTTCTGACCGCCAGCCTCCAGTCCCAGCTCAATTCCCTATAATCCTCTATAATCCCTAATGAGGTCTCACAGTTGACATATTAGAGACCAATAGAGAATAATACGTCCCATGCAAAACGCAGCGGCGACCAAACAGCTCTTCACGGTCGACGACGTCGCGAGTCGCCTGAACCTCCACGTGAAGACCGTTCGCCGGTTCATCCGCGAGGGTCGCTTGCCAGCGAAGCGAATCGGCAAGGAGTACCGAATCACACGGTCGGCGCTGGAGGCGTTCGCAGGGATTACCCCGGAGCCACGCACCGCGCCGATCTCGCGCACTCGGCAAGTGCTCGTCTCGAGCATCGTCGATGTCGACGCTATCAGCCCAGAGGACAGCCAGCGGATTACCACGCTCATCATGGCGGGCCTCAACTCCCGTCGGGGCGAACCCGACTTCCCACGCGTCGACAGCCTCTACGACGACGAGCGCGGCCGGCTGCGCATCATGATCACGGCGAGCCCGTCGCTGACGTGCGATTTGATTCAGACCATCGCGGTCGTGGCGGAACCCAACCGCGATTGAGACGTAGGGAAGCATCGTGGCCGATATCTACAAATCAGATGCTGGCCGACAGGACGTCGAACGTCGGTATCGCGGCGCGCTACAACGTTGGCCGGTGGCATGCGAACAGCGACTCGTGTCGACGCGCCAGGGAGACACCTTCGTCATCGCCAGTGGCGATCCAGCGGCGCTTCCCGTCGTGCTGTTCCACGGCTCGGGCGGCAACTCCGCGTTCTGGATGGGCGATGTGGCGACCTGGGCACAGCACCATCGCGTGTATGCGGTCGATATGATCGGCGAACCAGGGCTCAGCGCTCCATCGCGACCACCGCTCGCCTCCCCTGCGTACGCCGAGTGGCTCGACGATGTGTGGCGAGGCCTGGGACTCGAGCAGGCGAGCATTGTCGGCATTTCACTTGGTGGATGGCTCGGCCTCGACTTCGCAATCCGTCGCCCCAGTCGCGTCGCCTCGCTGTCGCTCATCTCCCCCTCGGGCCTCGGACGGCAGAACCACATGCTGCTGCTGAAGGTTGGGTTCCTGCGCCTGTGCGGCACGTGGGGTCTCGTGAAGTCGCTTCAGCTCGTAGCCGGACGAACAGTGGCGCTGCCACAGCCGATCGTCGACCCGCTGCTCGTGGTCTTCCGTCATTTCAGGCCACGTTTCGAGCGAATTCCGCGATTCACGGATGCCGATCTCGCAGGCCTGCCGATGCCCGTGCAGGTCATCGTGGGAGCGGACGACGCGTTGTTGAACTCGCGGGAGACGCGCGATCGCGTGGAGCGATACGTGCGGAACGGCCGCGTCACCTACCTCCAGAACGCCGGACATCTGCTTCCGCCGCAGACGACGGCGGTGGCCGAATTCCTGAACGGCGTTCGGCCGCCGTCTTACCGCGCCTTCCGAGACCGCGGTGACTTGCCGGTGCGAGCTGCCGGTCTCTTTGGTCGCGCCAGCGGTCGCGGTCCGGCGGATCGGACGGACTGCTCGAAGGACCGATAGAGAGAGTCGAAGAGCGTCATGCCCTGCGCCAACAGCTCGTCGTCGTCCGCATACGAGAGCTGAAGGCCTTCGATCATCGCGCCTACCGTGGCCGCCTCCGGCGCGCCGAAGCGTGCGTCTTTCAGATCCAGGTCGTGCACGATCGCGGCGATGCGCGTGATGGCCGGCTGGCGGATGCCGAAGACGAGGCACAAGGTTTCGAAGGTGCAGCCGTCGCCCTGATGGCTGAACTCGACGCCAAACATGTCGAACGGCACGGCCTTGTCCGGGACCACGTGACGGTCGGCGGCGAAGCCGAACCGTGCGTGTGGATCGACGAACTTCCGAATCAACCACGCCGACGCCATGCGATCGACGCCTGGTCGCGGCCGGGTGAGCCAGAGCCGGCTCTGATAGGACGGTGCGGCTCCGGAGTCTGCCGCTGCCGTCGACGCCTTCGACCGGCTCACGTCGCTTCGGTCCGCGAGCTGGTCCAACAGCGTGACGACGCGATCGCGCCCGGCGCTGCCAAAAAAATCGATGCCTTCGATGGCCGTGAGGCGCTCTCTGAAGATGTCCAGCAGGCGGCGGACGGCAGGCGCGCGCGTGCCCCGGGATCGCCGCGTGCTGCCCGTCCGTTTCAGCGCCTGGTCCACGTCTCGCGCCAACGCGGCGTAGGCGTCCTGCCGCGATCGTCTGAACTCCTCGACCAGCGCGTCGTCGGACCACGCATCGACGTTGTCGGCGGCGAAGACGATCGCTTCGCCGCCCGCGGCCTTCACTTCCGTTTTCAGCCACTCGAAGTCCTCGCGTGCGTTCGGCGTGTCCGGCAAGGCGTAGACGGCTTGTTTGATCGGAATCGCGCCCAGCTGCTGCAGCCGTCTCCAGGTGCGCACCCGGAGATTCGAGGGGTTGGAAGGCAGCTGGTGCACGAACAACAGCCACCGTCTCGCGCCCGCTCGGGGCGCGCTCGAGGTGGTGGGGACCGGATCAGCGCGGGGGCGTGACGTCATGGATCGCTCCAGCCGAGGTCGTGAAAGAGCTTGACCGAGTAACGTTCGTTTCACAGTATAGGAGTAACGTTACGGCAGTCAAACGCCGATCGACGTCATCAGTTCGACGCGCGGCTGAGGCGCACGGAGGATGGGTATGCGGAGTGGGGTTCTGGTCCTGGGTCTCGTGGTGGGGACGGCGGTCGCGGCGCAGCAGCCAGCCAACCCACGTCAACAGCCGGGTGCGACGATCACGATGTTCGCGCCCGAACAGCACGACTTGTACGACGGTCACTACGTCCTGTCGGCCGGTCGCATCTACATGGTGGGCGGGCTGAACGACCCGGCAGGATGGGACCACATCGACAACGAGGCGAAGACGGTGAAGCCGGTCTCGGGGACCGCGGAGATCGACGTCAACGATCTGACCAATACCGGCACGTTCGAGGCGCGACTGAAGATCCCTGACGGCGATCTCGTGTTGGCGATCGACAAGTTCAACGAGTTCAGCCCCTGCCAGAACGGTGGCATCGTCGGGTTTCTCCACGAGCACGGGACCGATTCAGGCTGCGGCGACAACAACTGGCCGAAGACGTTCGTCTACCTCGCCGGGTGGGGCTTCGGGCACGCGACGCTGAACGGCAAGCCGCTCTACGACAACTACGAGATGCACTTCATGATCACGCAGGGCATTCGCGATCGCAAGACGCTGCGCGTGAGCTACCCCATGGCCACCAAGAAGCAGCTGGCGGGCGAGGTCAATCCCGCGACCCAGCAGATCGATTTCTACATCCGCAGCCCGCAGCAGAATCCCAAGAACCGGCCCAATCGTGAAGTGTTCATGCACTTCTTCGGAATGGAAGTCACCTGGAAGTAGTCGCCCGCGTGCGACGTGGAGGGAATCGTGCCCAACAGAACGGTCATGACCGCGCTCGCGTTGACGGGGATGTTGAGTGGCGGAGCGAGCGCGCTTGCCGCTGCCGAGAGCCAGGCGACCAAGCCTCCAACCGTGCTCTTCATGTGCCCGCACGGCGCGGCCAAGAGCGTGCTCGCGTCCGCGTATTTTCAACGCTTCGCGAAGGAGCGCGGGTTGAACGTACGCGTGGTGTCGGCTGGAACCGATCCCGACCCTCAGGTCGCGCCTGCGGTCGCGAATCACTTGAAGAAAACCGGCTACGACGTGCCGATCACCACGCCGCGCCGCGCGACGGCAGACGACCTCGCCACCGCGGACATCGTGATCTCAATCGGGTGCGACTTGAAGGATCTGCCCGCGCCGAGGGGCACTCTCGTGAAATGGGATGACGTTCCGGCGCCGAGCGACGATTTCGCCGGTGCAGACGAGAAGATCCGCGAACGAGTCATCCAGCTCGTGGACGATCTCGTGCGCAAGCAGCCGCGATAGCTGATTCCCAGAGCGAACGTCAGCAGAAGGCATCAGCGACGCGTTCGAGAGGATGGTCATCTTTTCGACGAGTAGTTGCGTCAGCGCCACAGATGGCGCGTCTTCAAAGGCAACACAGATGGCACAGATGGCACAGATAAGAAGGTCAGCGCCCGGCGCGCGGCCGCTTTGCGGCCGAACGCCGGGCGCTCGTATCTGTGTCATCTGTGCCATCTGTGTTAAGTCTTGAATCTCGTGCAATCTAGGGATGCCGAGGTCTGCCGGTTCCGCGCCGATGTTCCACTGACGCCACCCGCGCGGCGATCGTGATCGGCGCATCCCTAACGGCCGCGGATCCGCAGGACGATCTTGCCGAGCACGTGACCTTTCGCGAGCCGTTCGTGCGACTTCGCGGCGCGGTCGAGCGGGTATGACGCTGCAATCGGAACCACGAGCCGTGCGGCTTCGATGGCGCGTCCCAGCCGCTCGAATTCACGGACGCCAGGGGTCGCGTCGTAGGAACGGACCGATACGCCTCGCCGCTTGCGGGGAGCCGGCTCCACGCCGTTGGGAAACGCCACGCGGCCGCCGCGTCGAACGCTTCCAAGCAGTTGCGTCAGCGGCTTGCCCCCGGCGAACGCGAGGACCGCGTCGATGCCGTCGGGCGCGAACTCGATGGCGGCGGTCCTGAGGTCATCCTTTCGTCCGTCGGCGACAGCATCGGCGCCAAGTCGCCGCACGAACGCGGTGCCGTCGCGGCCGGTCGCTGTCGCCAGCACGCGCGCGTCGCGCGCCC
>DAINCF010000146.1:0-14438 GCA_036732565.1 Vicinamibacterales bacterium
ACGACACAGCCGCGGGCGATCGAGATGTTCCGTCCACGCATAAAACTCTCCGGCGCCCCGCACCGGGGCGCCCTCCGTGCGTTACCGCAACTGCGCGTCGACCTCGTCGAAGTAGTTCCGATCGACGAGCACCTCGCGTGGCTTGCCACCGGTCGCCGGCGACACCAGGCCCTCGGCCTCCATCATGTCCACCAGGCGCGCCGCACGACTGAAGCCGATGCGCATCTTGCGTTGCAGATAGGAAATCGACACTTGTCCGCCCTGCACGACCAGCCGCGCGGCCTCGTCGTACAGATCGTCTTTCTCGAACTCCAGTTCGCCCGGTCCGTTCTTGGCCTCTTCCGCGGTGATCGACTCGTCGAACACGGGCTTGCCCTGCTTGCGCAGGAAGCTGGCGAGCCGCGCCGACTCCTGCTCCGAGATGTACGGCCCGTGCAGGCGCACGAACCGCGAGGACGCCGGCGGCAGGAACAGCATGTCTCCCTTGCCGAGCAGCGCCTCCGCGCCGTTCGAATCCAGAATCGTCCGCGAGTCGATCTTCGACGACACGCGGAACGAGATCCGCGATGGCAAGTTGGCCTTGATCAGGCCGGTGATGACGTCCACCGACGGCCGCTGCGTCGCGAGAATCAGATGGATGCCGATGGCGCGCGCCATCTGCGCGAGACGGCAGATGGATTCTTCGACCTCGTTCCCCGCGACCATCATCAGATCGGCGAGCTCGTCGACGACCACGACGATCTGCGGCAGCAGACGCGGCATCTCGCCGCTTTCCGGCGCCTCGCCGTGCTCGATCATCTGCCGGATGTTCCGGTTGTACTGCTCGAGGTTCCGCACGCCGAACGCCGCCAGCGTCTTGTAGCGCTCCTCCATCTCGTGCACCGCCCACCGCAGCGCATTCGCGGCTTTCTTGGGGTCCACGACGACGGGGGACAGCAGGTGAGGGATGTCTTCGTACATCCCCAACTCCAGCCGCTTGGGATCGATCATGATCAGCCGCACATCGTCCGGTGTCGCGCGGAAGAGGATGCTGGTGAGCATCGCGTTCAACCCGACGGACTTGCCCGTGCCCGTCGACCCGGCGATCAGCAGGTGGGGCATGGTCGCCAGGTCGGCGATGTACGCCTCGCCATGAATCGTCTTGCCCAGCGCCAGCGTGAGCTTCGACGGCGAGCGCAGATACGTCTCCGACTCCAGCAGCTCGCGCAGCGAGATCGCTTCGCGGTTGGGATTCGGGATCTGGATGCCGACCGTCGACTTGCCGGGGATGCGTTCGATCAGCACCGACTCCGCTCGCATCGCCAGGCACAGATCGTCGGCCAGGCCGGTGATCTTGCTGTACTTCACGCCGGCGTCCGGCTTGAACTCGAACGTGGTGACAACGGGACCCGGATGGATCTGAACCACCGAGCCTTCGACCGAGAACTCGCGGCACTTCTCCTCGAGCAGGCGCGCCGCTTCCATCAGCTCGCGCTCGTCGATCTTGCGCTCGGCCTTGGCCGGATCGAGCAGTGAGCCCGGCGGCAGGACGTAGCCCCCCAGACGGCGCTCCGCGGGCGCACGGCCGATGGGCTCGGGATCGGGGAGCGGCAGCGGCGCGGGGACCGGCGCCTTCGCACGACGGACCACCGGAGGCGTGTCGCGTCGCGCCGGCGCCTGAGCCGCCGCTCGCCGATCGTCGTCCTCGTCATCGTCTTCGTCATCGTCGAGCGGCGTGACGGCCACCCTCGCCCTCGCAGGGGCGGCTTCGCGACGTAGCGGTTTCTCGGCTTGCTTCAGCGCTTCCGGCGACGCCGTGCCCTGCTTCACGTGCTTGGCGATGACGTCGCGCCGCTGTTGCTCGCGCCGCTTCTCTTCACGCCATTCCCGAACGCGACTCCACATCTGCCCCGCGAGATGCCCCAACGCCTTGAAGAGCATCGCGAACATCCGGCCGAACGAGAACTGCGTCGCCAGAATCAGCGCCACGAACATCAACGCCACGACGACGATGATCGACCCCGTGCGGCTCAGGTATTCGGCCATCACCGCCGCCACCGCATCGCCGATAGCGCCGCCCGCGCGAAACGGACGCGTGCCGACGTTGACGCGTCCGAGGACCAGGCTCATGAACGTGCCGGTCCCGAGTAGCAGCACGACCGCGCCAACGAGCTTCGTGTAGACGGCGTCGACGGCCCGGCACCAGAAGTAGTGCCAGCCGGCCACGACGATCAGCGCCGGCAGCAGAAACGAGGCGTAGCCAAAGAGTTGAAAGGACAGCTCGCCCAGGAACGCTCCAACGCGGCCGGCGAAGTTGGCGGGCGCGGCGTTCACGCCCGCGCTGAAGAACCACGCCGGGTCGTTCGGGTCGTAGCTGGCGAGCGCGATCAGCCAGATCAGCGCCACCGCGAACAGCGCGACGCCTACGACTTCGCTCGCCCGGCGAGAGACGCTGGAAACCGTCACTGGCAAGGGACTCTCCTCAAATCTCCATCACGACGGGCAGCACCATCGGGCGCCGTCCGGTCCGCCGCTTCAAGAAGCGGCGAAGCTCCACACGAATACGCTCGTTCATCAGTCCGGAATCCGTGCGCTCCTCCACCTTGCATTCGGCAATCACCGTCTCGAGGTGCCGGGCAGCCTCGAGCAACAGATCCTCTGACACCGTCGACGTCACGAAGCCGCGGGCGATCACCTGGGGCAGCCCTTCCATCGCGCCCGTCTGCCGATTCATCGCCACGACGGGAACCACCAGCCCATCCGCGGCAAGATGGCGACGATCGCGCAGAACCTCGTCGCCGACTTCACCGACGCGCGTCCCGTCGATCAGCACGCGGCCGACCGGGGCGCGGTCGACGACCCGCCCACCCTCCGCGTCGAAGCGAATGACGTCGCCGTTCTGGGCGGTGATGACCTCCGCCTTCCCGGCGGCACCGCTGGTCACGAGCTCGGCCACTCGCGCATGCTTGGCCAGCTGCCGGAATTCACCGTGAATCGGCACGAAGTACTTCGGCCGTGCCAGCGACAGCACGAGCTTCAGCTCCTCTTCGGAGCCGTGGCCGGACACGTGCACGTGGCGCATGTGCTCGGTCACGACGTCCACGCCCCGTCGAGCAACATGGTTGAGGACGCGGCCGATCGCCTTCTCGTTGCCGGGAATCGCGCGCGCGGAGATCACGACGCGATCGCCTGGCTGCAACTTCACGAACCGATGATCGTCGATGGCAATCCGCGACAATGCCGCGTTCGGCTCGCCCTGCGATCCGGTGACGAGGCACAACATGTCCTGGGCAGGGAAGCTCGGCACGTCGCTGTCCTTCACGACCGTGCCCGCCGGCACGCGCAGATACCCGAGGCGCTGGCCGACCTGCGAGCTCTCGTTCATCCCGCGACCGACGAACGCGACCTTACGGTCGAACTGCGCGGCCAGGTCCACCAGGATCTGCAGTCGATACAGGCTCGAGGCGAAGGCCGCCACCACCAGCTTGCCCTCGGTGCTGGTGAAGAGCTCTTCGAACGCCTCTTGAACGTCCAGCTCCGAGCCCGTGTACCCGCGGCGATCGATGTTCGTGCTGTCGCCGAACAATGCCAGGATGCCCTCGGCGCCGAGCTGCGCCAGCCGGTGCAGGTCGAACGCCTCACCGTCGAGCGGCGTCTGGTCGACCTTGAAATCACCGGTGTGGACCAGCGTGCCATGAGGCGTCCGGACAACCACGCCGAGGCAATCGGGCATGCTGTGCGTGACGCGCAGAAACTCGATGGTGAACGGGCCGATGACGATCGAGTCACGCGGGCCGACCGCTTTCAGCCCATGCGGCAACTCGATCTCGTGCTCCTCGAGCTTCCGTTCCACGAACGCGATGGCCAGCGGCGGCCCATAGACCGGACCGTCGACGAGGGGCACCACATAGGGCACGCCGCCGATGTGGTCCTCGTGCCCGTGGGTGAGCACCAGCGCCTTGATCGATCCGCGCCGCGCCTCCAGGTAGCCCAAGTCGGGGACGATGAGGTCGACGCCCGGCAGGTCCGACTCCGGAAACATCGCGCCGGCGTCGATGATGATGGTGGTATCCCCACACGAGATGGCCATCATGTTCAGGCCGAACTCGCCCAACCCGCCAAGCGGGACCACGTCAACGGGCGGCGCCGCGATGGACGCTTCGGAGCTCACGGAGACACTCATGCTTTGCCCAGACCTGCTGGGAACCGGTAACTCTCGGCGCGCTACGCGCGTCTAGGACCGCCGATCGCGGTCCAGCCCACGCTGTCGCCACGCCCTCAACCACAGAGAGCGGTGATGACACGCGTGCAAGCACTGCGTGGGATGCCGGGTCGGACGCCGGGGCGGCGTGTCAGACCGGCGGATCAGGCGCTGGAAGAGCCTGAAAAAAGGCGGGTTGCGGGCCAAACTATAGCACAAATGCGGTACGTGGGGGCCGGCTTTAGCCGGCCCTGGTCCGCCTGAAGGCGGACCCCACGACGCCGCCTCTACGGGGCGCCGAAGGCATCGGCCAATCGGGCGAACTCAGCCAGGTCCAGCGTCTCGGCACGACGTCGAGGGTCGATGCCCGCCCGGGCGAGCGCATCGACCGCGGCGACGCCCTGATCCACGCCAAAGGCGGCCAATGCATTGGCCAGCGTCTTCCTGCGCTGACCGAACGCCGTCCGGACGACGGCGGTCAGCAGGTCGGGCGACGTCACCGGGATCGGCGGCGGGCGAAAGCGCAGCCGAACGACCGTCGACTGCACCTTGGGCGGGGGCCGAAAGGCGCCAGGCGGAAGGTTCACGAGTCGGGTAACGTCGGCATGCAGCGTCGTGAGCACCGTCAGGACGCCGTACTCCTTCCCGCCGCGGTCGGCCAGCAGGCGCTCGGCGACCTCGCGTTGGAGCATCAGGATCGCGTCGAGCAGACCACCCGTGTCGGCGGCGAGATCGAGCAACCGGAACAGGATGGGCGACGAGATGTTGTAGGGCAGGTTGCCGACGACCCGCACCGGCGATTTCCACAGGGTGGCACTTTTCTCGAAGGGGGCTGCCCCCTGTCCTATCCAGGTGGCGATCGTCGACGCGAGATCGACCTTCAGCACGTCGGCCGAGATCACGTGCACGTTGTCCGGCGCTTTTGCCTGAAGAGCTGCGGTCAGATCCCGGTCAACCTCGATGGCGAGCACACGGCCTGCTCCCGCGGCCAGGGGCATGGTCAGGGCGCCGCGGCCCGGACCAATCTCAACGATCTGTTGATCGGATTGCGGGTCGATGAGCGCGACAACCTTGCGGACCCACGCGGGCTCCAGGAAGTGCTGGCCGAACCGCTTCCGCGGTCTAGTCCCGATCGTCCTCGTCATCTTCGAAGGGCTCCCCACGCCAATACTGCTCTTCGATCTCCGTGATCTCCTCTTCGCTCAGGCCGAAGTAGTGCCCCAGCTCGTGAATCAACGTCTCTCCGATGGCGACGACGATCTCGTCCTCGTCGCTTTCGCATTCCTCCTCGATGGTGTGCTGGAACAACGTGACCTTGTCGGGCAGGGTGTTGCCGTAGCCCCACGTGCGCTCGGTGAGCGGCGTGCCCTGATACAGGCCCAGGAGGCCTTCGTCGTCGGGAATCTCCATCTCGCGCAGCAGCTCGGGCGGCGCGACGTCTTCGATCACGATCGCGACGTTGCGGATTTGGCGAGCAAACCTTGGTGGGATGCCGTCGATCGCCTCTTCGACGAGCTCGCGAAACGCCTCGCGGGTCATCAGCTCGAACGCTTCGGCCGCCCTGAAGGGCGGCCGCTACGTACGGGTTTTCGCAGGGGCCCGCCGAGAGGCCGGCCCGCGGAGGCCTTGACGACCGCGCCGCCGCTGATGAAGTAGTCACACCACTTGCGCGCGTTGCAGCGGGAGCAGAGCGGCTTGGTCGGTCGGCAGATACGCCGGCCGTGAAGAATGAGGAGGTCGGAGGCTTTCGTCCATCGGGCCGGTGGCAGCAGGCTGGTGAGCGTCGCCTCCACCTGCTCGGGCTTCTCGGAGTGAACCAGCCCGAGCCGATTTGCGACGCGCAACACGTGTCGATCCACCGGGAGTCCCGGTACGCCCAGCGCGTGACCGAGCACCACGTTCGCGGTTTTGCGTCCGACGCCCGGCAGCTTCGTCAACGCGTCCATCTCCGCCGGGACGGCGCCACCGTGGGCGTCCAAGAGCGCCGTCGCCATTCCTTGCAGGGCCCGCGTCTTCTGTCGGAAGAAGCCCGTGGACATGATCTCGATCTCGAGCTGCGACGGGTCGGCGGCCGCCAACGCCCGCGCGTCAGGGTACTTCTCGAACAGCGCCGGCGTGACCAGGTTCACCCGTTGATCGGTCGACTGGGCGGAGAGAATGGTGGCGACGAGCAGCTCGAAGGGATTGCGATAGTGCAGCTCGGTGTCGGCGTCGGGGTAATGACGCTCCAGCGCATCGAAGATCCGCCGGGCCACTGCGGGCGTCTTCATGATCGCGATGCCCCGCAGAGCGGGGCAACAACACTAGTGAACGGGGCCGCGGCCAGGCACCGCGTTGGCGTGGGACTCGGAGAACACGCGCAGGTTTTCCTGCAGAGCGGCGATGAGCGTGGGAATGAACTGCACCGGCATCACCACTCGTGCCCGCACGGGCGCGCGGACGATGTGATCGGCTTCCGCCTGCTGAATCTCCTTGTCCGAGAGCGGCTGCACTTCGCAAAACGTCAACGTGAAATCGAAGGGCGTGTGCGCGACGGCGCAGAAGTTTGCGTACGTCCGTTCGGGGCCAGCTGAAGAATCGTCGGGGACGATCGTGAAGTTGATCTGCTTCCTGTCCGTCATGAAATCGAGTCTAACAGGAAGGGCCGGCCTTCAGGCCGGCCGAGCCTCAATACTTCCGCATCACCCCGACGACGATGCCTTGAATCTGCACCGAATCCGGCTCCACGAAGATCGGCTGCATCGTGGCGTTGGCGGGTTGCAGGCGAACGCGACCGTTCTCCCAGTAGAACGTCTTGAGCGTCACATCGCTGCCCTCGACCAGCGCGATCACCATCTCGCCGTTGTCGGCGCTCTTGCGGTCTTCGACGATGACCCAGTCGCCATCGCGAATTTGCTCTTCGATCATCGAGTCGCCCCGCACCCGCAGGACGTAGGTGTCCCGCTTGCCGCTGACCAGCGACTCGGGTACCGCAATCGACTCCGACGTTGTCACCGCCTCGATGGGCATCCCGGCAGCGACGTATCCCAGCATCGGCAGCTCCACGGCGCGGCCGCCGCCGCGGCTGGGGAGCAACTCCACGGACCGGCTCCGGTTCCACGAGCGGCGAATGAAGCCCTTGTCCTGAAGATTCGTCAGATGCTTGTGCACGGTGGCCAGCGAGGACAGGTTGAATCGCCGGCCGATTTCCTCCAAGCTGGGGGCGTACCCGTGCTGCTGGATGAACTCGTTGAGATAGTCCAGAATCTCGCGTTGGCGTTTGGTCAGGGGTTGCACCAGGCGTCCTCCGCAGTGTATTGACGGTTGTCTGGTCGAGTGCCCAAGTTCACCTGCTCCGATTTGCCGCTTCTTCGCTTTCGATCGTGAAGCGTAAACAAAGAGAAGGCGAAAGTCAACCTTTCTGCGTGATCTCTGTCTAACCCTGCAGGGACATATCCATGACCGATGGCTCGGCGCTCGGACGTTGGTCCTCGGCAATGCCCGCGAAGTGGACGGTGAGGGTGGTTGACCCCGCTGCCGACAGCTCGGCTGAGCGCTCGGAGTCGTTGTCCGAGATGGATGATGCCGGCCTGGTGGCCGCCGCGGTCGCCGGTCGTCGCGAGGCGTTCGACGTGATCGTCGCGCGGCATCAGCGCGCGGTCTATCACGTCTGCTACCGCTTCGTCGGGAACCACGAAGACGCCAGCGACCTCGCGCAGGACGCGTTCGTGCGTGCCTGGCGCGGGCTCCGGCAGTTCAGGGGCCAGTCGGCGTTTGGCACCTGGCTATATCGCATCGCCGTCAACCTCTGTTTGAATCGCGTGAGCCTCAAGACACCGGTGCTGGAGCCGATTGCGGCGGACCAGTTCATCGACGAGCGCAACGAGGATCCGCGGGCGGGGGTCTTGCGGGACGAGCGCGCGCGCGCCGTGCGACGCGCCATCGACGCGTTGCCGCGCAAGCAGCGCGCGACCGTCATCTTGCGCGCGTATCAGGAGCTGTCGCATCAACAGATCGCCGACATTCTCGGCAGCTCGGTCGGCGCCGTGAAGGCGAACTTCTTCCACGCGCTGGCGAACTTGCGACGGGCCCTCGGGAGCAAGCCATGAACCACCTGACGCCAGACGAGCTCGTAGACGGCGTCGACGGCACGCTGGCCAGCGATCGCCGCGCGCATCTCGACGCATGCGCCGAGTGCCGCCGGCACGCGGACGACGTCCGCCTCACACTGCAAGCCGTGCAGCAGTCAGAGGTACCCGAGCCGTCGCCGCTCTTCTGGACGCACTTCGCGGATCGCGTGCGCGGCGCGATGGCAGACGAGGCAGCACCAGCGGCCGCGGGTCTCCCGGCGTGGGCCGGGTGGCGGGTCGCCGTACCACTGGCGGCGTTGGCCTTGTTGGTGGCCGCGCTGATCAACGCGGTGCCGCGAGAGCCGCAGGCCCCAGCCGTCACACCCGTCGCGCTGGCAGACGGGAGCATGGATAATAGTGACCCTGGATCGCCAGCCGAGGACGCGGCGGTCGACGACGTGTCGTGGCAGCTCTTCTCTGATCTCGCGGAAGATGTGGTGCTCGATGAAGAGTCGCACGGCGGCTTCCTCGTCTCCGGTTCCGTCGAACGTGCCGCCGCCGACCTGGATCCCGCTGAGCGCGCCGAGCTCTTGCGTCTTCTGCGCGCCGAGCTCGGCCGTCCTGAAAGCTGACCTTCCGCGCATGCTGCGACTGCTCGCGACGCTCGTCCTCCTCACTCTCTGCGCCGCCGCGACGGCCGCCCAGACGCCACAGCCGGCGCCGCCGCCCGAAGAAGCCGGCAGCCTTCGACCGGGCGAAGTGCAGGGTCTGTTCGATGCCTACGTGCTCGTGCAGGTCCAGGACGCGCTCAATCTCACCGAGCCGGAATACACGCGCCTGTTGCCGCGTCTTCGTCAGCTTCAGCAAACGCGGCGGCGAACGCTGCAAGAGCGTCTGCAGAAGATCAACGAGCTCCGCAAGCTCACCGACCCGCGCCTGCCGCAGCCAACGGATGACGGGATGCTGCAGGAGCGCCTCGGCGCCCTGCAGGAGCTGGAATCGCGTTCGGCGGCCGATTTGCGGCGCGCCTACGATGGCGTCGACGAGGTCTTGACCCCGCGACAGCGCGCGCGATTCCGCGTTTTCGAAGAGAACGTCGAGCGCCGTAAGCTGCAACTGCTCCTGCGGGCGACACGGCAGAATCAGCGCCCGCCTGGCAGCCGGCATTAGCACCGATCGGAGAACGCGGTAGAATTGAAAACATGCGGCTCGCCCGGCGCGCGGAGCGCGCGAAGAAGACACAGCCAAGCAGCCAAGGGCCCGGCGCGGGAGTGTTGCGATACCTAGGCCGGGCCCTTGGCTGCCTAGTGCTCGTTGGCGCGCTCGCGGCTCAAACCCCTCCGCTGTCGCAGGCAGAGGCTCAACTCTTCCATCAAAAGCTGCTGCAGATCGTCCAGCAGGCGGAGAAGCCGTCAACCGCGCCGCGGCGCACGACGTTCACGCAGGGCGAGGTGAACTCGTACCTCGTCTATCGCTTCGGTGAGACGTTGCCGGTCGGCGTCACCGAGCCGTCGGTGGACATCGTCGGCCAGGGACGGCTCGGCGGTCGGGCCGTCGTCGATCTGGATGTGGTCCGCAAGGCGAAGAGCAGCGGGGGATGGTTCGACCCCACGGCGTATCTGACCGGCAAGCTGCCCGTCACCGCGACCGGTGTGCTGACCACGAAGGACGGCGTGGGCCAATTCCAACTGGAGAGCGCCTACATCAGCGGCGTGCCGATCCCGAAGACGTTTCTCCAGGAAATCGTCACCTACTACACGCGCAACGAGCAGACGCCGAACGGCATCCGCCTGGACGCGCCCTTCGACCTTCCCGCCAAGATTCAGCGCATCGACGTCGAGCAGGGTCGCGCCATCGTTCTACAGTAGGAGCGTGCAGCCCGTGGCCGCTGACGACTTCCTCCAGATGCCCTTGCAGTATCTGAAGGGTGTCGGTCCGCGCAAGGCGGCCGATCTCAAGCGCGCCGGGCTCCTGACCATCGAAGATCTGCTGTTCCGATTTCCCCGACGCTACGAAGATCGGAGCCAGCTGCGACCGATCGTGTCGCTCAAACCCGGGGAGATCGTCGCAGTATCCGGCGAAGTCCTGCACGCGAACCTGGCAACGACACGACGACCGGGCTTTCGACTGTTCACCGTGCTCGTCCAGGATCCCAGTGGGCAAGTGCAAGCGGTGTGGCCCAACCAGGCCTTCTTGAAGGACGTCATCCGCCCCCATCAACACGTCGTCCTCTACGGCAAGGTCGAGTACTGGGGCTCGCGCGGGCTGCAGATGACTGACCCAGAGTTCGAAATCGTGAAGGGCTCGGCAGTCGGCAGTCGCGCGTCGGCCGTCACGTCTGGCGCCACAGACGACGACGCGGATGCTGATTTCGAAGGCTTGCACACCGGACGCATCGTGCCGGTGTACGAACGCACGGGGAACGTGACCACCAACATGCAGCGCCGCTTCGTGTGGCAGGCGTTGCAGGGCTTGCCCGATACGATGTTCGATCCGGTACCGGCCGATATCCTCTCGCGTCATAGCTGGATCAGCCGGGCCGCCGCCTTGCGCGCCACGCATTTTCCTGACGCCGGCACACCGCTCGACACGCTCAATCGCTTCGACGCGCCGGCCCAGCGTCGCATCATCTTCGACGACTTCTTCGTGTTTCAGGTCGGCCTCGCGCAGCGACGTCACGAGAATGCGCAGGTGAAAAAGCCGCTCGTGCCCAAGGTGGACGATCGCATTCGCCAGGCCGCGCGGGCCGTGCTGCCGTTCAAGCTCACCGACGGCCAGCGCCAGGCGTTGGCGGAGATCGTGGCCGACATGCAGAAGTCATGGCCCATGCAGCGGCTGCTGCAAGGCGATGTCGGCGCCGGTAAGACGATTGTCGCGCTGCTCTCAGCCGTCGTCGCGATGGAGAACGGCTTTCAGGTGGCGTTCATGGCGCCGACGGAGATCCTCGCGGAACAGCACTATCGCAATCTCGCGCGGTGTCTGGCGACGACGCGGTTTCGCGTGGGGCTGTTGAGCGGGCGCCTCGGCGCGGCAGGTCGGCGCGAGCTGCTGCCGGCAATCGAGCGCGGCGACGTGCATCTGCTGGTGGGAACACACGCGCTGGTGCAGGAGCACGTGAAGTTTCACGCGCTTGCCCTGGCGGTCATCGACGAGCAGCATCGGTTCGGGGTGATTCAGCGCGGCACGCTCGGCGGGAAGGGACTGCATCCGGACGTGCTCGTCATGACGGCCACACCCATTCCGCGCACGCTCGCGCTGACCGAGTGCGGAGACATGGAGGTCTCGGTCATTCGCGACCTGCCGCCGGGCCGTCGTCCCGTGCGCACGCTGGTGAAGCCGGATTCGCGCCGCGACGAGGTGTATGCGCTGATACGCAACGAGCTCAAGGCCGGTCGACAGGCCTATGTCGTCTACCCGCTGGTGGAGGAATCGGAGAAGGTGGATCTGAAAGCGGCGACGGCGATGTTCGAGGAGTTGACGCGGGTGTTCGCCGAGTTCTCGGTAGCGCTGTTGCACGGGCGGATGAAGAGCGACGAGAAGGATGCCGTGATGCAAGGGTTCGTTGCCAATCGCACGCATCTTCTGGTGTCGACCACGGTCGTCGAAGTCGGCGTGGATGTGCCGAACGCCAGCGTCATGGTCGTGGAGCACGCCGAACGTTTCGGACTGTCGCAGCTCCATCAACTGCGCGGGCGCGTGGGACGGGGAGCGCATCCATCGACGTGTGTGCTGTTGTACCAGGCGCCGTGGTCCGACGAAGCGCGCGAGCGCTTGCGCGCGATGGCGGAAACGACGGATGGATTCGTGATTGCCGAACGCGACCTGCAGTTGCGCGGGCCGGGCGACTTCTTCGGCACGCGGCAGTCGGGCCTTCCGCAACTACGCGCCGGTGACCTCACACGCGATGCGGATCTCCTCGAGCTGGCGTACACCGAAGCGCGCGAGCGCGTGGAAGGCGGTAGGTTGGATTCCGCCACGCAAAAGTACGTGCGCAATGTCTGGCAGCGACAGTTCGGGCTGATCACGGTCGGGTGAGCACGTGGGGGCCGGCTTTAGCCGGCCCTGGTCCGCCTGAAGGCGGACCCCACGAACGACACAGAGATGAGAATCATCGCGGGATCGTGCAAGGGTCGCACGCTCAAGGCGCCGAAATGGGAGGGCCTGCGGCCGACCTCCGATCGCCTGCGCGAAACCCTCTTCAACATCCTGGCGCAGCGCATCGCTGAGGCGCGCGTGCTGGACGTGTTCGCGGGCACCGGCGCGGTCGGGTTGGAAGCGCTCAGCCGAGGCGCGGCCAGGGCCGTGTTCATCGAAAAAGATCGGCGCGCGATCGCGCTGATCGAGGAGAACGCCGCGCGCTGCGGCGTGCAAGATCGCTGTGCTATCATCCGCGAAGCGGCTGAGATCGCGTTGGACGAGTATGCCTCCGACGCGCGCTTCGACGTCATCGTGCTCGACCCTCCGTACGATCGGATGGAACTGGGCCATGTGCTCGGCAGCGCCGCGTTGTTGCTGGCGCCGACCGGTATCCTGGTCCTCGAGCACGCGTGGCGCCGCCAGCCGCCGGTTGCCGCGGGCAGCGT
Organism: Vicinamibacterales bacterium; assembly: GCA_036732565.1. GTDB lineage: Bacteria > Acidobacteriota > Vicinamibacteria > Vicinamibacterales > UBA2999 > JAIVJN01. The sequence goes on from DAINCF010000146.1 coordinate 12,813, forward strand.
GCTCCAGCGCACCGTGCGATCGGGGGACAGCGCCCTCAGTTTCTACGATCGTGGGGTCCGGCTTTAGCCGGACCTGAGACGCCGGTGAGGCACGCACGGAGCTGACGAAGGATGAGCACGAGCCCGCCAACCACGCCTCGTCTGGCCGTCTATCCCGGCTCGTTCGATCCCCTGACGAACGGACACGTCGACATCATCGAGCGTGGCTCACATCTGTTCGACCAGATCGTCGTGGCCGTGCTGAACAACCGTGAGAAGGCGCCGCTGTTCTCGGTCGACGAGCGCATCGGCATCATCCGCGATGTGTTTCGCCATCGGCCCAACGTGCAAGCCGACAGCTTCAACGGCCTGCTGGTCGAGTACGCGCAGCGCAAAGGCGCGTCGGTCATTGTCAAAGGCCTTCGCGCGGTGTCGGACTTCGAGTACGAATACCAGATGGCGCTCATGAACCGCCGCCTTTCACCGCAGCTGGACACGGTGTTCATGATGCCCGCCGAGCAGTACACCTACATCAGCTCGCGGCTGATCAAGGAAGTGTTCATGCTCGGTGGAGAAGTGGGCGGCCTGGTGCCGACCCTGGTGGAAGAACGGCTGCGAGTGAAGCAAGCCAGCCTTCGCGATCGACGGCTGACGGAGATTCGGAAAGCATGACCTTCGCATCACGCATGGGACGGATCGCGCCGTCCGCCACACTCAAGGTCTCGGCCGAAGCCGACCGCCTGCGTCGACAGGGTGTCGACGTCGTCGATCTCGGCGCCGGCGAGCCGGATTTTCCAACGCCCGAGCACGTCAAGGCCGCCGCGCACGAGGCGCTCAATGCGGACTTCACGAAGTACACGCCGTCGGCGGGCATCGCGGAGCTGCGCGAAGCGGTGTGCTATCGCTACCGCACCGACTACGGCATCGAGCTCAAGGCCGATCAAGTCATCCTGACCGCGGGCGGCAAGCAGGCGTTGTTCAACGCGGCGATGGCATTGTTCGGGCCGGGCGACGAGGTCATCACCCACGGGCCGTTCTGGCCGTCGATTCCCGAGCAGGTCAAGCTGGCCGGCGCGGATCCGGTGATCGTGCGGACCCACGCCGAGGACGGCTTCACGATTCACGCCGAGCCGATTCTCGCGGCGATCACGCCGCGCACGCGCGGCATCATCATCAACTCGCCGTGCAATCCAACGGGCGCGCTGGTCACAGAGGAAGCCGTCGCGGCCGTGGCGCAGGCCGCCGCTCGACTGGGGATCTGGCTCATCGCCGATCTCACTTATGAAAAGCTGCTCTACGACGAGGTGGCGCACAACGTGCCGGCGGTGATGCTGAAGCATCTGCCCGAGCGCAGCATCATCTGCAGCGCGGCGTCGAAGGCCTACGCGATGACGGGCTGGCGATGCGGCTGGTCAATCGCGCCGAAGGACGTCACCAGCGCGTTCAACACCATTCAGGGGCACTCGACGTCGAACATCAACTCGATCACGCAGAAGGCCGCGGTGGCGGCGCTGACCGGCCCGCAGGATTCCGTGGCGGCGATGCTGGCCGAGTACCGCGTGCGGCGCGACAAGGTGTGCGAGTGGCTCACCGCGGATCCGCGCTTCTCGATCGTCAAGCCGCGCGGTGCGTTCTACCTGTTCCCGC
>DAINCF010000147.1:0-14428 GCA_036732565.1 Vicinamibacterales bacterium
CGCGCCTCGGCATGGCGCAGACGCCAGCGGCGCCCACCGGCCCGTTCACGTTGCCGCCGCTGCCCTATCCCGCAGAGGCTCTAGAGCCGCACATCGACGCGCAGACGATGACGATTCATCACGATCGGCATCATCAGACGTACGTCACCAACCTCAATACCGCGCTGGCGAAGGCGCCGGATCTCGCGAAGAAGCCGATCGAGGAGCTGCTTCGCGATCTGAACGCGCTGCCCGAGGCGATCCGCACGGCGGTTCGCAACAACGGCGGCGGCCACGCCAATCACGTGCAGTTCTGGACGCTGATGGCGCCGAAAGCCGGCGGCGCGCCGACCGGTGCCATCGCCGACGCGCTCAACTCCACGTTCGGCAGCTTCGACAAGTTCAAGGAGCTGTTCAATCAGGCGGGCGCGACTCGCTTCGGTAGCGGTTGGGCGTGGCTCAGCGACGAGAAGGGCAAGCTCGTCGTCCACAGCACCGCCAATCAGGACACGCCCCTGAGCGAGGGCCGTCGTCCCATCTTCGGCCTCGACGTCTGGGAGCACGCCTACTATTTGAAGTATCAGAACCGCCGCGCGGATTACATCACGGCGTGGTGGAACGTGATCGATTGGGCAGAGGTGAACAAACGGTTGAAGGCGTAGGGGCGGTTCGCGAACCGCCCCGACAGTCGCCTGTTGCTTCAGCCGGCCCCCGCGGATTTGCAAGCGGCTGTTATTGCTTCGGCAGGGCTTCCGGCATGTCCGCGACGACGTAGACCACGGCGGCGATGGCCGCCGCGGCCTTCGACACTTCCTCAGGAGCGATGCGATCGACCGTATCCGCCGGCGTGTGGTGGATGGTGAAGTAGCGCGTCGAATCGCCCTGATACGCCATCATCGGCACGCGGCCGGCTTGCGCGATCGGGCCGATGTCGGCGCCGCCGCCGCCCGGACCGATGTCTTGCAGTCCGAGCGGCGTCAGCAGGCTGCCGATGTCGGTGATGAGTCGTCGCGCGGTGTCCGGGCCGGTGAAACCGAGACGCGCCGGCGCGAACACGCCCGAGTCGGACTCGAGCGCCAGCACGTGCTGTGCGGCCTCCGCTTTGTGCGCGGCAAGGTAGCCGTTGCCGCCGCGGAGGCCGTTTTCTTCGTTGGTGAACAGCACGAGACGCACCGTGCGGCGCGGCTGAATTCCCAACTTCTTCATCAAGCGCACGGCCTCCCACGTGACGATGGCACCCACGCCATCGTCTGAGGCGCCGGTGCCGACGTCCCACGAGTCGAAGTGACCGCCGACGAGGACGACCTCGTTCGGAAGCTCACTACCTTGCACTTCGCCGATCACGTTCGCGGATTGCACGTCCGGATCGAAGCGCGCCTCCATCTCGAGCTTGATCCGCACGCGGCGGCCGCGATCGACGAGACGTTGAATGCGGTTGGCGTCCTCGGCGGCAATCGCGGCGGCCGGAATCCTCGGCACATCGTCGGCATACTGCATCCCTCCCGTGTGCGGAGTGCGGAGGCCCATCGGGCCGACCGCGCGCACGAGTGACGCCACAGCGCCATGACGAGCCGCTTCGCGCGCGCCGGTGGTGCGATAGGTGACCGTTTCACCGTAGCTGGTGTAGGCGACGTTGTAGAGGACGATCTTCCCCTTCGCGAGCGCCGATCGGCCGGAGAGATCGTCGAAGCTCTTCACCACGAGCACGTCGGCTTCCACACCGCCGGCCGGAGTCGCGACGCTGCCGCCAAGGCCGAGCATCAAGACCGGATGCTCCGGCGGCTCGACGATGGTCGCGCGTTCGGCGCCGCGCATCCACTTCGGTACCATCACGGGCTCGACCCGGACGTTGTCCAGACCGTCCTTCTTCATCGCCGCCTCGGCCCACTGAATGGCGCGATCGAGGTTGGCGGATCCGGACAACCGATTGCCGTAGGTGTCGGTGAGCTCGGCGAGGCGCTGCCACGCGAAATCGTCGGCGGTCGCGTCTTTGATGAGGCGCGCCGCGTTCTGGCGGAACGGCGTCAACCAATCGGGAGAAGACTGCGCCCGCGGCGTGGCGATGGAGACGTACGACCACGCCACCGCAGACACGACGAGCACACCAAGACCGACACGAGCCGCATGAGGGAGCATGAAGATACTTTATCGCGGGGTGCACTAGGTGCGCAGGGTGCCCACGGTCCGCGGGGTGCCCAAGGTGCGTCGCGTACTCGGTCCACGCCGGAGCACTCCGAGCACCATGGGCACGCCGGGCACCCTGAGCACCCCGGGCACCGTGGGCACCTTTTCTTCAGAACGAAACGTTGTACACGACCTTGAATGTCCGCCCGCGTTCCGGCAGCACGTCCTTCAAGTAGTTCAAGTGATTGCGATAGAGCTCGTTCGTCGCGTTGTCCAGCCGCGCGGTGATGGTGTTGAGCATGCCGCCGCCCTGGAACGAGTAGGAGCCGAACAGCTTCAGCAGGCCGTAGCCGTCGGTTGGTGTCTCTTCGCCGAACACGCGATTCTGCTTGGCGACGGCGCTCACGTTGCCCCCAACCTGGAATGCGTTCTTCTGATAGCGGAGGCCGAAGATCCCGCGATACGGAGGGATGCGCGGCAGCGACTCGCCGGTGTCGCGCAGCTCGCCCCGCACCGAGTCGAACGTGAATTCCCCCGTCAGACCGGCAGCGATGTCGACGTCCAGATGCGCCTCGACGCCGTACATCAAGCTGTTGGCCGCGACGAACTCCACGAATGGCAGCTCGCCGCCGTGCCCTTCCTCCCCTTCGTGGCTCACGTTGAACCGCTCGTCGAACTCCTGCTCGCGCGCGTCGAACTCTTCTTCGCTGATCGGATTGCGGAAGATGAAATCGTCGATGCTGCTGCGGAACACCGTGAACTCGGCGCGTACGCGGTCGGTTCGGCCGCGTAGCGAGAGGTCGAATCCGACGGCGTGCTCGGACTCGAGGGCCGGGTTGCCGATCTCGAACGCGAAGTTCCCGACGTGTGGCCCGAAGAAGTAGAGCTCCTCGAGGGCGGGATTACGTGAGGCGCGCGCCAGGCTCGCGGCGATGACGAAGTTCTCGTTCCCGTGCATCGGACGGAACAGCGCACCGACCGATCCCGAGAACTCGTTGAAGCTGCGCGATTCGAGACCGCCCTCCGGTGAGTACGACGTGTGATCGAGGCGTCCCCCGAACTGCAGCGTGACGTGCGACCAGCCGAGCTCTTCGTAGACAAAGAAGGCGCCACCGTTCTGATCCACCGGAGGCGAGAGGGCTTCCTCGCCGACGGAGTCGAACGCGCGGTTCAGAAACGATCCACCGACGGTGCCCGACAGCCGTCCGAACGGCCGGTGCGAGACCAGCACTTCGCCGTCGGTCGTGTCGTTGTGAAACGTGGTGACGACTTCCCCGCCGTCGAGCTCGCTGTGCTCGTAGCGTTTGACGCCAAGCGTCGCGCGATACGAGGTCACCGCGCCGTCGAGCCCGGTGGCGCCGGCTCGGAAGGTGACCGCGTGCCGCCGTGGGGTGAGCTCGGTCTCCCCTTCTTCCACGATGGGCACGCCGTACTTCGAGTCGTCGTAGGCGTAGCTGGCGCCCGCGTAGCTTCGCTCACCCGTCCACGCCGCGCCGACGCTGGCGAAACCGCTGCGCGATTGCGAGTTGTCGACCTCGCCATCGGGCGTGTCGAAGTTGCCGGTGCGAGCACCGCCGCCACCGAAATGGAAGGCAAACTTCCCGTTTCCGGCATGAAGATCCGCCGACCCGTCGACTTCGCCACCGTTCGTGCCGAAATCGGCGGTGGCGTTGCCGCCCACCTTGGTGGTCTTGTGGGTGGGGATCTGATCGGTGATCACGTTGACGAGCCCGCCAATCGCGTTGGCGCCGTACAACAGCGTGGCCGGCCCGCGTACGACCTCGATGCGCTCGGCCGACGATGGATTGATTGTCACGCCATGATCCGCGGACTGACTCGAGAGATCGCCGATGCGCTGCCCATCCTGCAGCACCGCCACCCGATCGCCATCCAGGCCACGAATCACGGGACGCGCCGGCCCGGGCCCCAGCGATCGCATCGCGACGCCCGGCGACGACTGCAGCGTGCCACCCAGCGTCGCCTCGAGCTGCTTGGCCAGGTCCTGGCCGGCCAGCACCGACGTGGCTTGGTAGGTTTCGAACTGTGCGCGCGGCGTCGGACTGACGGAGATGACCTCCGCGAAGTGCGTATCCAGTTCGACCACGAGGTCCTGTGACGCGCCTTGCGCGCTCACCTGGACCTCGGCTCGACGCGAGGTATAGCCCTCGGCACGAACGATCAGGTGATAGGTCCCCGGCGTGAGGTTCTCGAATCGATACGTCCCGTCGTCACCGGTGCGCGCTTCGCGCTTCGACTCATCGATGATCACGACGGCGCCGCCAAATGGCTCCCCGGTGTCGCGCGCGACCTTGCCGGTCAGGGTGGCCCCGGATTGGGCCGCCGCGGTCTCGGCGCTCAACACAAGTGCGAGCACGAGCGCGCCGGCGACGACGCGGCTCGTCCGCAGAAAATAGATGGACATGATCTCTCTTCCTCGCAATTCGCTCGTCCTAGGCGGGACGTCGTCCCGCCTGGAAAACGCCGCAAGCCGCAGCACCGTGACCGGTGGTTGCGGACGACTACTCGACCTTCGAACTCGGACTAAGCAATCGATGAAGCGGGCGGAGCGCGGGCGGGAAGAGGGGGACCACTGATGCGCGGAAGGACGTGATCAGTGCCGTGGTAGCTGACGTCAGCGCTGAGCAGGAACGGCTGCACCACCAACGCGACAGCGGGACCTTCGCGCACCAGTCGAACGACATGGCACGCGACGCAGTGCTGCTCGGCCGCTGAGGTCGACGCCTGCCCGCTCCCTGCCGTCAGCCGATGCTGGCTGGCGTCGTGAACGATGGCCGCGCTGAAGTCGGTGTCGTGTCCATCGTCCGCATGCACCAGCGGCCCCAGCATCGTCGTGACGAGCGACGCCATGAGCAAGCTGGCCATGAATGGCCGCCGCGCGCGGGCAATCCACTGGATGAGCGACACGTACTCAAAGAGTAGCACGAGTGTTCCGCACGGAGGTTCCAGACGAAGGTTCCCCGCGGCGGTTCCTGACGAGGGTCAAACGATGGTGCCCCATGAGGGTTCTCGCCAAGGTTTCTCCGTGCGGAACCCTTTCGTGGAACCTCGTCGAGCCCTCGTGAGGCACCGCCTTGCGGAACCTTACGAGGAACCTCCGGTGAGGAACCACCGTGTTCTATTCGATCGCGAGCACGTGCTGTTCCGTGCGCCAGTACCAAATCCCATCGACCAGGGCCGGAGACGCCAGCGTCCGGGCGCCCAGGCTGTTGGTGCGCATGAGCTTGAACTCGCGCCCTTCCTCCACGACGAAAGTCTCGCCATCATCGTTGGTGAAGAAAATCTTGCCGTTCACCGCGACCGGCGACGCCGAAAACCCTTCGCGCTGAGCGACGCCCATGCGGCCTTGGTAGACCAACGCACCGGTCTTCGCGTCGTACACCGTCAGGATGCTCTGCATGTCGTTGACGAGATAGAGCAAGCCGTTGAGCAGCAGTCCGGACGGCACGAACGGCGATCCCTTCGGTGTGCTCCAGGCGACGTGCGAGGCGGTGACGTCACCGTTGCCGCCCGGACGGATGGCGAACGTCGGACCCGCGCGACCGGATGAACAGAACACCATGCCGTCGCCGACCACCGGGGTCGGGATCACTTCGAAGGTGTTGCCACGTACGGTCCACAACTCCCGTCCCGTTTCCGGATCGTAGGCCGCGACGCGACGCTGACTGCTCACGATCAGCTCGTCACGATCGCCAGCGTCAATCATGACCGGCGTACCCCAGCCAACCGTCTCCGTCCGCGGCGTCTCCCAGATCGTCTTGCCGGTCTTGGCGTCGAAGGCCGCCACGAACGCGGACTGCCCCGAATGGGACTGATGATCTTGATAGAGGAAGATCCGATCCTTGTAGAGGACGGGCGACCCGGCGGGACCGTGGTAGTTGGCAAAGGTGCCGAACCGCCGATGCCAGACGATGCGGCCGGAGAGGTCGACGGCGACGAGCCCATGCCGTCCGAACGACGCGTAGATGCGCTGGCCATCGGTGACCGGCGTGGCCGACGCATGCCCGTTCTTCGCGTGCACCGATTCCACGCTTTCCTGCGGGATGAACGTCTCCCACAGCCGGCCACCATCGGATCGTCGCAGCGCGATGATCGAGATCTTCTGTCCTCCGTCGTACGACGTGGTGAGGAAGAGCTGATCGCCCCACGCGATGGGTGACGAGTTGCCACGGCCAGGCGCCGCAACCTTCCACTTGACGCGCTCGGTGGGCGACCAGGTGTCCGTGTACTTGCCGGCGCCAACCAGGCCCTGACCCGATGGGCCGCGCCATCGAGGCCAGTAGCGTGCGCCCTCGCCGACGACCTCGATCATCCGGACCGCCTCATCGGGGGCATCCGCCGACAGAACGGCATAGGCGCCGAACGAGGCGATGCCGAGACCACTGGCAATGACTAAGGCAAACCGAACAAATCGCGGCATAGAATGGTCCTTCACCGGCTCTTGACGGGGTCCCCGGCGCGGCACCCGCGCTGGGGTGTTTTTACCATGCTTCAACGCGTCGCTGTCGCGTCGCTCCTGCTATTGGCCGCCTATGCTGGCACGCCCGGAGGCCTGCGCTACGTACACGCGGCCTACGTCCTCGCGGCCGAGCAGGCCTCTCCGCCGAATGCGGAGCGGGAGTTGCTCTCGCGCGTCCGACGCCTCACCGTCGAAGGTCGACGCGCGGGCGAGGGGTACTGGTCACCGGACGGCTCGAAGCTCGTCTTTCAAAGCGAGCGCGAGCCGGGCAATCCTTTCTACCAAATCTATACGCTGGACATGGCATCCGGCGAGACACGCCGCATCTCGCCCGGCCTGGGAAAGACGACGTGCGCGTTCTTTCGCCCTGGCACCGACGAGATTCTCTTCGCCTCGACTCATCACGATCCGCGATCGAAGCAGCTGCAAGATGATGAGAATGGGTTTCGCGCATCAGGCAAAGAGCGCCGCTATGCATGGGACTACGATCCGGAGATGGAGATTTACGTGTGGCGCGGAAAGGACGAGTCGCTGACACGCGCGACCAACGCCCGCGGCTACGACGCCGAAGCCAGCTACTCGCCAGACGGACAGTGGATTGCCTTCTCGTCGATGCGCGACGCCTACAATCGCACGCTCTCCGCCGAGGAACAGAAACAGCTCGAGGTCGACCCGAGTTACTACGGCGAGATCTACATCATGCGCGCCGACGGATCGGGACAACGTCGACTGACCAACGTTCCGGGCTACGACGGCGGCCCCTTCTTCTCACCCGACGGCACGCGCATCGTCTGGCGTCGGTTCGACACCAAGGGCCTCATCGCGGACGTCTGGACGATGAAGCTGGATGGGACGGATCAACGGCAGATCACCGACTTCAAGGCGATGAGCTGGGCGCCCTACATTCATCCGTCCGGTGAGTACTTGTTGTTCGCCTCGAACAAGCTCGGTTTCGAGAACTTCGAGGTGTTCATGGTCGACGTCGCCGGCACGAAGGAGCCGGTTCGCGTCACCTATTCGGATGGCTTCGACGGCCTGCCCGTGCCGTCGCCCAACGGACGCCAGCTCGCCTGGACGTCGAGTCGATCCGGCGGACGCGAAGGACAGATTTTCCTGGCGGAGTGGAATCACGAGGCCGCGCGATCCGCACTCGCGAAGGCGTCGGCGCGAGCGACCCAATGAGAACAGCCGCTGGCTTGGCTCTGATCGGGCTCGTATCGGCACTTGGGTACGCGCAGAGCGTCGCGACACCGTCGAAGACGCGCGCCCACGTCGAAACGCTCGCGGCCGAGCGCTTCGAGGGACGGCTCGCGGGCTCGGAAGGCGAGCGGCGTGCTGGCGACTACATCGCGCGCGAGCTCGCACGCATCGGGGCCAAGCTGCTGCCGCCGACGGCAAGTGCGTTCGAGTCGTTCGAATTCACCGCAGGCACGAAGGACGCGGGGACAACGCTCGCGATCGGCACAACGCCCGGCGCCCCTGCAGCGTTCAAGGCTCCGGCTGAAGTTCAAGCGCTGTCGTTTTCAGACAATGGCGAGGTGACCGGCGAGGTCGTCTTCGCCGGCTACGGATTGGTCGTCCCCGAGACACAGAGCTTCGGCTACGACAGCTACGCGACGCTCGACGTGAAAGACAAGATCGTCCTCGTGCTGCGCTACTTTCCAGAGGAGGCCGATCGGGCCACGCGCGCGATCCTGGCGCGCTACGCCGACCTGCGGTACAAGGCCATGGCCGCGCGTCAACGCGGCGCGAAAGCCTTGCTCGTGGTCACCGGGCCTCGCTCGCCGAACGCCGGCGCAACCATTCCCATGAGCTTCGACACCGCCATCGCCGGCTCCGGCATCATGGCGGCGAGCGTCAACGGTGACGTGGCGACAAAGTTGCTCGCGGGTGCTCCAGACAAGCCACTGGAAGCGATACAGAAACAGCTCGACAGCGGAAATCCGCACGTGTCCGGCTTCGCACTTCAGACCACGGTCACGCTCCGGACCGCCGTCCAGCGCGAGAAGCACACCGCCCGCAACGTCGTCGCGTATCTGCCGGCGACGACGCCCACCGAAGGCGTCGAGAAGCCGTGGATCGTGCTTGGCGCACACTATGATCATCTCGGTCGCGGCGGACACGGCAACTCACTGGCGCGGGCGGACGAGGCCGGCGCCATTCACTTCGGCGCCGACGACAATGCGTCCGGCACCTCCGCCGTGATGGCGATCGGCGAGCTGCTCTCGAAACGACCCCGCAAGCGCAACATCGTCCTGGCGCTCTGGTCGGCTGAAGAAATCGGCCTCCTCGGATCCGGTGCATTCGTCGCCAGACCGCCCGTGCCGATGGACCAGATCGCCGCCTACTTCAACTTCGACATGGTCGGACGGATGCAGGACAACAAGCTGACGCTGCAGGCGCTGGCGACCAGCTCGGTCTGGCGCAAGCTGGTCGAGCAGGCGAACGTTCTGGCCGGCTTCGATCTGGTGCTGCAGGACGATCCTTATCAGCCCACCGACGTCGCGAGCTTCGCGCAGGCGAACGTCCCGAGCCTGGCGTTCTTCACGAATACGCACACCGACTACCATCGGCCCACCGACACCGCGGACAAGATCAACTACGACGACCTCGACCGCATCGTCGATTTCGCGGCGGCCCTGGCGTCGCGCGTCGCCGAGTCCGTCGAGGCGCCCGCGTTCACGAAGGTGGAGCAGACGGCACAGGCCGGCGGTGGCCGGGCCGGCGTGCGCGTCTTCACCGGCACGATTCCCGACTACGCCACCGAGGTCAAAGGGCTGCTTCTGGGCGGCGTCGTGGGCGGCGGCCCGGCGGAGCAGGCTGGGCTACAGAAGGGCGATGTGATCGTCGAGATCGCCGGGCAGTCGATCGCGAACATCTACGACTACACCTACGCCCTCGAGCTGCTGAAGATCGGCGAGCCGGTCAAGATCGTCTACACGCGCAACGGCGAGAAACGGGAGACGACCCTGATACCGGCGGCGCGCAAATAGACTCGCCGACGGTTCGTGGGGCCCGCCTTCAGGCGGACCATGGGCCGGCTGAAGCCGGCCCTCACGTACTAGAACACGACCCGCTTCTCAGAAAACGTAGCGCAACGAGAGCTGCACGGTGCGCGGGCCCGCCTGATCGACCGTCTGGGTATCGACGATGCGTCCGAAGGCGCTCGAGGTGATGTTCATGTTCGCCGGCACGTCGAGGTTCTCGAGGTTGAAGAGATTCGAGAACGCGAGCTCGATGCGCAGGCGTGAGGCGCCCGCGAGCGCGACGGCCTTTCCGACCGTCAGCGAGAACACACTCGTGCCCGGGCCGATGAGCGTCCCCGGCACCGCGTTGCCGAAGCGCCCGATGTTGTCCGCCGGGCGCACGAACGCCGCGCGATCGAACCACGCATCGGCGGTCGGATTCGTGAGATTGCCGTCCGCGACCTGATCCGGACGCTGCGTCGCCGTGAAGCCGCGCACGGTCGTACCGGTGCCAGACGGGTCGCCGTTGCTGAACGACGCCGTCAAGAACGGCCCGGACTGCAGCAATGTCACGCCCGTCACGTCCCATCCTCCAATCAGCAGGTCGAGACCGCGTCCGATGCCGCTCGCATACCGACGATCGCGGCCGAACGGCAGCTCGTAGAGGAACGTGCTCACGAACCGGTGCCGGCGGGTGAATGGCTCGTTGCCGTAGTCGGCGTCACCGCGGAACAAGTCCAGCGCGGTCGCGCCGTTCTCCGCCGCGAACGCCGTCGGGACCGCGCCGCCCGCGTCGGATTTGTGCCGCGCCAACGTGTAGGAGCCATTGAGCGTCAAGGCGTTCGAGAATCGCTTGTTCAACTCGATTCCCATCCCGTGATATCGCGAGCGCGGATCGTTGTCGCGCGTGGTGACGACGTTCCAGTCGGTGAAGGGACGCGCTTGCGCAACCGCGGCGTAGCCCGCGGTGTTTGCCGCCACTTGATTCAGATCGGGACTCCAGATCAGGTCGGTGGTCGACGAGCCCGTGTAGCTGAGACGTAGACCGGTGCTCCATCCGAGCTCGCGCTCGAACGTCGCGCTCCACTGCGTGGTGCGCGGGTCCTTCATGTCGACCTGGTTGGCGCGGCGGAAGTCGAGCGTGCCGACCGGCACCGAGTTCTGCGCCGACGCCGCCGACGAGATGTTCGGGAACACGAACGGGTTGGTTGCGGTGTTGGCGAACGCAACCGATGCGGCCGTGACCGTTGCCACCATCGAGTAGTTCACCGAGCCGAGGAGTGGAACGGTGTAAAGACCGAAGCCACCGCGAATCACCGTCTTGGTGTCGCCGAACGGACGCCACGCGACACCCACGCGCGGGCTGAAGTTGTTCTTGTCCGTCTGGCGCAAGGTCCGCGGGAGTCCGACCTCTTCGGCCGTCACGAACGGCGTGTTCGGCACCGAGTTGCGCACGAAGTCGGGTACCAGCGCCAGCCCCGCGGCGTCCGACACGATGACGCGACCGCCGGGATAGTCGCGATCGAAGTTGCCGAGCTGATTGCTGCGATCGTCCATCGGCGGCCGCAGGTCATAGCGCAGCCCGTAATTGACGGTCAGCGTCCGCGTCGGCCGCCAGTCGTCCTGGACGAAGCCGGCGTAGTAGGTCGAGTACGGGTTCACGTCCTGGGCAGGCAGGATGTAGCCCGTGAATTTCGGAACGCCAAGCAGGAAATCAGCGAAGGCATTCCCCGTGTAGCTGCCGTCGAATTGATAGCGGCCGAGCTCCTCGCCATCGAAGAACGAGATCTGATCGACGTACTCCACGTACTGCAGATCGAATCCCGCCTTGAGCGTGTGCCGACCGCGAATCCAGGTGAGGGTGTCGGTAGCCTGGACAACCCGGCTGAGGATGTCGAACGGCTTACCACCCCCGGTGGAGATGAACGAGCCGTCCCCGAACTCGAAGTGCGGAAACCCGCCGGTTGCGGGCGCACCCGGAAGTCCAACGATGCCAGTAGCCGCCGTGAGCTCCGCTCCGCGATTGGCGTTGGTGTACGTCGTTTGCTCGACCGTGTTCGACCAGCCAACGCGCAGTTCGTTGAGCAGCGTCGGCGTCACCGTCCAGTTGTGCGACCCAACGAACTGTCGCACCTCGGTGCGGCGCAGCGAATCCCCTTGCGTGGCGTTCCAGCTGCCGGTCATCTCGCGCCGGTCGACGTCTTTCCACGTCAGGCGGCCGAAGACGCGCTGGCTCGGCGAGATCGTGTAGTCGCCCCGGCCATCGAAGCCGTTCACCGTGAAGTCACCGGGGGCATTGAGCACGTGGTTGGGGCGATCGATGGCTGCGCCGGTGGGCTGGTTCTGTCGCGGATAGAACGAGTCGAGGACGCGGGCCGAGACCGGGTTCACGGGAACCTGGTTGTTGGCGAACGGCTGCCCGGTGAACGGGTTTCGTAGCGCTGTGGACAGGCTCGACAGATCGCCGGTCCGCCAGGCGTCCGGCGGCACGACCTGGTTGAGGGTCGACTCGTTCGGTCGTCGCACACCCTCGTAGGTCCCGAAAAAGAACGCCCTGTTCTTCACGATGGGTCCGCCGGCGGAGACGCCGAAGCTGTTCGCGCGAATCTCGGGCTTGATCGGACTGCCCGCCGCGTCGCGGGGCGTGAAGCGGGTTGTCGCGGTCAGGGCGCTGTCCTGCAGGAACCAGAACGCCGTGCCATGAAGCTGGTTCGTCCCGCTCTTGGTCGTCGTCGTGATGTCGGTGACCTGCATGAACTCGGCGTTGTTGTTCGCCGACGACACCTTGAACTCATCGATCGACTCGACCGAGGGAAAGAGCTCTTTCGACGGCCCGCCGCCGCGGATGCGTTGCGTCGAAATACCGTCCACCGAGAACGACGTCATGAACGGCTGGGCGCCGGCGACCGAGATATTGCCTGCGCGATCCTGCTGCACGCCCTGCGCCAGCGTCGCCACGACGATCGGGCTCGTCGCGTCGGTGGCGCGGAAGTTCAGTGCGAGGCGGCTGATGTCGTCGCCGGACTTCGAGTTGTCGATGGTCGCACGATCGGTTTCAATCACCGGTCGGACGGCGGTGACATCGACGAACTCGGCCGTTCCAGCGACCTGCAGCTGCAGTTCGACGCGCACCGTCTGTCGCGCGAGCACCTCGACCTCACGGGTGGCGTCCGCGAAGCCCGAGAGGCTCACGACCACTTGATAGCGGCCCGCCTCGACATTGGGCACCTGAAAGGTGCCGCCGGCGTCGGTGGTCGCCGTCCGGTCAGCGCCGCTCGCGACGTTGGTGACCGAGACAGACGCGCCGGGCAGCACGCCGCCAGATCCGTCGGTGATGACGCCGGTCAGCGTGGCAGACGTGGATTGTGCCGAAGCGTTTGAGGTAGCGAGCAAGGCCGACAGGACGAGCACGAACAGAACGGTGGAGCATCGAGATCGGTAGAGCGTCGGAGGCATAGGATCTCCCAGCAACGACATGGAGGCGGCCTCTGGACCGCCGGGTCGGTCGTCGGGTGCCTCCAACGACAAGTGGCGACACGCTAGCGCGCGTGCGTCACCGTTGTGCGTCGGTTCCGTGAACACGGTGCAAACGACGCTCGCGACATGCTCGTCACATGGTCAAGGTAGAGTCCGCGCCGAGAAGGGATGGCGATGAGAGAAGCGACGAAACGGGTGACGTGTGTGGCCGTGATGGGCGCGATCTGCGCGATGGTGTGGCTGTCGACCGTCGGCGCGGAGACCACGAGGCAGGCCAGCTCGACGGCGGCCGACGATCGCGTCGTGCTGATCACGCTCGACGGCGCGCGCATCGAAGAGATGTTCGGGGGCCTCGACGAGACCATCCTGCGCAGCACGCTCCAGCCCACGCAGAAGATGGAGGAACAGCCCATCTACAAACGCTTCTGGGCGCCGACGCGGGAAGAACGCCGGCAGAAGCTGCTGCCCTTCTTCTGGGGCACGCTGATGGCCAAGCATGGCTCGATCGCCGGCGATACCAGCCTCGGCAGCGTCGTGAAGCTGACCAATGGGCACTGGTTCTCGTATCCGGGGTATGCGGAGATTCTGCTCGGCGAAGCGCACGACGACACAATCAAGAGCAACGATCCGATCCGCAATCCGTACCCGACCGTCCTGGAGGTCGTGCGCGAGCGACTGAACCTCGCTCGCGAGCGAGTGGCGACATTCGCATCGTGGAGCGTCTTCAACGCCATCGTCGAGCACACCGAGGGCGCGACGTTCGTCAGCGCCGGCATGGAGCCGTTCGCGAACGACACGGCAGAGCTGAAGGCCTTGAACGCGGCACAGTCCGAGACGCAGCCGCACTGGAGCGACATTCGCTTCGACTACTTCACGCTGAGGTTCGCGCTCGCGCACCTCGCCTCGGCGCGACCCCGTGTGCTTTACGTGGCGTTCGACGAGACCGACGATTGGGCGCATGACGGTCGTTACGATCGGCTGCTGGAGTCATATGCGCGCACGGATCAGTATCTCCAAGAGCTGTGGACATGGCTCGAGAATCAGCCGGACTATCGCGGCCGCACGCACGTGCTGATCACGACCGATCATGGGCGGGGCCACACGCCCGCGGACTGGCGCGATCACGGCGCCAAGATCGCCGGCGCCGACGGCACGTGGATCGCGTTTGCGTCACCCGCCATGGCCGCACGCGGCTCGTGGAACAATCATCCTCCCCTGGCCACGAATCAAGTCGCGGCCACCATCGCCCGGTGGATGGGTGTCGACTGGAACGCGATTCGGCCGGCCGCCGGCCAGCCGATCGACGACCCGTGAAACGCTCTCGCCACTGTACGTAGCGCAGGCCTTCAGGCCTGCCTAACGCCGCCAGCCGCGCACCGACGGTGTTGGGCAGGCCTGAAGGCCT
>DAINCF010000148.1:0-14426 GCA_036732565.1 Vicinamibacterales bacterium
ATGTGCCCACGTGGAGCACGCCCGCCGTGCTCACGGCCGGCGGACGGGAACAAGTCGTGGTCAACGGCTGGAAGCACATCGGCGGGTACGACCTCGAGACCGGCAAGGAGCTGTGGCGGATGACCGGCGGCGGCGACATCCCGGTGCCGACGCCGATCGTCTCGGACGGCCTCGTGTTCATCACCAACGCGCACGGGAAATTCGCGCCGATCTTCGCGATCAAGCCGACCGCGTCGGGGGACATCACGCTCAAGGAAGGCGAGACCTCCAACGCCCACATCGCGTGGAGCTACATGCGCGACGGCGGCTACATGCAAACGCCGATCGCCTATCAGGGCCTGTTGTATGTCTGCCGCGACAACGGCGTGCTCAGCGTGTTCGACGCCAAGACCGGACAGCGACACTACCAGAGCCGTATCGCCGACGGGAAGACCGGCTTCAGCGCATCGGCTGTGGCGTCGGCCGGTCGCGTCTACTTCACCAGTGAAGACGGCGACGTCTACGTCGTGAAGGCCGGACCGGCGTTCGAGCTCCTCGCCACCAACTCGCTCGGGGAGGTCGCGATGGCCACGCCGGCGATCTCCGAGGCGACGATGTTCTTCCGCACGCGCGGGCATCTGGTGGCCGTTGCAGACATGCCGGGCCGGTGACCGACTCACCGACCCGGCAGCAGGATTACCCTACGGTTAGCCCCGACGGCTCCGCCGGCGCCGTGGCCGCTCTTCGGTCGGTGGCGTCGTCGGATCGGTCGGCGTTGGCGTCACCGTGGTCGGCGGCGGAGTCGTCGTCGGAGGCGTCACGGCGGTCGGTGGTTCTGCCGGCGGTGTCGCTGGGGGCGCTGCTGGCGCTGGCGCTGGCGTTGGCGCCGCCGGAGCGGCGGGCGCGGTCACCGTACCGCTGCCACCTGTGACCTCGTAGACGTGCACGCGCGGATTACTGCCGTAGTACTCGGTGATGTAGATCCGATTCGTGACCTGATCGTAGAACGCGCTGGTGATCGTGGCAGCGCCCGTGTTGTTCATCTCCGTCAACTGCCACGTCGCATACGGCTGCACGTCCGACGGCTTCGCCTGCCCATTCTTCACGGCCAGGAGCTGATTCGCATCGTAGGCCCACACCTGGTGGACGTAGGGGTAGGCGTGGTCACCCTTGTAGGCGCTCGTTGGATCGTTGCATTCCGCGCCTTCGCCGTAGCAGTGTGGCCCCATGCCGTGGACACCGATGAACAACACCGAGCGCGTTCCGTTCGGAAAGGCCACGCCTCCCATCTGGTCGCCGCGGACGTACAGGGGATTCTGCGCCACGATATTCGTCACCAGCGGCGCGCTCAACGGATAGCCAATCAACTGTGTCGCAGGGGCCGGCGTCACCGCACCCACATCAGCGGGATTGAAGACCGAGATCGCCGGACCCGCCGACGTGCGCGAGATGATCGACAAGCAGCAGTTCCCCGTGAGCGCCGGACCGCCGAAGGCCGCCTGCCACTCGGCGGGAATCAGACCCATGTAGCCCGACACGAAACCGGCGGGCGTGGCGCCGATCTGCACCGGTCCCACCACGTCACCCGCGGCCGAAAGAGTCGGGCCGGACGCGAAGTGACTGGCGACCTGGTTGGTGTCGGCGTCGTAATAGCTGTAAGTGGAGAGAATGAGACGGCCGCCATACTGGAGCGACCCGCCATATTCCACCTGGCTACCCTGGTCGACCTGCGCCAGGCGGCCTTCGGTCACATCGGCGCACGGCTGCACGACCGCCGCTGTTCCGCCGATGCCGGGAATCGAGACTTCACAGAGCGACGGGTACCACGTGTGGCCGCCCACGAGCAGCGTACCCGCCGGCGTCACGCTCAGCGCTTGCCCACCGTACGTGAGATCGCCTTGCGCGGAGCCGGTGCCATCGTTGGCCGGCAACGCAAAGCTACCGAGATACGTGAGATTGTTCGGCGCGAGCAGCGGGAGCTGCGCCAGCGATGCGTCTTGCGCGTGAGACGCGACGGTCATGAGTGCGAGCAGCGACACGACGAGTAGCGACGTAGTGATGCGCGAAATACGGTGCATTGAATCCTCCGCCGAGACCTCTCGGACAGATGCAGTTCGCTCCTGTGGAACCGGGGTAGAGCTCCGCCTCTGTTGACAACGCGGTCGATCAGCAGGTGGGGGTTCGAAAACGCGCAGGCTTACGCCATGTGCGGAGGGGCCGCGGCGAAGCAACGCTCCTTCTGAAACCTAGCCGGGGGGCGAGCCTCAGTGCGTTCAGAGTAACTTCGAGTTGGGGGCCTTGCTGACTTCGCGCGCTCAGCAGCAAGGACGATGCCCATGTGCACCCGCGCGCAGCGTCTGTGCGAGATCTCGAGACGTATTGGCGATCGCGAGCCGTGAAATTTATACGCGCTGTCGCGATCGCCGACATGCGCGCAGAAAATTCTGCACGATGGCGCGCGGCGCGGAGCCAATCAGGCCGGTCACGAGTCGAACAGCGCGCTGATGTCCTTGTAGCTGACCGCGGCGTCGGCAAAGGTGAACGATCCGCGCTCCCGCATTTCGCGCGCGGCCCGGAGGAACGCGCCGAGTGAGGCTCGCGACAACGCGCTCCCCACGCTGATGCGCTTGACGCCCATCGCGGACAGACTCGTTCGGTCGAGCTGCACGCCCTGCAACCCCATGACGACATTCACCGGTCGATCGACCGCCCGCACCACGGCGACGATGTCGTCCCCGGCGACAAGGCCCGGTGCATAGAGCACGTCGGCGCCGGCCTCTTGAAAGGCCTGCAGGCGCATGATGGTGTCGTTGAGATCTGGCCGTCCCACCAGGAAATTCTCCGCGCGCGCGGTGAGCGTGAAGCGGAATGGCAGCGCGCGAGCCGCCTCGACCGCAGCGCGTACCCGCTCTGCCGCATGCTCGAGCTCGTACACGCGTCCCGCCGGCCGCGGAGAGACGTCCTCGATGGAACCGCCCACCAATCCGGCCGCTGCCGCCAGAACGATCGTCTCGGCAACGGTCTTGGCATCGTCACCATAGCCGTTCTCGAGGTCGGCGCTGACAGGCAGATCGGTGGCTGAGACGATCTCGCCGGCGTGCGCCAACATGTCGGCACGGCCGACGGTCCCGTCCTGCTGCCCCACCGAGAAGGCGTACCCGGCGCTGGTGGTGGCCAGCGCTTCGAAGCCGAGCCGCGCGAGCAGCCGCGCGGTCCCGACGTCCCAGGGGTTTGGAATGATGAAGGCCTCGTCACGCTCGTGAAGCGCGCGAAACGCGATGCCCTTTTCAGCTTGTGTCGGCATTGATCATGAAGCGTATCAACGAACCGTTCACCGAATCCATTTAGTGGAGCGCATCCACAAATTGCTGGCGTTTACCGAGAGCTCGGGGAGTTGTTTGCGGGCCGTTCCTGCGGAACGGCCCGGTTGAGATCTTCAACGGTACATCCGACTAGGCGTGGCAACGTAGGGCGCCCGCGCGCCCGTCGCCAGGGTCACGACGCGCCCGGTAATCTGTCCGAAGTCATTGATGTCTTGCGCGCTGTCGAGGAGGTACTGGGTCTCGTCGACGTCGACCAGCTTGTTGAGGTTCACGGTCACGCCGTCCTTCCACGCGAACGCGCTGCATCGACCGCTGCTGGGGCACGACGTGCCGACGGCGATCCCCCACTTGTTGATGCCCCACGCGCGAGCGGTCGCGTGCCCCTCGAGCGGACGAACCTCGTGGATGCCGAGTCCCTTTCTCCAGTAGAACGCCCGCAGGCGAGGACTATCGGGATCGTCCCCTGGCGAGCTCGCAAAGCCGACGACCTCGCCACGGTCATTGATCGCGGACGGGGTGTTCCACGTGTCGCCACCGAGGTTGCCGATATGCTCGGGCACGCCGTTCTCCCAGATGACTGCGTGCTGCGCGGTGAATCGTCCGACCGCCTGATCGCATCGGCCCGAGATGCCGACCACCTGCCCGCGATCGTTGATTGCGGTCGCGGCGGCGGATGAATCGTTCGCGAACGGCCTCAACGCGTGGATCTGATCCCTTCCCGGGCCCCAGATGACGGCGTGGAATTGAAACTTCTGGGTCTTGGTGCAGGTGTCGTCACGGACGGTGTTCTCGGCCCATCCGACGATCTGCCGACGATTGTTCGCTCCGGCCGCGTAGCTGTGCGTCCCGCCCAGCGTCCCGAGCGCGCGCTTGACGCCCCACTCCCAGACGAAACCGCGGCAGATGTTGCCGGTCGCCTCGTCGCCGATGAAGAACGCCGAGCAGCTCCAGTCCTCGTCTTCGGGATCGTCCCGATTCGTCTGCGCGATGCCGACGAGCATGCCGGTGTTGTTCTTCACCGGCCACACGATGGCGCTGTTTGCGCCGCCAAGCGTCCCAAGCGGAATCCTGAATCCCCAGAGCCACAACGTGGCTTCGCGATGCGTCCCGCCGGGCGCATCGACGTAGCCGCTGACCCAGCCGAGGTTGTTGATGCTGTGCCCTCGGCCGTCTGGACCTCCGGGCGTGGACAACACCGCGAGCCGGTACGGCCGCTCATCGTCGCCGTGAAACGCTTCGGGTCGGCCATCGAACACTAGCGTCGCGAGCAACGCGCCAGAGAGAAGCAATCGTGCAATCAGTGATCTCATGCCAGCCTCCAGGTTCGGTCGTGGCATCATCGGGAGCCGTGCGGCGAGGCAGCTATCGCAATCTTTCGTGACGTCCGAAAGTGGCGCGAGCCGGGCGCTCAGATCGCTGTGATGAGCTCCGACGAACCTGGTGGGATGTACCGTCGAGATCACAACCGGCCGTTCCGTAGGAACGGCCGGGAAACTGCTCCCCAAGCTCTCGGTAGTTGGTAGTAATTCTGTGGATACGCTCCACTAGAATGGCGGCTGATGCTTCCTGCGCGCGTGGTCGAGCGGGCACCAGTCGCATGCGACGACAGCGAGTGCGAATCGCGCACCAGGCTGTTCGATGTGTCCGTCGGCCTGGTCGAGGATCTCGGCCGACGGGCTGCGCGCCGCGACAAGAGTCCCGAGGCGTTCTGCTCCGTGTTTCAAGTGTGCTTGCCGTATCGTGGGGTCTTTGCGTGGCACGTGGGTGGCGAAGACGTGATCGGCGACGCAAACCAGGTGTTGTTCGTCGCTGGCAACGAAAGCTATCGCATGAGCAACCCGTTTCCGGATGGCTACGGGGAGCTGATCGTCACGCCTCGCGTCGATGTGCTGGCTGAGCTAGCGCGGATGCATGGCACGCCGCTGTCGCGGCATCCGTTGTTCCGCCAGCGCCGCGCTCGTGCGTCACGGCGCATCCAGCTCCTTCGCGCACGCTTCCTCCACTGGGCCAGGCACGCGATGGTCGTCGACGAGCTCCGGGCCGAGGAGGTCGTGCTACGGATCCTGCGCGCGACGTTTGACGACACCAGCGCGCCAGCGACCACGTGCGGCGCGGTGACGGCGCGACTGATCAGGCGAACGAAAGTGTTTCTCGAGGCGGAGCTGGGAAACCGGATTCTGCTGGAGGACATCGGCCGCGCCGTCGGCGCTTCACCCACCTATCTGACCGACCTCTTCCGGCGGGTGGAGGGCACGTCGCTGCATCGATATCTGACGCAGTTGCGCCTGGCACGGGCGCTCCTCGAGCTGCCGCACGCCAACGACTTGACGACGGTGGCGCTCGAGGTCGGCTTCTCGAGTCACAGCCACTTCTCCGCGGCGTTTCGCAACGCGTTCGGATGCACGCCGTCGGAGTACCGGCGCGGTGCGAACGGCGCTCACTCGCGACGCGCCGGGGCCGCCCCGAGGCGAGAGCGTCATCCGACTCGTGCGTGCAGGATTTCCCACCCGAGATGTTGACGATGAGCCGGGCCGCGGCTGCCGGGGAATGTGTCGTCGAGGGCAAAGCAGTCTTCGAGCTTGGAGACGTCGAGCAATCTCCAACCCGTCGCGCTACCCCGAGTCGAGCGCGCGGGTCCGCGCAACTGATACACCAGCAGTCGCGTGACGCCGTTGTTGACTCCGTAGTCGTGCGGCTCGGCCACGCGATCGCTTCCGTGATACCGAAATCGAATCAGGCGCTTGTTCGCGATCGCGAGCCGCAGTTGCGCATCGATCGAGTTGGAATGACCCTTGATAGTGGGCGCGGGTCCATTGGAGACGTCGTCTTCTGTTGATGGCGTATCCAGGGCGCGCCCTCGGTGACGCCATTTTGCACTGCGGCCAGTGCCTGTCGGCTCGATGCGTCGCTCCGCCTTCATCTGCCGGAGAACGTGGCGCACCATGTCTCGGCTGATGCCGGGACAATCGCGCTCGATATCCGAGATGCTGAACAATCCTGCACGACGCGATACTGCCTCTCGCACCTGATCTGTTTTCGATCCTCGAAGCGTTTCGATTCGTTCTTCGAACTCATTGTAGGCACGAATCAGCACACTCCAGAAGTAGTCGAGCCACGGATGCACGTCGTGGTGGCTTTCATGCCACCCGAGTGAGCTGCGCTCCAGCGTGGCATAGTACGCATCCTTCGAATCCTCGACGAGACGTTCAAGGCTGATGTAGCGACCAACTTCGTAGTCCGCCTTGTGCAACAGGAGGAGCGTCGTCAAACGGGCGACACGCCCGTTGCCGTCGCGGAACGGGTGCACGCAGAGCAGATCCAGAATCGCCAACGGGATCAAGACGAGCGCATCGATCGCGCGTTCTTCGGACGCGCGGTTGTAGTCGGACGTCAACGTGTCCATCGCCTGCGGGGTGGCGACGGCTGGCACCGCGGTAAATCGGACCCGTACGGTTCGTCCCTCCGCATCTCGCTCGACGATGGTGTTGTCAGTAGGCTTCCAGTGGCCACCTTCGGTAGGTAGGTAATGGAACAGATACTGATGGAGTTGGCGGATGACGTTGGGAGTAAAGGGCATCTCGCCAGCCGAGTCGTGTATCAGGTGCAGAGCATCGCGATAGCCAGCGATCTCCTGCTCGGAACGGTTCGTCGGTGCTGCCCGCTTTTCGACTAACTCTGCGACGCGCCCGTGGGGCGCGGTGACGCCTTCGATCCTGCTGGAGGACTCGGTCGACTCGATAATGGCGGACTGTCGCAGTGACTCGAGTTGCTGCGGCACCTGCCGCAGGAAAAGTTGCTGCTTGCCGCGCGACTCCCCGAGCCGGCGAAGAGCGGCAGCCTGCTGCGTATTGAAGCGCAGGCCTTCTAAGTAGCCAGCGTGGAGAGAAGGCATAAGGCGGCAATCCGCTCAAACGGGGTAATCGCATGGCTATTTTACCCTGTTTAAGGGCTCATTACCCGTTTTCTGGCTCGTATGGCCGACGCTAGCTCATCTTTATTTCGCCAACGGGTCGGGGCGCAGTTGGAAGTGCGCGGCGAACGGACGCGTGCCCTTGCCGCCTTCGATGAGCCACGGCGTGCGATCGCCGTTGGCCGCCCAGAGGCCGCGGCCCTTCCAGCCGGCCTTGGGATCGTCGATGCGGCCGTCGAAGCCCTTCGCGTAGAAGCCCATCGGGTACGGGACGCGCAGGACGATCATCTTGCCGTCCTTCATCGCGATCAGCCCGTCGTTCAGATTCCCCGTCGACATCGGCACGTCGGGGCCGAGGCCGAGCGTGTCGTGCTGGTCGACCCACGTGTAATAGCTCGACTCCGCGCTGTTCTCACCCAGTCCCTTGAATCCCGGGCCGGGATACTGGTGGAAGCTCCAGCCTTCGGGACAGTGATCGCCGGTCGCCTTCGGTCCGTTCAACGGTGCCTTGCACTTGCGCCGATCGAAGCTCCCGAGATGTCCGCTCGCCAGCGACACCCAGACGACGCCCTTGGCGTCGATGTCCGCGCCGCGCACACCGAAGCCGGGCATCGGCACGTTGTACACCTCCGCGAGGGCGGTCTGCGGCGGGTTCGAGCCGGGCGCGATGCGCACGACCCCACTGACCTGGCCGCGGAACGACCCCCAGATGGAGCCATCCACGGGACTCGGCATCACGGCGTAGAAGCCGGCGACGATGCGTTTGTCCTTCGTGGGATCGACCGGCTGATCGGGCTCGACGTACTCGTCGCGCTTGCCGTTGCCGTTGGTGTCGAGGATGGGTGCGGTCCAGCCCTGCGCCTTCGCGGCATCGCCGGTCTCGTCGAACACGCGCGTGTTGAGCCAGCCGACCACGGGGCCGCCACCGCTGGTCCACAAGGTGTTGTCCTTGTCGTAGCCGAACTGCGGATGATGCGTGCCGTAGCAGGTATCGACGAACGTGTACTTTTCGGTCTTCGGATCGAACACCGACAGATGGCGCACGGCGCGATCCATCGGGAACGCCTTCGCCGACGGATGATCGGAGCCCGCCTTGCAGAACGCCGGATTATCGGGTCCACGTACGGCGGCCGTCATCCACACCCGCCCGTCACGTCCGAACATCGAGTTGTGATTGTTGACGCGCGTCTCCCAGATGCGCTCGCTGCCCCAGTAGGCAGACGGCTGCGTCGGATCGAGGCCCGCCGCGTGACCCGGGCCGAGGCTGAGCGGCATGTCGGCGTCCCGCACGGGTGCCTTGAAGGTCCGTGTGGTGTTCTTCACGGGATCGAGAATCGGGATGAAGTCCGAGCTGTACTCGGGCGAGCCGAATAACGGGCCATTGGCGTTGACCGTTGGGAATCGCCGGTCGCTCGCGATCAGATCGTGCAGATAGTGCTTCTCGTTCATCCAGTCGCGCAGCGTCACGACGATGTTGCGCTCCACGCCTTGCGGCCGTGTCGGCTTGGCGTGCGGCAGCTCGCCCTTGGCGACGCGATCAGTCCACTCTGCGTACAACGCGAACGCGAGCGGGCCGAGGCCGTTCAACTGGCCGAACATCATCTGGCCGGACTGCCCTGATTGCACGCGACGCCGCCAGGCCTCCGCAGGTGAAGGGAACGTGCCGAAGGCCGCGGGAATCGTCCGCGTCGACTCCTGCCCCAACTGATGGCAGCCGATGCAGCCGTTGCTCTTCATGCCGTCGATCCATCGTGTGTGCGTCACGTTCGCGGCGATGCCGGGATCCTTGCCGAATTGATCCGGGGAGGGGATCTTCAGCATCGAGTACCAATAGATCGCGGGGTAGTACTTGGCGGCGGCCGCCTCGTCGGGCGCCGGCTTCGCGGTGAGGTTCACGTGCTGGCCCGGTTCGCTGGTGACCTTGTCGCCATCGACCAGCCCATAGCCACGCGCCCACACGCTATAACGCGCCTTCGGCAGATCCGGGACCACGTATCGACCGCGATCGTCGGTGACGACGCTCTTGATGTAGCGGACACCCAGTTCGCGGGTTTCGGCGATCACCCAGACGCCGGCCTCCGGCCCCTTCGGACCGCTGACGACGCCGCCGATGTCGTCCGGATCGATGGCGACGTCACCAGCTTGCGGTTGAGCACGTATGAACACGATCGACAGGCACATGAGCAGAGCGAAGCAGCCGGCCGCTGCTCCAACCGGGCGGTTCGACATCACGCGCATGATCAACTCCTTGTCCGCCATGGCAGGCCTGAAGGCCTGCGCTACGTACGGGAAGGCAGCGCTGCGTTGCCACCTTCGCACGTAGCGCAGGCCTCTGGCCTGCCCGATCTGTGTACGTAGCGCAGGCCTTTAGGCCTGCCCGACCAGCCCTGCCCGACCGCCATGGCGGGCCTGGAGGCGTGCGCTACGTACGGGAGTTTACACGGCGGCGTTCTGGACTTCCTCATTCCTCGCGAAGGGCGGCCGTGGGATTGAGCGTCAGCCCCTGCCGCGCGGCCAGACCACAGGTCAGCACGCCAACGAGGGCGACGATGGCGATCACCAGGCCGATGATCAGCGGATCGGAGGGCTGCACTTCGAAGAGGAGGCTCGCCACAAGGCTGCCGACGGCCAGCGCGCCAACCGCCCCGCCGACGACACCCGCCATCACAGGGGTCATGCCTTGTCGCAAGATCAACTGGACTACCTGTGCGCGCTGCGCCCCGAGGGCCACACGGATGTTCATCTCTCGGCGACGCCGCAAGACGCCATACGACGTCACGGCGTAGACGCCGATGGTGGCGATGAACAACGCGACGAGCCCGAACACGACGAACAGCTGGGTCTGGTATCGCCGTGCCGCGACCGAGGCGTCGACGAGCTGCTCGAGCGGTCTTGATTCACCGATCGCGATTTCGGGATCGATGCCGCGAATGGCCGTACGCACGGCCGAGACCATCGACGCGGGAGCGGTCGCCGTCTTGATCAGGAGCGACAGGGACGTTCGACTCTGCCACCAATACGGGACGTACACCATCAGGGGCTGGGCGCCGTCGAGTGTGGTGATGCGCGCATCGGCGACGACGCCAACGACTTCGAACGGCTGCTCGTTGGGAAGGGCGCGGCTGAAGCGTTTCCCGACCGCGTCCTCGCTCGGCCAGAGGCGTGCCGCTGTCGCGTCGGACACGAGCGCCGGCGTCGGCCGCTTCGGATCGCGCTCGTGTTCGGTGAACGAGCGTCCCCGTCGCACGCTGATCCCGAGCGCGCTGAAGTACTCCGGCGCCACGAAGCGGAAGTTGGCGGTGGGCATCTCCGACCGCACGAGCGTCGAGCCCTCGGGCGCGATGAAGTTGACCTGCGACTGGCCCCTCAGCGGCAACATCGATGTCGTCGTCGCCCGCTCGACGCCTGGCAAGGCATGCACGGCGGCCAATACGCGATCGTAGGCGGCCAGCTGCACCTGCCGATCGACATAGCGGGTCGCGGGAAGCGCGACGTCGATGGCCAGGACCTGATCGGTGGTGAAGCCACGATTCACGGTCATGACTCGGGCAAAGCTCGTCGCGAAGAGCGCCGTGACCACCAGCAGCGTCACAGAGAGACCGACCTGCAACGCCAGCAGCGCCGCGTGACTGCGGAGGCCCCGTCGGTCGCTGGCGACGGCCGTGGCGCTGGCGCGCAGCGCGCCTTGCACATCCCGGCCGGCCAACCGCCACGCCGGTACTACCGCCACGAGCGCGCCCGCGGCGATGGAGATCAGCGCCGCGAACGCCAACGCCCGAGCATCGAGCGCGACCTCGTCGACGCGCGGCAACTCGATCGGCGCCGTTCGCACGAACAACGCGAGCGCCAACCACGCCACCCACAGCCCGAGCCCACCTCCGACGACCGCGAGCGCGAGCTGCTCCAGCACCACGCGGCCGATGAGACGCTGCCGGCTCGCTCCCAACGCCGAGCGCACGGCAGCGTCGCGAAGCCGGCCGATCGTCCGGGTCAGCGAGAGGTTGGCGAGATTGGCGCACGCAATCAGCAGGACCGCGACGATCGCGCCCAACAGCAGCAACAAGCCTCGACGCGACGTGCCGACGATCGCCTCGGCGAGCGGCGTCGTGGTCGTCGACAACGTCACCGGCTCTCCGGCCTGCTGACTCGCGATGGCGCTGACCGCGGCCTGGAGCGCGTCCAACTCCGCGCGGGCCTGCTCGAGCGTCACACCCTCACGCAAGCGGCCGATCGCCTGGTGGTTGTGCTCGCCGACCCAGCCTGCCCTGAGACGCATCGGCACGAAGGCATCGACGACAGTGGTCAATTGCGCGCGCTGTGGCAGTCGGAAGGACGGAGGGAGGACGCCGACAACGGTGTACGGCTTGCCGTCGATCACGATCGGACGACCGACGATCTGCGGATCGGCGCCGAAGCGCTGCCGCCACATGCCGTCGGTGATGGTGACGACGTCGGGCGCCCCCTCCGGATCATCGGCCGGGGTCAACGCTCGACCGATCGCCGCTTGGATGCCGAGCGCCTCGAACAACGACCCGTTGGTACGAACCAACGCGATCTGCACCGCTTGATCACGCCCGGTGAGGTTTGCGGGAATCTGCGTGTACTGCGCGAGCGCCGCGAACGATAGGGCGTGCTCCCGCCAGTACTCGAAATGCCGCTCGTTGACTTCCAGCGACTGGGCGCGTTCGATGACCTCGCGCCACACTTCGCGCACCGAGACCAGCCGGTCGGCCTCGCGATAGGGCAAGGGCTGAAGCAGCACGCCGTTGACGATGGAGAAGACCGCAGTGGTCGCGCCGATGGTGAGCCCGAGGGTGAGGATGACGGTAGCCGCGTAGGCGCGGTCGCGCCGGAAGCTGCGCAGCGCATCACGAATATCGAAGGTCAGCATGCCCATGGGCGATTGGACGCTACCGCACGGAAGATGGTTCGAGACAGAATGCGCCATGACATCCCTCTCCCGACGCGATTTCGCCATCACCGTCCTGGGAACCGCCGCCGCGGCGCGCGTGTCCGCGGACCAGGGGTCGTCCGACCGGGCTCCGGCCCGGCAGAGCTCGGCGGGGGGAACGCCGCCGGCGCTCAACGGCTCGGATCCCATCGCCGGCCTGACGCTGGCTGAGGCGTCCGCCCGCATCCGCGCTCGCAGCCTCACGCCGACAGACCTGGTCAAGGCGTGCCTCGCACGGATCGACACCTACAATCCCAAGCTCGATGCGTTCATCACAATCACGCGCGAGCAGGCCCTGGCCCAGGCGCGGACGCTCGATGCGGAACAGCGTGCCGGCAAGCTGCGGGGGCCGCTCCACGGCATTCCGATCGCCCTCAAAGACAACATCGACACCGCCGGTGTGCGCACGACGGCCGCCAGTGCGGTGTTCGACGACCGCGTGCCGACCGAGGACGCGGAGGTCACCCGGCGACTTGCCGCCGCAGGCGCCATCCTGATCGGCAAGACCAACCTGCACGAGTTCGCTGCGGGCGGGACATCAGCGACGAGTTACTACGGACCGGTGCGCAACCCGTGGGCGCTGGAGCGCAATCCGGGCGGCTCATCCGGCGGATCTGCGGCCGCTGTGGCCGCAGATCTTTGCTACGGCGCGCTGGGCACCGATACCGGAGGCTCCATTCGCACGCCGGCATCGTTCTGCTCGGTCGTCGGTCTCAAGCCGACCTACGGTTTGGTCTCGATCCGCGGGATCATTCCACTGGTGGTGTCGCTCGATCACTGCGGGCCCATCACGCGCAGCGTCACGGATGCCGCCATGCTGCTCAACGCGCTTGCCGGCTACGATCGGCTCGACATCTCGAGCGTGGAGCACGCGAGCGAAGATTACGTCGCGGCATTGAAGCAACCGGTTAGCGGCTTCCGGCTCGGCATCGCACGTGCGCCGTTCTTCGATTTGTTGGACGCCGACGTGGCGAAGGTCACCGACGATGCGCTTCGCGCGCTCGCGAAGCTGACGCGTAGCGCCACCGACGTCGTACTGCCCTCGACCCGCGAGGTCGGCGTCGGCGCCGAGACCTACGCGTACCACGAGGAGATGATTGGGCGGATGGCGGGACGCTACATGATCCCGACCCGGCGGGCGCTGCAAAACGGCGCCAACGCCAAGGCCAGCGAGTACGTCCGTGGTCGCTGGCGTCTCGAGCTCCTCCGTCGGACGATCGACGATGCGTTTCGTGATATCGACCTCGTCGTGCTGCCGACGCGTCGACGAACGCCGCGCACGGTGGACGCGGCGATCAAGCGCGAGGAGACCGACGTGCCGCGCAACCCCGAGCTGGAGAATACCAACGCCTTCAACTCGTACGGCATTCCGGCGATCTCCATACCGTGCGGCTTCACGTCGACCGGCTTGCCGGTGGGCCTGATGATCGCCGGGCCGCGATTCTCGGAAGGCAAAGTGCTGGCGCTCGCGCATGCCTTCGAGCAGGCCACCGAATTTCACACACGGCGTCCACCGATCCGTCCGGACACGCCGAAACCGCCGCTGGCCGCGGTTGAGGAGCGCAGCGGCCTGTGATGGTCAGAGCGCGCCAGTGGGGTTGGGCAGGCCTGAAGGCCTGCGCTACGTACCGAGGGTGGATCGCCGACGAGAACGCCTTGCTATTCGAGGTCGCGCGCGGACGGGTGCACGCGTCGGTACAACCCTGATGGCGTAAGCTGGATGCATGATCGGGCCCGACGCACCGCACATCCACAACCCGACGACCATTCACGCACCGCGTGGCTACTCGCATGTGGCCGAAGTCCCGGCGGGTCACCGAATGATTTTCGTCGCCGGCCAGGTCGCGCTGGACAAGGACTACAATCTCGTCGGCGCGGGCGACCTGCGCGCGCAGACGACACAGGTGTTCGAGAACCTGCGTCTCGCGCTCGAGTCGGCAGGAGCCACGTTCAAGGATGTCGTCAAGTTCAACATCTACGTCCTTGACGCCAGCCAGGTCGCGACCATCCGCGAAGTCCGCGATGGCTACGTCAACACGAGCGCGCCACCGACGAGCACGCTCGTCGAAGTTCGGCGCCTGGCCCGAGAGGACTGGCTCGTAGAAGTGGAGGCCGTCGCGGTCGCTCCGCAGCGCTAGTGTCCCGGCCGCGTGATACGCGGTCGGACATTGGGAGCGCATGGCAATACTTGACTGGGGGTCCGCCCTCGCGTGGGGTCCGCCTTTAGGCGGACCTGAGGGCCGGCTAAAGCCGGCCCCCACGA
>DAINCF010000149.1:0-14381 GCA_036732565.1 Vicinamibacterales bacterium
GTAGTCGTCGGCGCCGAGGTCGAGGCCGATGATCCGATCGGCCTCCTCGGCACGCGCGGTGAGGACGATCACCGGCATGTGCAGCTCGTGCGCCCGGAGCTGATGCAGCAGCTCGAAGCCGGTCATGCGCGGCAGCATCACGTCCAGCAGGATCAGCGCTGGGCGATGTCGGGCGACGTAGGCGAGCGCCCGCTCGGCGTCTTCGACCGCCGTGACCCGATACCCCTCGTCGGCGAGGTTGTCCGACAGCAGCAGGCGCATCTCGGGCTCGTCTTCGACGAGCAGAATCTCGTGCTGGATCGGAGGCGCGGCAGCGGCAGCCTTCATCGCAAGGGTCCTCCTCGACTAGTGCCGGTGCTCAACGCGAAGCCTCGCTAGATGTCGGCCACTGATGGATGTCGGTGACCGAGGCGTGGCTCCGAATGACGTCGCGGTGCTCGCTGAGCAGCGGCAGGCTCACGCGAAACGTCGTGCCGCGTCCAGGCTGACTCTGCACCTCGATCCGTCCCTGATGCGCGCGGACGATCTCGGCGGCGATCGCGAGCCCCAGGCCGAACCCTCGTCGCTCCGACGAGACATTCGTGCCGCGATAGAAGCGATCGAAGATGCGGCCTTGCTCCGCCGGCTGGATGCCGATGCCGCGGTCGCTGACCTCGAAGAACGCCTCCTGGCCGGAGGTGCCCGCGCGAACGGCGATCGACCGATGCTCCGCCGAATACTTCACCGCGTTGTCCAACAGATTGACCAACACCTGCTCGAACGCCGCGGGATCGGCCTGCACGGGCAGCGGCGACTGCGGCACGGTCACCGTGAAGACGAAGTGCTCTTGCGCGAGCTTCTCGCGGAACGCATTCGCGGTCTCATGCACGAGGGGGCCCAGATCGATCGCTTCCAGCTCGTAGTCCCGTCGCCCCTGCTCGAGCTTGGAGAACTCCAGCACGCGCTCCACGAGCGCGGTGAGCTTGGCGGTCTCCGAGCGCATGATGGCCACGTAGCGCGCGAGCGTGGCCGGGGTGCGGGCGCGCTCGAAGGTCAGCGATTCCGCCGCGGCGCTGAGCAGTGACAGCGGCGTCTTGAGCTGATGCGACACGTGCGAGATGAACGTCGCTTGCATCCGCGCCAGCTCGCCCGCGCGGCGCCTGCTCTGCACGATGACGCCGAGCGCGACGATGATGAGCAGCACCGGCAGCCCGGCCACCCAGTGCTCGCCGAGCAGCGACGCCATGAGCGACGCTTCGGCGACGACCTCGGGCGCCACTTGCACGGTCCACGTGCGCACCGGCGTCCCGACGGCGAGCCGGCCGTCGATGGCGTCGCCTGGATAGAAGCGCAGCGGGAATTGTGCGCGTGCCGCCAGGGCCGGGGCGTCGTTCGGTGGTCCGAACACCACCTGGCCGGTTTCATCCAGGACTTGCAGGGAGAAGCTCGGCGATCCGCTGGCGCTCTCGGTGAGCCGGTGCAGCCGCTGTGCGTAGAGGCTGGGGAAGAGCGTGGTGCGCGTCGAGTCGAGGTCGATGAGAAAGCCAAGGAGCGCGAAGAACCGATCGCGCCGCGCGTCGACCCAGAAGAGCCGAATCAGGATGTGATAGCGGCGCTCTCCGACCGTGTGCTCGATCGCCGCGTAGATGCGCTGCGCGTCGGCATGCGTCTCCGCCAGCGCGTGCACGGCCCGGCCCGTCGGTGTGTCGCGGTAGAAGCCGGCCAGTGCGGGTCCAGGGCCCGGCTGGCGGTGGCTGCGATCGAAGAACAGCACTTCACCGGGTGCATTGGCGTTCGTGCCATCGGTCCACAGAAAGAAGCGCTCGACCTGCGGATACCGATCGAGGCCGTCCGCGTAATGCGCCGCCACGAGATCGAGCCGGCCTTCACGGAGCAGCGGATGGTTGACCGCCGACAGCGTTTCGAAGACCGGGCTCTCGAGGGTGTGCTGAATTTCACGGGCAACAGCGGTCGCGCTGCGCTCGGCGATGCTCTGGAGGATGACGCCACGCTGGTGATGCAGGGCGCGCAGTGCCCGGTCTTGAAGATAAACCACCAACACCGCGGCGACGAGGAGTGCCGCCACGACGAAGAGCAGCGGATCGGACTTGCGTAGGCGGCCGAACACGCAGCACCAGTTGCAGTCGCGCTAACCCTACGGCCGCACCGGACGGATGTCAAGGCGCGGCGTCATCGCCGCCCACAACATGTAGTGTCCACACCCGCAGCTCTCCCACGAGGGGTCAGACCCCTTCCAGGAAATTGCCATGCTGTGGAAAACTCCGGGCGTCAGAACTGGGCGGCGACGCAGGCAGCCGCGGCAGGCTTGCCGGTTGCCACGCGACCGACCGCCCGGACGCGGACGCAGGACTCCTCCGGCGACAACCGCAAGGTGACGCCGAGCCGATCGCCGATGTCGATCGCGCGGGTGGCCTTCGTGCCGTTGGCGGTCGTGGTTTCGACCACATACGCGATCGGCGGCGCGCCGGCGGTGGGCGGCGTCCACGTCACCGCGACGCTTTCGTGACCGACGGCAACCCGCACGTCCTCCGGCGTGCCCGGCGCAATCGTCAGATCGGGGACGATCTTGAGCACGACGCCGGCCTCGTAGTTCAAGACATACAGCTCTCCGTTGGCATCGACGCTGAACGAGCTGATGAGGGTGCCTCGCGACTCGCCCACGATCGCGCCGGTATGGTCGCGCACGTCGCTCGCGCTCGCCGAACCGCCCGCGCTCTGATCGAGCGCCAGCGAGAACACACGACCGGCGACGAAGTCCGCGAAGAAGTAGCGCCCGACGAACGACTGATCCAGCGCGGCGCCGCGATAGACGAACCCCCCGGTGATCGACTGCCCGACGCTGCGTGGATAGTCGTGAATCGGCTCGACCAGCGGCGTGAACGCCGGCGGGCGCCGCTCGTCATAGACCTGCGTGCCTTCGCGCAGCCGCCAGCCGTAGTTCAGCCCACCCGCGCCCGCGGGTTGATAGTCCACTTCTTCGCGTGCGTTCTGGCCGACGTCCGCGATCAGCAACGCACCCGAACCGCCGCGCGCGGGATCGTCGAACCCATACCGCCACGGGTTCCGCAACCCGAACGCCCAGATCTCCCCCAGCGCCCCGATCGGATCGCCATCCACGAACGGATTGTCCTCGGGCACTCGATATCCACGCGGGTCATCGTCTGCGACGTTGACGTCGAGGCGGAGCATCTTGCCGAGCAGCGTCTGCGGATCCTGCGCGCGATGCGCCGGATCGCCGCCGCTGCCGCCGTCGCCGAGGCCGACGTAGAAATACCCGTCCGGCCCAAACAGCAGGTGGCCGCCGTTATGGTTCGAGAACGGTTGCTCGATGAACGCACGGCCGTCCGGCCACACGAGATCGCGACGCGACTCGGTGTCGGCCACCAGCGGGTCGCCCTCCGAGCGTTTGAACCGTGCGATGACCGTGTGCCCGTCGAGATTCGTGAAGTTCACGAACACGCGTCCCCCCTCCGGCGCGAACGCCAGCCCGAGCAAGCCGCGCTCGCCGCCGCTGACCACCTGTTCGCGCAGATCCAGGAAGGGTGTCGACAGCAGCTCGCCGTTCCGCGCCACGCGCACGAGGCCGCGCTGTTCGACGATGAAGAAGGTGGAGGGGTCGAGGGGGTCGACGGCCATCGCCAGTGGACTCGACAATCCCGAGACGACGGCCTGCCCGGCGATCTGTGCCCGGGCGGACACCGGACCCGCCAAGACGAAGACCGCGATACAGATGAGCCGGATCGACCCGCACCTCATCGTGCGAGCGTAGCACTGCCTTGTTTCAATTGCGCCAGCGCCCAGGCGAGGTTGTTGCGGGCCAGGACCAAATCGGGACGGATGGCCAAGGCCCGCTGCGCCGCCGCGATGCCTTCGCTCCACTGCCCCTGCGCGTTGTGGGCCGCCGCGATGTTGTTGTACGCCTCGGCGTACTCCGGACGGAGCGCGAGCGCTTCGCGAGCGGCATCGATCGACCCCTTGAAGTCACCCAGGTTGTAGAGGCGCAACGACAGGTCCAGCCATCCCTCTGGCGAAGGTTCCGCGCGCACAGAGGCCTTCACCGCCTCGAGCCCGGCCAACTCACGGTCGGCGTTGGCGAGCGCCGCGGTCGCCACGTCGTCACCCGGTGTCCGCCTGAGTGTCTCGGACGCCACGTCGCGCAACCGTGCGAACGCGCGATGCTTGGTCAGCGCATCGATCAGCTCGTGACGCGCGCGCACATCGTCCTGATTGATCTCGACCGCGCGCTCGAGATACCAGACCGCCTCGGTGTAGCGCTCCTGAGTGGCGAGCCAGTTGCCGTAGTAGTAGTTGCCGACATTCGTGCGAGGCGAGACCGCGATCGCGTGCTTGAAGTGCGCTTCGGCCTCCGCTTTCCGGTTGAGCGCGTTCTTGGCGACGCCGAGGTTGACCTCGAGGAAATCGTAGTTCGGCGAGATCGCCGCCGCGGCTTCGAACTGCGCGAGCGCCTCGGTGTTGGCGCCTCGCTGCAGCAACGCGACGCCATAGTTCATCAAAGCCCGGCCATGCTGGGGATTCTTCAAGGCGGCATCGCGCCACACGGATTCTTCGGTGGCCCACGCCTGATTCCGTTGCCATGTGCCGAACGCGGCTATGAGAAGGACGAGGACCGCGACCGCAGCAGCCATCCGCGCCGAGAGTAGCGCCCGCGCGTCGAGCCAGCGTCCGACACCGGCGCTGGCGAGCGCCAGGCCGACGAACGGCAGGAACATGCGATGGTCGTTGGTGACCTCAGCCAGCGGGAAGAGGCTGATGGGCACGAGCGCGACGAGGAACCAGGCGAGGCCGAAGCCGATGAGCCCTGTCGATGGGCGCCGCGACAGCCACCCCGCAGCGATCGCTGTCGCCGCCACACAGACGTATCCCGCGAGCGCTCGCGCCTCGAGCGGGCTCGCCAGCGGCCGCCATCCGAGATCGATGCTCAGGTCGGTCGGCAGCACGAAGTCGCGGAGATACCGCGCGATAACCCATGGCTGGGTCCACCGATACTGCGCCGCCGGCGGTGCGCCAGGATCGAACGTGCCGCTGGCGTAGGTCATGAACATCGCCAACGCCGTCACGCTCGCGCCGGCTGCGAATGACACCGCAAACGTCGTCGCGAGTGGTCGCCACGTTCGACGCTCGATGATCGCCTGATACAGGAGGATCAAGAACGGGAAGACGCTCGCCGTCGTCTTCGCCAGGATGCCGAGCAGGCCAGGCAGCAGGTAGAGACCGTAGCGTCGAAGGTCAGGACGTGCCGCGAAGATCGCCACCGACGCGACCGCACCCAGGGCCGACCAGAGCTCGGCCCGCTGAATCATGTAGTTGACCGTCTCCGCGCCAACGGGGTGGACGCCGAACAGCGTAGCGGCGAACAGTGCCCACCAGGCGTTGTGCGGATGGGGCTCGATGACGTCGAGCGTGCGCCGGCACGCGATGAAGATCGCGGCGAGCAGCGCGAGGAACGCGACGAACGTCGAGGCATGGAACACGCGGGGATCGAGCGCTCCGGCCAGCGCGTAATCGACGGCCAACGTCACGTACGTGACGGGCCGGTACACGGCATGGGTCGGGTAGATGCTCGCCGCCGTCGCGTCCGTCAGCAGCCGCGGCAGGTGCGACAGGCTGCGGATGTTCGGGTTCTGGACGATGGTGTGCTCATCGTCGAAGTGGAAGACGTTGTTCCAGTGATTCGCGTAGGCGAGGCACACGAGGAGCACGCTCGCACCGACAGCCAAGCGGAAGCGCCTCATCGGACGGTTACGCTAACACAGCCGCGATCTAGACGAAGGCGGCGCTTCGTGCCTCGCGCCGCGGCGCCATCTGGAGAAACGCGCGCCATGCGGCGGAGAGTCGATGGACGCCGCGCTCCAGCGCGGGTTCGTCCAGCAAATACGGCAGGCGCAGGAACTCGTCATGCCCGTCGCCGACCGAAAAGAGCCCGCCCGGCGCCAGCGCGACGTGATGACGGGCCGCGTACTGCGCGAACTGGCGCGCGTTGACACCCGGCGTACGCACCCAGAGAAACAGTCCGCCTGACGGCATCGTGAACGTCCACTCGGGCAGCTGCTGCCGCAACAGCGCCGCAAGGAGGTCACGCCGCGGGCGGAGCTCCTCGCGCCGGGCCTTCCTGGCGTCGTCGAGCGCGGCCACCAAGGGCACGGCCATCGCCTGCGTCGGCAGCGGCCCGCCGAGATCGGCGGCGCTCTTCAAACCGCCCAACTGACGAATGAGCGAGGGCGTCGCGCGAATCCAGCCAATGCGCAAGCCGGCCCACCACACTTTGCTGATCGAGCCAATGCTGATGATGTTGCCTCCATCGGAACAGGCGGCGATCGCCGGGGGCGGCTGGCCGTCGAAGCTGACGTCCGCGATCGCATGATCTTCGACGAGCGTGACGCCCGTCTCCTCGATGGTCCGCGCGACGGCTTGACGCGCCGACTGCGGCATCACGACGCCGGTCGGGTTGTTGTACGTCGGAGTCAGATAGATCAACCGCGGCCCCGTCGCGAACAGCCGATCGCGGAGCATCGCGGGATCGACATGCCGGTCGCCCACCGGCACGCCGGACAGGCGCGCGCCCGCGAATCGGAACGCGTCGAGCGCGCCGAAGTAGGTCGGCGTTTCGACGAGCACGACGTCGCCGCGTTGCACCAGCAGCATGGTGACGAGCGACAGGGCCTGCTGCGCACCGCAGGTCACCAGGATCTGATCGGCGTCGGTCGGCACCTGCTGTCGCGTGAACATCCGCGCGATCGCCTCGCGCAAGGCCGGCAGGCCCAGCGGCCAGTACTGTCGTACGCTCGTGAGCGTTCCCTCAACCGCATCCGCGGGCGCGACGAGGCTCCTCACGAGTGAGACGAGCGGTGTCGAAATGCCCGTGGCGAGATCGATCATGTCCTCGTCGAGCGAGGCCAGCTCCAGCAGCGACACATGCTCGAGCGTCGCGGTGTGGGCGCGCTCGCGAGCCCCCCTCGCGGTGGCACGACTCACCCACGTGCCGCCTCCAGTCCGACTCTCCAGCCAGCCGTCCGCCCGCAACGTGTTGTACGCCGTGACCACCGTCGTCCGACTGATGGCGAGGGCCTCCGCCAACGGCCGTTCCGCTGGCAGGCGCGTGCCTGGAAGGACGATGCCGTCGCGAACCATGGCCATCAGCGCCGTCGCCAGCCGTTGATGCAGCGGGCCTTTGGCCGCTCCCCACGCGCCGAGGTGACGCACCACCACAGAAGTATCCATTGATGTCCAATTTATACCTGTTTGGACCTTGTTATGAATACCAATCTGGGAAACGATGGGGCACATGGAATTGACGACCTTTCACGTGGACGCCTTCGCAGACCGACTCTTCGCCGGAAACCCGGCGGCCGTCTGTCCATTGGAGACATGGCTGCCCGACGCATCGATGCAGGCGATTGCGGCCGAGAACAACCTGTCCGAGACGGCGTTCTTCGTCCCGAGCACGGACGGCTACGACCTGCGGTGGTTTACGCCCGCGGTCGAGACGGATCTCTGCGGTCATGCGACGTTGGCGTCCGCGTTCGTCATCATGACGCGTCTTTCGCCAGCGGCGTCCGAGCTGCGCTTCCACACCCGCAGCGGCCTGCTGACCGTGACCCGCGACGGGGAGCGGCTGGCGCTCGACCTGCCGGCGCAACCTCCGACGCCGTGCACGATGCCCGACCGCTTCGTCGCCGCCCTCGGTCGCCCGCCGCAGCAGATCCTGGGCGCGGTCAAATACCTCGCGGTGTACAACACCGCCGCGGAGGTCGCGGCGTTGAAGCCAGACTTCTCGGCGCTGTCCGCCATCGATCGCGACGGCGTGATCGCAACCGCACCGGGCGAGGACTGCGATTTCGTGTCACGCTACTTCGCTCCGCACGCGGGCATCCCTGAGGATCCGGTCACCGGATCCGCCCACTGCACCCTCGTGCCGTATTGGGCCGCGCGCCTGGGCAAGACCACGCTGCACGCCCGTCAGATCTCACGGCGCAGCGGCGAGCTCTACTGCGAGCTGCGCGGCGATCGCGTCCGGGTCGCGGGTCGCGCCGTGCTGTATGCCGAAGGCCGTATTTACCTGTGAGTGACGCCTTATACCTGTGAGTGATGCCATGACCGAGCACACTGCATTCGAGTGGGACGATGCCTATGCCTCGCGCGCGGGCCGGATGCGCGCGTCCGAGATCCGCGAGCTCCTCAAGGTGCTCGAGCAGCCCGACATCATCTCCTTCGCCGGTGGCATTCCCGATCCCGCGCTGTTCCCCACCGACGTGGTCCACGAGGCGTGCTCGACGATCCTGACGAGCACGGAGCTCGGGCGTCAGTCCCTCCAGTACTCGGCCACCGAAGGCTACCCGCGGTTGCGGCGCTGGATCGTGGAGCACATGCTCCGGCGCGGTGTCCCCTGCGACATCGAGAACTTGGTGATCACGTCCGGATCGCAGCAAGGGCTGGACTTCCTCGGGAAGCTGCTCGTGTCTCCCGGCGACACGGCGCTGGTGACGAGGCCGACGTATCTGGGTGCGCTTCAGGCGTTCAACGCCTACGAGCCGCGCTACGACACCCTGCACATCGGTGATGACGCAACGAAGGCCGCGGACTATCGGCGTGCGGCCAACGGGGGGCGCATCGGGTTCGCGTACGTCGTGCCGGATTTCGCCAATCCGTCCGGCGAGACCGTCGCCGCCCGCGATCGGGAGCGCCTGCTGGACCTCGTCGACACGCTCGCCGTTCCGCTCATCGAGGATGCGGCCTACGAAGCGCTGCGCTTCGACGGTGAACCGGTGCCGGCGTGCCTCGCGATCGACGTCGAGCGCCGCGGGCACATCGATCGCAGCCGCGTCATCTACTGCGGCACCTTCTCCAAGACGATCTCGCCGGGGTTGCGCGTCGGCTGGATCTGCGCCGCGCGGGAGGTGATTCAGAAGATTGTGCTCGTCAAGCAAGGCGCCGATCTGCACAGCGCGTCGCTCAATCAGATGGTGATGCACCGCGTGGCGCAGGCCGTCTACGACGAGCAGGTTCGGAAGATCGTGGCCGCGTACTCGAAGCGGCGGGATGTCATGCTCGCGGCACTGCAGCGTCACATGCCGGAGGGCGTCACGTGGACGCGCCCCGAGGGTGGCATGTTCGTCTGGGTCACGCTCCCGGAGGTCGTGAACGGCGCCCACTTGCTCGCCGCCGCGCTGCGCGACGAGCGTGTCGCGTTCGTGCCCGGTGGGGCGTTCTTCGCCGACGGTGGTGGGAAGAACACGATGCGACTGAACTACTCGCTGCCGTCGGAGGCGGTCATCGACGAGGGCGTGCAGCGCCTCGGCCGCCTGGTCGTGCGCCAGATCGCGGCCGCCGTGGGTTCGCCGACACCTGCCTGATCAGCGTGTAGGACTTCCCCTTCGCGGGCATCGGCACATCCGCGCGCGCGAGCGCCAGATCGATCAGCGCGCGCAGCTCGGGCTTCTCGAGATCGGCGACGTCCGTCAGCCTGACGCTGCGAACGACGTTGCCTTCACCCTTGAGCACGCGGTGCGGGTCGGGGAGTATCGCGCCCTGCAGGAAGCACAGGGTGACCCATTTCGGCCACACGATGATCGAGAAGATCGCATCGGACGGGCGCTCGTTCGGGCCGAAGCCGATCACCAGGTTGTTGGCCTTGTCGTAGACGAATTCCACGGCTGACGGCATCAACCGGCGTAGCCATGCCCGCACGCCTTGCGCGCGCGAGGCAACCTCGGGATCGAACCGCGCGATGAATCCGCGAAGCTGCGCTTCGGGCGATGTCGTCGATTGACTCATGGAATGGGCAGCGTGATGACGAGCGACTCGTCGCTGGCGACGATCTCCACGCTGTGCACGAGGCGTCCGCGTCGGCTGAACGCGATCCGATATTGCGTGTCGGCAAACAGATCCAGCGTGAAGCCCCCGTCTGCCGCGGTCTCCGCGCGGACGAGCCCGCGTACCGCACCACGCTCGCCAATCACTGCAGCCGTCACCTCCAACCCCGGCGCAGGGCTGTGATCGGCCCGCACGACGGTGCCGCGTGCACGTACCGGGATCAGGCGACGAACGACAATAGGAGCGACAAGAATGCTGTCACCGTCCTCCGGCACTTCGATCACAACCTCCCCGTGAGCGCTCCGGCCGTAGGTCAACGCGAATGCAGCCGCGCGCGAGGGTCCTCCGATTGCACCGACGCCAACCAGGTAGCGTCCAGGCGGTAGGTTCGGGATCGTGTAGCGGCCATCCCTATCGGTACTCGCGCCCACGCCCAAGAACTGATCCGTGGGAGTGCCCTCTGCCGCGACAAGGTCTACAGACACGCCCGCAGCGGCGGTGCCGTCGTCATACCGCACAACGCCCTCGACGTGCGTCGCGCTCGGTGCCAGGATGTCGAGCACGGTACACGCGTATGGTTCGTCCCGCATGGTCACGCGCGGCGGTCGGACGTCAACCGTGCGTCCGTCGGGCAGCTCAACGCTGACCGCGTACTCGCCTGCTGGAAGCGCGTCGAAACTGAATTGCCCATTCGACGCAGTTGTGGTCATTCGTTCGATCGGTCCTGTGATGGTGACGTGCACGGCAGCCACTGGCCGGGACTCGGGCTCGGTCCGACCAGCGTCTCCCGGGAGTGCCCACGGCCGCTGCGTCGCAATCGTGCCCCACAGCCGACCGCCGCGCGACGGCGCCGAGAGGCTCTGGATGTACTCGCGAAGTCCGCCAGCCTGATCGAGAGGCTGAGTCTTGGCGCAGATACCGGTCCACATCCGGCCATCCTCGGCCTTTCGGTACCCGACAATCACGTAGCGCGTGCCGATGCGAAAGTCGTAGCCGCAATCTGCATCACCGTTGCCCGTCATCACCATGTCGACGGCCGGCCCCCTCAGGGCTTTGACGTCGCGAAGGTGCACAGCGCGTGGCCCGAAGGTGTACGAGCCGTCGGGGCGGGTGCGCGTGTTGATGTCAATGGAGGCCACCGTGCCTTCGAACACGGCGTCGCCGGTCGAGGCGGCGGGGCACGTCTCCGGTCCGACCAGACACGAGCAAGCAACCACTGTGGACGGATGCCACATGGTGATCAACAGCACGAGCAGGATGCCGGCTCGATGATGGCAACTCATCACGGACCTTGGGCGGCTCGCGAGCCGCCCTACACCTTCCTGCCGCTAAGCGCCTAGAGGCTTACTCGTGGCGGAGTGCGTCGATGGGATCCAGCTCGGATGCCCGTCTTGCAGGATAGTAGCCGAACCCGATGCCGACCGCGGCGGCGATGCCGAACGCCAAGGCGATGGTGGTGGCGGAGATCTCGGTCGGCCATTCGAGCAGCGACGTGAGGCCGCGGGCGCCGGCGATGCCGGCTGCAATCCCCGCCAGGCCACCCAGCAGGCTGAGCGCGAGCGCCTCGACGAGGAACTGGAGCAGCACCTCGCGACGGCGTGCGCCGACGGCGAGGCGGAGGCCAATCTCCTTCGTCCGCTCCGTCACCGACACCAGCATGATCGTCATGATGCCGATCCCGCCCACGACCAATGACACGCCGGCGATGCTGCCGAGCAAGGCGGTCATCGTCGTTCCCGCGCGGTTCACCGTGCCCGACATCTCCTCCATCGTCGCGGAGTCGAGCTTGGACATGTTGGCGAGGGCGAACGCCGCAACTTCTGTGTAGAGCCCTTTCGTGACGTGCTGCGCGGCCAGCGTGCGCACGACGAAGTCGTCCGCGGGGCCAAGACGTGCGCCTTGTCCTGCGGGAACGCCCGGGAGGACGGCCTTCTGCCCAGGCTTGAACCCCTTGAGATCCGTGCGCAGCGACGCGTGGCGGTCGCGCAGCAGCTTGGACACATCGTCGCCAACCTTGGTCGCGACGCCGGCCTCGGTGACGCCGATCGTGATGGTCTGCAGGTACGCGCGATCCGTGAGCGCCTGGAGGCTGGTCACGGGCACGAACACGCCTTCGTCCTGATCGCGATCGACGGCGCGCATCATGCCGACGACATCGAACGATCGTCCATGAATGGTGACCTGCCGGCCGACCGGGTCGACACCCGACCCGAAGATCGAGGCCGACGCCAGCTGCCCCAACACCGCGACCGCGCGTGACGAGGTCACGTCTCGATCGCTGAAGCCTTCACCTTCCAGCCACGTCCATCCGTGAATCTCCGCCAGCTCCGGTCCCGTGCCCAGCACGAGTGCGAAGAGCCGTTGCGTCGGTGACGCGTCGACCCACGTGCGCGATCGCAACCCGCCGGCGACGTGCGTCACATCCGTCACGCGTCGAATCGCCTCTGCATCGTCGAGCGACAACGTCGACGCCGAGCCCAGGCCGGTGGCGATGTTCATACTCTCGCCGCCGCGGATGAAATTCCCCGCCGAGACCTGCACGATGCTGGTGCCCGCCGACTTCAACGTGCGCTGCACCGATGCCCGCGCGCCATTCCCGACCGCGACCATCGCGATCACCGCCGCGACGCCGATGGTGACGCCCAGCATCGTGAGAATCGACCGCATCCGGTTGCGCGACAACGCCTGGAGTGCGATACGGCAGATAGCGAGAAGAAAGGTCATTCGCGGCGCAGGGCGACGATGGGATCCAACGCGGCCGCGCGGCGCGCGGGGTACCAGCCGAAGAACACGCCGACGAGCGCGGCAACGCCGAACGAGATCAGGATGGCGGCCGGCGAGATGACGGTTGCCCAGCGCAGGGTGCTCGAGATGATCGCCGATGCCACGATGCCCAGCACGATGCCGGCCACCCCACCCGCGAGGCTGATCGCGACGGCCTCGAATAGGAACTGACGCATCACATCGCGGCTCCTGGCACCGACGGCCAGGCGCAGGCCGATCTCGCGCGTCCGCTCGGTGACCGACAGCAATGTGATGTTCATGATGCCGATGCCACCGACGAGCAGCGACACCGCCGCCACCGCGGCCAGCAGCCATCGCATCGTCCGGCTCGCGCGCTCGAGCGTGCCGGCCAGCTGCTCGAGCGTGACCTGCTCCAGCTCGCGCACGTTGCCGGAGATCGCCGAGGCCACCGCCGGCGGCAGCCCGCCGGTTGCCACCGCACGCGTCGCCTGCGTGACGATGGTGAAGTCGTCGGGCTTCGCTTCGGCGATGCCGTGTCGTTGGCGCAGGAGCTCCGCCACCCGCTTCGCGACGAGGCTGACTTCGCCCGACGATGCCGCGGTGATCGTGATGTCGTTCAGCTTCGACAGGTTCAGCAGTCGATGGGTGGTCGTGAACGGCATGTACACCGCGTCGAACTCATCGTCGCCCGGCGCTGGACGGACGACCCAGCTGGCGCTGGTGACGACGCCGACCACGTCGAAGGTCTGGTTCCACAACGTGATCTGACGGCCAACAGCGTCGACGTCCTTGCCGAACAGTTTCTCGGCGACCACCGAGCCGAGCACCAG
This sequence comes from Vicinamibacterales bacterium, assembly GCA_036732565.1. Taxonomy (GTDB): domain Bacteria; phylum Acidobacteriota; class Vicinamibacteria; order Vicinamibacterales; family UBA2999; genus JAIVJN01. Next base: position 13,407 of record DAINCF010000149.1, read on the forward strand.
CACCTCTTCGGCGCGGTCCTGTTCGCGCTGCGTGAAGAAACGTCCCGCAGTCAACGACCACGTGCGCTTGATGTCCAGGAGCTGCAAGTCGGTGCCGTGCATGCGCGTGAACCAGCGCTTGTCCCCCGCGTGCACGCGCGAGTTGGCGTGCACGCCGCATGCGACGTACTGCACGCCTGCCAGTTGGCGAATCGCTTCGGCATCCGCGAACGACAGCGTCGCCGCTGCGCCCAGGCCCGCTTCGAGATCGCCCAACCGCTGCCAGGCGAGCGGGTGGTCGTGCTTTTCCATCGGATCGTCTTCGGGATGGAACGCGATGGGCACCACATCGAGCTCGAGCGGCATCGGCACGAGCTCGGGTACGGGAAGCACCAGGGTGTCACCGGCGTCGCCCTGATGCGCCACCGCGGCCCCGGAGTCTTCGGTCTTCGGCTTCCAGTTGCCGGCCTTGACCGCGATCTGGTTGAGTCCTGCCGCGCGCACCTGCTGTTCGATCGATCGCTGCGCGCCGGCGCCGACGGCCATCATCGCCAGCACGGTCGCCACGCCCACCGTCACGCCGATCATGGTCAGCGCGGTCTGCAGCCGATTGCGCGTCAGGGCCTTCCAGGCGATGTCGACGAGCGCGGGTTTCCTCATCGTGATCCTTCAGGCGGGTCTGAGTCCCGCCTCTACCGAACCGAGACAGCCGCGGACCTTTGCAGAGGCGGGTCTTCGGACCCGCCTTTCCGCATGCCGTTGGAGCGATCCGCCACAACACGACCGTCCTTGAAGTCGATCGTGCGTGTGCCCCACGCCGCGATGTCGCGCTCGTGGGTGATGACGATGATGGTGAGGCCTCGCGTGGCTCGCAGGTCCGCGAACACCTCCATCACTTCCTGGCTCGTCTCCGTGTCGAGATTGCCGGTGGGCTCGTCGGCGAGCAGAATCGACGGCTCGTTGACGAGCGCCCGCGCGATCGCGACGCGCTGCTGC
>DAINCF010000150.1:0-14324 GCA_036732565.1 Vicinamibacterales bacterium
CTCGTCGCGCCGCTGGTCGGTGCCGCGATCGGCCTGGTCTATGTCGATCTCGAGGAACGACGATGGCACCGAGAATGCCAGCACGCTCGCCGAGCACAGCACCGTCAGCAGCGCCAGCCGAAACAGGAATCGCTTGGTCACGTATTCACCTCCAGTCGCACCCGCTGCGCCGCAGAACGTCGACGCGATGAGACGCACGCAGCCTATCGGCCGGGCATGACGAACCACCTACTATCGCGCATCGTTCTGGTGTCTCTTCCGTAGGAGGGCGTCGAGAAAATACGTACGCGCTTTTGGATCACGTCGTCGTATCGAAGCAGCCGTCGAACGCGTAGAGCAGGTTTCTCACGCTCTTGCCGTCCGGTGTCTTCAGAATGGGGCCACCCAGACTCTCGCCGGAGAGGGACGCCATGTAGCAGCCATCCGTTCCGACGAACAGATCGTAGGCGTCGCGCACCGACTGTCCCTGCGGGCCCATCCAGATGACGGTGCACACCCACTCGCCGGAGCCCACGCCGCCGGTGGGTAGCTTGAGGCAACGGGCCGAGGCCGCCACCTCGGTCGCCGTCAGTCGCGGCAGCCCTACCCATGACACCTGCGTCTCGACGAGGTTGGCAAACGTCGGGGCGATGGCCTTTTCGATCCGGGCCGCTGTGATCGGTGAGTAGCTGCTGCAGCCGCTGACGACCAGGACGGCGGCGACGGCAGGAACCGCGCGCAGGATGAGGCGTCTCGCTCCAGGGCAACCCATCTCTACCGTCCAATCTCTCGTCTCTGCAGGAGACGGTGAGCGATCGTCAGGCAGACGATGAGATAGATCACGCTCACCGCGGTGCCGTGGACCAGTGGTCCGTAAAAGGCCGGCTCGAACAGGAGACCGTGCCAGCCGCCGAACGCATAGGTGATGAGCGGGCGCCGGGCGGCTTCGGGGCCGTCAACGAATGCAATGAGCTGCATCACCAGACCGATGACCACGGGGAGCCCGATCCCCGCGGCACTGCTTCGCATCGCCACTGACAGCAGAATCCCCAGCGCCGTGAATCCGAGGGCAGGCGGCAGCACAGATGCCCACGCGAGCGCCACCCGAGGCAATGCCTCTCCGGGCGGCACCAGGAGGCCCGACAGATCGACGAGCGGCGTGTAGCCGATGACCAGCACACCGGCGACGATGCTGCTCGCGGCGAGCAGCGCGATCGCCAGCAGGGAGAATGCGACCGCGGTGAGCGTCTTGCCCGCGAAAATCTCGGCGCGGCTCCGCGACCGGGTGAGCACGGTCGCCCAGGTGCCATAGCGATCCTCGGCCGAGAACAGATCTCCACCGACGACGCCGGTCAGTACCGGAAACGCCCACAACCCCGCGAAGCCGAGCACGACCAGTGACACCGCGAAGCCGGACTCGTTGGCGGCGCGGCCGAACAACGTGTCGGTCGGCAGGCTGCTCTGCACGCGCATCGAGATCGCGAAGGCGAACGGGGCGAGGACGCAGATCCCCAGCAGCACCTGCGCCTTGACCTGCGCCAGCAGCTTCGAGCACTCGACGCCCATCACCGCGAGGACACCGCGGACGCTCATGCGAGACTCCGTGACGGCAGGCCCTCAGCGGGAGCCGCGGCGGCGGATGTCGCGGGCGTCGTGCTCTGCCGGCCACCGGTGAGCTCGAGGAATAGCGATTCCAGCGATCGGGTGCGGTGCTCGAGCGAGCGCAGCGCGATCCCCGCCTGCCCGAGCGCAATCGTGTAGGCGTCCAGTGCGGCGGTGTCGCCGGCCACTTCGAGACCGCCTTCTTCGGCTCCCGACGGCCGCACCTTGAGGCCGTGCCGACGTGAGCCCAAGTCGTGGGCGTCGTGGTCGTTGCTCGTGTGCAGAACGTGAAGCGCCGCCGGCGCACGCAGCCGCAACTCCTCGACGCTGCCCGAATACGCAACCTGGCCGTGATTGATGACCGTCAATTCCTCGCAGAGCTCCTCGACCTCGGCCATGTCGTGGCTGCTCAGCACTACGGCCACTCCCTGGCCGGCCAGCCCTTTGACGAGTGAGCGCACGTCGCGCGCGGCGGCTGGATCGAGAGAGCTGGTCGGCTCGTCGAGCAGCAGCACTTTCGGCGATCGCAACAGCGCCGCCGCCAGGCCAAGCCGCTGGCGCATGCCCGCCGAGTACCCCGAGACGGCAATGTCGGCATGCGTGCCCAACCCGACCTGCGCCAGTGCCCGTTCGACGCGTGACCGACGGTCCGACGAGGGACCATTGTCGAGACGGGCGAGAAGCGACAGGTTTCGGCGTCCGGACAGATACGGATAGAAGGCGGGAGTGTCGACGTAGCCGGCGACGCCCTCGGCAAGCGGATCCGTCGTCGCGCGCACGGGCGAGCCGAGCAAGTGCACTGACCCCGCGTCCGCCTGGATCAACCCGAGCATGACGCGCATCAACGTGGTCTTGCCCGCGCCGTTCGGACCGAGGAGTCCATGAAGGCAACCTGGCCGCACCAGCAAGTTCACATCGGCCAGCACGTCGCGATCACCGTAGCGCTTGTGGATGCGGCGCGCTTCGATGGCCAGCGGCCCTGAGCCGCGATCGGCGTCCTGATGGATGCCATCCCGCTCCGCTGCCCGGACCGAGACGAAAGGTGAGTCCTGTTTGCTGACGAGATTCGACGGCATCTGTGGTCGAGTTAGAAGCGCATGCTCACTGGAGGCGTTGGGGCCTCACGCTATTCGCGCGAGGTAACGACTTTGCGCAGTCGATGACACCACGACGTAAATTTCGTGCGTCGCTGATGAGCTGTGGACGCTCGGCGTCTGCTCAGCCGATGGTGGTTTTCATCCGCGTGCAGACCGGAGGGGCAGGGAAGGAGCGCTTCTACTTGAATAGCAGAGAGGCTTCCACGGCGTGCGGCACCGGTTACTTCGTCGTGTAATAGTCGAACGTATTCGTCCAGGCGAACTGCTGCTTCGGCTCGATGTTGATATCGATGTAGGGCTCGGGCGCGACGACCGTGCGGATCGACCAGTACCCGAACCGCACCAGCGGGCGATCGCCCGTGATCCGCACGCCCGCACCCGATCGCGTGTTCTCGACACGGACATCGTTGTCCTTGATCTCTCCGCCAAAGCCGGTGAAGCTGGCCTGATAGCACTCGGCCCCTTCGAGCGTTTTCGCATACACGAGCTTGTTGCCTTGCGGGCTGGCCAGCGACCGCATCTGCGGATGGCTGCACTGCGTGCCCAGACGTTGGCCGGCCGTCAGGGGGGCATACGGATCCGGCGGCGGCTCTGGACGGCTCGGAGGACCACCGCGCCCGACCGCCCGGGTCATCTGCCACGGCACGGTGATCTCGATGTCAGGCCCCGTGGGCAGGTTGTCGATGGTCGTGAAATTGTGGTTGTAGACGTTCGTCACGATTGGCTTCGAGCCGGTGTTCCGCATGAGGTGCGAGATGGTCATCTGCGGCTTGCCGGGCGTCAGACGAACGATCTTCGTGTAGACGTATCCGAAGCTGATCGACGGTTCGCTCAGCGTGTGCGTGAACTCCACCGCATCCCGGGACGTCTTGACGTCCCATGTCCCGCCGTTGGCAATCGGATAGGGTCGCGAGTGGTTGTAGGTGCCTTCGTCACGCTTCAACACGCCCACGCCGGGCTTGACGAACAAGCCGCCGGCTTCCACGTCGTTGTATCCGAGCTCGCCGAACTCCTCGGCCGGCCCGACCATGGCCGTGAAGTCGGCAGAAATGACGTCTTTGTTGGGTCCCTCGTAGCCGAAATCATAGATGTCGGTGATCTTCGAGAACCAGACCCCATAGTAGTCGTGGCCCTTGTACTTCAAGCTGCCGATCGCCCCCGACCAATCGAATCGCGTCGTCGTGTAGAAGCCGTTCTTCGCATCGGGCAGATAGACCGTCGCGGTGATGTCGCCGTTCGTGATCTGGTGCGAGGGGTGGGTGGGGGCCTGTGCCGATACCAGCACACCAGCCAGCATTGCGATGGTCCCAAGTCGTGCTACGCAAAGTGTCATCATCATCATGCCTCGGCCTTATCGAGTAGCTGTTTCACGTCGACCCGCGCGTCCGACTGCACCCCGGGTTCTGCCGACGGTGAAATCAGCACGGCCTCCGACTGGTTCTCGAACCAGGCAAGAAATGCCGCCGAATTCGCGCCCGAGAGCCGCATCTGGTTCAACCACGTGTAATACGCGCCCATGTCGGCATCCATGAGCGCTCCTTGCGGGTCGAGTACCTCGCTCGTCGGTGTTCCCCTCAGCGCATCGTTCATGGACCGTTCGGTTATCCGCGGCGCGAATCGCGCGAACAGCGTCACCGGCTGCGCCCGCCGCAGAACTTCGCGCGCGGCCCACTGCACGAACGTCGTACTGAAGAACTGCGCGCCCGAGCCTTCCGACAACACACTGACTATGAAGTGGTTCAGCACGGTGTTGGCACCCGCATCTGTCAGGCCCACATCCTGCGGCCTCAGCCGCATCAACTCGCTCCGCTGCGCTTCGGTTCCAACGCCCGCGCGGATCATGCCGCGCATCTTCGCGACAACGGCATCGCGCACCGGGTTCATCTGCCGATACGCCAGCATCTCCACGCCCGCCGGCACTCGCGATGCCGGCTCTCCGCCGTCGATGTACCAATGGGCAAAGGACTCGCGATGCTTCTTCGCGCGCGCCTCCACCCACTGCATCAGGATGCTCAACCCATCGCGTGGATCAACGTGCGTGAAGTAAGTGCCGCGCGGGCGGAGCTTCCGAAATACTCGATAGCGGCTCTCGGTCACACCTTGCCCGACGACGACGATGCCGAGACGTGGAATCGCGGGTCCGGGTGGCGGAATCGCGGCGCGTACCGCCGCCAGAAAACCCACGGCCGCCGAACGGAATGAGGCGACCTGTCCCGTCGTCCAGAGATGCGCCGACAACCGCTCGGAAAACGCACCCGGCGTCCGTACCCAATCGAGGCGCTCCAGCTCGGGGGACAGCGCCAATCGATCGAACGCCGCCATCACCTGTGTGAGCTGCTCGCGCGAGAGCGAGCTCAGGTAAGCAAACTGGGCGTCTACCTCCTGCCGCTCGGCGGGGAACTTCCAGTCGTACTCAATCACTTCCTGTAGCAGTAGTGGCACGAAGCTCAGTGGCAGTCGACGAAGCACGTCGAGTCCGCGAGCGGCGACCTGCCGGGCGAGCGGGGGATAGCCAGCGAAGTGCTCGGCCGTCAGTTGCCGTGGATGCATGACACCAACGTGATCACCCGAACAGCTCAGCGACCCGTGTGCCTCGCGCGAACTGCGGAGAGAAGCCGAAGTACGCGCCCAGCGTGGGCACGAGATCCATCGAGTCGAGCGGGCGATCGATCACCACTTTCTCGCGAATACCCGGACCGAGCACCATCATCCAGGTGGTGCGTGAGCGCGCGTCGCCGGTGCGGTGATGCTGAAACCCGTTGCCCCCCGCCTGCTCGTCGGAATCGCGACCGAAGTCCGGCAGCACGAACATCGTCGTCCTGCCGGCGTATTCCGGATCGGCCTGAATCATCTTCCAGATGTCAGCGCACAGCCGGTCGGTCCGGCGGATGGCGTCGACGTACAGCGAGAACGCTCCCGCGTGCGCGACATCGATGTCGTGGAGCGTTATCCAGAGAAGGCTAGGCGAGAACTGCCGCATGACGCTTCGAGCGATGAACACCGACAGCTCGTCGGGACTCGCGAGGCTGCGTGCGCCGGCAAGAAAGTCGGACACCGAAACCTTCAGCACGCCGGTGAGCCGTTCCAAGGCGACATCGCGATCGGCGGTTTCCGCCGTCTGCAGCGGACGCTCGTAGTTGTCGTGTAGCAACACCTCGAAGCCTGCGCGCGACCCGCTCGGCAGGGCGGCTGACAGCAGCCGCTTGGGGAGAATCACATTCGCACCGAGACCAGGGCCGTACTTCGGGTGCCGGCTCTCGCCGATGGCGTCGAACCCGACGCTCGGAGCGATCACCCAGACATCGGCTGAAGGACGTTCGAGATCCTTGCGGAAGTACTCGAACACGGTCGGATGCTGCGGCGGCGCGGCGATGAAGTTGTTGAACGTTTCGTAGACGCCTGTCGCCAGGCTGGCGTTGGCGACGTAGTGACCGAGAATCCCGTGATTGACGACCCGACTGAAGAACGTGGCCTGCGGCAACAGGTCGCCTAGCAAGTGCGGAATGTTGTCGTGTCCGTCGGGCATGAAGGTCTCGTCGTCGCGTGCCCCGCCCCCGAACGTGACGACAACCGCCTTGCGGCGCGCTGGCTGGATGGCGGCGCTCGCCGACGCGCGAGCACCCGACGGCGCAAGGCAGATGCCGGTTGCCGCGCGCAGGAACTCGCGACGACTCCACGAAATGGCCGCGGATGCCTCGAGCAGGGCCGACAAGCGGTTCATTGGTCGCCTGGTCGTAGTCCGAAGACAAATAGCGAATTGCTCGCGCTGACCGCCACGTATTGGCGACCCTCAACGGCATACGTCATCGGCCCGTTCTGAATCGGCCCACCGAGCTGAATCTTCCACAGCAGCGAGCCGTCTCTGGCATCCAACGCAAAGAAGTATCCCTCGCGGCCTCCGGTGAACAGCACATCCGACGCGGTTGTGAGCACGCCGGCATCGGTGAGGTCGCTCATCTTGTATTCCCATTTCCACTTGCCGGTTTGCGGATCGAATGCGCGCACCGTCCCGAAGTTTTCCTCTTCCATCCTCAGATTCGGCCGCTGCGCTGCGCGCATGCCGGCGGCAATGCCGAATCCTGGATAATTCGTCGTCAGCCTGCCGGCGACGTACCGAGCCCCTTCCTCCTTGGGCGCCTCATCCACGCGCGCAAAGACGTGGTGGGTGTTCTCCCACACGTTGACGTAGAACAATCCCGTGCGTGGGCTGTAGGACGGATTGAACCAATTGGTGGCGCCTTGGTTGCCGGGATAGATCAGCACACCTTCGCGGCTGGGGCGCGCGTTCTCGGTGCGGATGGGTCTTCCTTTGGCGTCGAAACCCGCGTTCCAATTCTGCTTGGCGATCGGCGTGGCCTGAAGGAACTCGCCCGTCTTCCGGTCCAGCACATAGAAGAAGCCGTTGCGGTTGGCCCACAGCATCGCGTGCCGCCGCGTCCCGCGCCACTCAATGTCTGCCAGCACCGGGACCTGGACCGCATCCCAATCGAACTCGTCGGCGGGCGTGAATTGGTAGTGCCACCTCAACTTGCCCGTGTCGGCGTCGAGTGCGATGACCGCACAACTGTACAGGTTGTCTCCAGGCCGCGATTCGGCGTTGTAATCGGGTCCGGGATTACCCACGCCCCAGAACGTGAGATTCGTCTCGGGATCGTACGAACCGGTCACCCAGATGGACGCACCACCATTCTTCCAACCCTCTCCCCACGTCTCGTGGCCAGGCTCGCCGGGCAGCGGCACCGTGTTGAACCTCCAGGCCTCTTTGCCGGTCTTGGCGTCGTAGGCCGCGAGGAACCCGCGGATCCCGTGCTCGCCGCCAGCGGTGCCCACGATGACCTTGTCTTTGATCACCAGCGGGGCCAACGTCATCGAGTAGCCGGCCGTGGCCGAAGCGACAACCTTCTCCCACAGCGGCACGCCGGTCTTCGCGTCGATCGCGATCAGGTGCGCGTCGAGCGTCGCGAGATAGACCAGGTCGCCAAGAGCCGCCAAGCCGCGCGTAATCCGCCCGCAGCAGAATTTGGCTTCGGCTGTCGGCGTGTAGCGATAGATCCAGAACAACTTGCCGGTGGCGGCATCGAGCGCCACCACGTCGTTCCCCTGCGTCGTGTACATGATGCCGTCGACGACGAGCGGCGTCGCCTGGTAGTAGTCGAGCCACCGCGCCTGAAACACCCATTTCAGCTCCAGATCGCGGGTATTGGCCGGCGTAATCTGAGAGAGCTGGCTGTAGCGCTGGCTCAGGTAGGTGCCCGAATAGGTCAGCCAGTTATGCGGCTCCTTGTCGGCGTTCAGCATGCGGTCGAACGACACCTGCGCCGGCAGTGGAACCATGAGCGCCACGAAGACGATGACCAGTACGAGCAGACGTGCAGTCATTGCGGCGTCAGTCCTTTCAACGTTCGCAGGTAGGCGATGACGTCAGCCTGCTGTTGGGGCGACAGCTTGTCTCGATAGGACGGCATCGCCGACTCTTTGATGAACCCCTGCTCGCGCACCTCCGCTCGATCAAACGAGCGGAGCTGCTCCTTCGAGTCAATCATCAGCACTTGATAGGTATCGAGGTTCAGCAGCCGTCCGGTGATCGTCGCGCCCTCCCGTGTGACGACACGATACGCACGATTCTCGGGGAGGATCTCCGCACTCGGATCGAGCAGTGCTGTCAGTAGTCGTTCCTCAGAGCGCGTCGTGCCGATCTCGCTGAGATCGGGCCCGACGCGCGATCCTTTGTCACCGACTCGATGGCACGTCTGACAGGCGCCCTGGCCGGCAACGATCGCCGCTCCCCGCGCGGCGGTGCCGCTGGTGGGCGGTGGGCTGGGTGGCTGTGCCCTGACGGTGGTCGCCGTAAGGACGATCGCGATCACGACGGGTGCAATGCCCGCGGCGAAGTTCCGGGTGTCGCGTCTCACGGCGTTGGTACCACACAAAGCGTGCATGAACCGGCTCGGTCGACCGCTATCGATTATCGATAACGAGGCGCACTCTAGGTGAGCGACGCGAGCGCTGTCAAGCCATCGTTTCGGCCCCATCAGTATTGGTAATCGAGTCATCAATAGTTCTCCAATCGATAATCGATTATTGACAGTGACTAGCGGCTTTGTTAGTCTCGCCGCCGCCTGAATCCCGTGATTTGACACTCGGTATCGTCATCTGAAACTCAGAACTCAGAGGAGCCGCGCCATGTGCTTCATCTTCCGATGCCCAACCGGATGCGTGTGGGGAGCGCTGGTCGTCGCGCTGACGACAGCGATGTGGGCGCGTCCGGCGGCGGCCCAGGTCGATACCGGCGTGATCCAGGGGGCGGTGCGTGATTCATCGGGTGGCGTGGTGCCCGGCGCCACGGTGACGCTGACCAACGTCGGCATGAACACCTCATCCCAGACGACCACCAACAGCGAGGGCAACTACCAGTTTCCTGCCGTCAGGGTCGGCACCTACACCGTCGCCGCCGAGTTACAGGGCTTTACCCGCGCAGCACGCGAGGGTGTCGACTTGAGCATTCAGCAGCGGCTGGTGGTCGATTTCGTCCTGAAGCCGGGGGACCTGGCCGAAACGGTGGAGGTGACCAGCCAGGCCCCGCCCCTGCAAACGCAGGAGGCGTCGCTGGGCGCCGTCGTTCAGGCGAAAACGATCAACGAGCTCCCATTGAACGGGCGCAACTACACGTTTCTCGCGCAGTTGAACGCGGGCGTCGTGCAGGCGCAGCAGGACACCCGCGGCATGGGAGGCAACGGCAGCTTTTCGGCGAACGGACAGAACAGCTTCGCGAACAACTACCTGCTCGACGGCGTCGACAACAACTCGAACCTCGTCGATTTCGTCAACGGCGCCGGCTACGTCTACCGGCCGTCTGTCGACTCGCTGCAGGAGTTCAGGGTGCAGACCAGCAGCTACAGTGCCGAGCTCGGCCGCGCGGGCGGGGCGGTGCTGAATGCGGCCCTGAAGTCCGGAGGGGACCAGTATCGAGGCAACGTCTTCGAGTTCCTTCGCAACTCGGCGATGGATGCGACGAATTTCTTCGACACCTACCAGGGCTTGAAGAAGGGTAAGTTCACCCGCAACCAGTTCGGAGGCACGCTCGGAGGGCCGCTGCGCTTCCTGCATCGCGGGAACCGCAAGACCTTCTTCTTTGCCGACTACGAGGGAACGCTGACGCGCCAGGCGACCACCTCCATCCTGACGACGCCCACCAACCGGATGCACGACTCGGACTTCACCGACATGTCCGATTTGGTTCGCTTTCAGGGCGGCACTCGCTCGGATCGGCTCGGTCGTACGTTTCCGCTTGGGACGATCATGGACCCGGCGACGACGCGGCTCGTCAACGCGGGGACGATCGATCCGATAACGGGACGGATGGTCACCGGAACCGGGACCGCCTGGATCCGGGATCCGATCGACCCGACGGGCAACAACAGAATTCCGGCCGATCGCATCAATCTGAATGCGCTCCGGCTGCTCAAGGAGTTTCCCAGACCGACGCGCGGCGACGTGCTCGCCAGCAACTACGCGGTCAACCCGACGACCCGCGACGACAATCACCAAGGCGATATCCGTATCGATCAGTACCTCGACGCGAACAACACGATGTTCGGCCGTTACAGTGTGGCGCGCAACACGACGCTGGTTCCAGGACCGTACGGCGGCATCATCGACGGCTCGCAGTTCAGCGGCGGCGACCAGACCGTCAACGTCTATAGCGGGGCGCTGAGCTGGACACACGTCTTTTCCGACTCGCTGGTCAGCGAGACGCGGCTCGGGTACTCGGCGATCGAGCACTCGCGCCTCCCGTTGAACGCCGAAGACGGCAGCGTCGCCACGCGATTCGGTCTGCGCACGCCCGATTATCCCTTGATGGGTGGTCTGCCGACGTTCACGGTCGACGGCTTGGGACAGTTCGGGGTGCCGAACAACCTGCCCAGCCTCCAGACGCAGAGCACCTATCAGCTCAGCACGACGTTCAACAAGCTGGCCGGCAACCACGCGTGGAAGTGGGGTTTTCAGTACTCCCAGCCCAGGATTTCGTTCTTCCAGCCCGCGTCACCACGCGGTGCGTACGGGTACTCCGGGACATTCACCGATGTGCCGCTGACCACGGGCGGTGGCACGGGCATGGCGCAAATGCTCCTGACGCCGATCCCGAGTCCCTTGGCATTGCCCGATTGTGGCGTGACCCCCGTCGCGCCTTGCAGGGCGAACTTCGTGGGTGGCCCGAACGCGATCAACGCGAACAAGATTCCCGACCCGACACCGCGGGCCAACTGGTCGGTCTGGTCGGGTTTCGTCGAAGACAACTGGAAGATCTCGCCGAAGATGACGGCGAACCTCGGCCTCCGGTATGACTTTCAGCGCAATGCCGACGCGCCTGACGGTGCCGCCGCGAACTTTCTGATCGATCCCTATCCGCGCTACGTGATGGGCGCTGATCGATGCCTGGAGAACCTGTCGCCATCGTTCATCTCCCTGGCGGCCACCGACGGTATCGCCATCGAGTGCGCCGACAGCAACACCCTCGTCACGAGTCCCAAGACGATGTTCGCGCCGCGCCTCGGCTTTGCCTACAACTTCGCGGAGAAGTGGGTGGTTCGCGCCGGCGGCGGGATGTTCTATCTCACCAGCGGCACATCGGGCAGGAACGGCGGCAACAATCTGGTCGGCACGCAGCTGATTTATCCGTATGCGTACGGGATCGGTTTGACCAACCTCACGCCGGGCGAGCCGATTATCTACAGTGACGGAAGCCGCGGCACGTTCGAGTCGGGCACCGAGTCGATGCGGGTCAACGACCCGACGGCGTTCGACGCCTTCAATGTCTCGCTCGGTGGTATTCCGAGCCCCTGGAAAATCCCTCTCACCGTCCAGTACAACGTCACGCTGCAGCATCAAGTCACCGCATCACAATCGGTCGCGATCGGCTATGTCGGCAGCCGGAGCCACAACCAGGACCTTGGTTTCACCAGCTACAACTACAACGCCGTGGAAGTCATGGCGCCCCCTGGGCTGAACGCGCGGAACTTCCGTGACTTTCCGAACTTCAACGGTATCAATCAGATTCGCAACATCGGCAAGTCGGAGTACAACGCGTTGCAATTGACCTACGACAAGTCGTTCACGCAGGGGTTTTCGGCGCGCGGCAATTACACCTTCTCCCAGTGCCGAACGCAGGGCCGTCAGGGGCTCATCAACAACATCGGCGGGTACCGATCGGTCTGGTTGCTCGGGCCGGACTGGGCGCTGTGCGACAGCGATGCGCCTCACATCATCAGCCTGAACGTCGGCTACGACCTGCCCTTCGGAGAGGCACAGCGCTTCGGAAGCGGCGCAACCGGCCTGCGCAATCAACTCATCAGCGGTTGGCGCGTCAACGCGATTGCCATGTATCAGAGCGGGCCGCCGTTCACGATCCCCTGCAACATCACGACGACCACGGGACAGGGATGCAATGCGATCCTGACCGGTGAGCCGTTGTATCCGGAGAATCAAAGCTTCGAGCACTGGCTCAACCCGGCCGCGTTCGCGAACCCGCCGGTCGCGACGACGATTGGGCAGACCGACCTCTCGCCGCTCGGCGGATCGCCCACGCAGGTGAGGGGGCCCGACTTCAAGCGGGTCGACTTGTCAGTGTTCAAGACCTTCCGCGCATCCGGCAACCAGCGATTCGAGTTCCGTGCCGAAATCTTCAACCTGACGAACATTCAGAACTTCAGCGTGCCAGGCTTTTCTGGAGGCGGCGCCGGGTTGCCGCCGCCTCCTGGCGTGCTCGACTTCAGCAACACGGCAAACTTCGGCAGGATCACCGCCCTGCGTTTTGGCCCGAACGATCAGCGGCAGGTTCAGCTCGCGCTCAAGTACTACTTCTGAGTGCACGATTCCCGTCAACGACGCGGCGCGTGGGCCTCCTGACGCGCTCGCCGACATCCGGTGTCGTGCCATATGCTGTGCGGCGGCGGGCGGCGAGTTGCCCGATGAGGTAGATGCCCATGCTGTCGACCGATCGTCGGGTCCTCGTTGCCGGCGTGCTGGTCGTCGCCTGTGCGGCGGCTGCTCCCGGGGCGCAGCGCTTTGCGCTGCCCGATCCGGTCCGGGCCGCCGCCGACGCCATCACGCCATCGCAGCTCGCGTGGGATGTGGCGCGGCTGGCGTCCGACGAGTGGCGCGGGCGCAACACCCCGTCGCCCGGCTTCGACGCCGCGGCCACCTACATCGCCGATCGGCTGACCCGGGCTGGCGTGGAGCCGATGGGAGACGCCGGCGGTTACCGGCAGCACTACGACCTGATCGAATCGCGCGTCGACACGGCCGGCGCGTGGATCGAAGCCGGCGGCACGACGTTGAAGTTCGGCGACGACTTCCTGATGCGGACGTTTGCGGTCCCCCTGGACGCCACTCTGCCGGTCGTCTACGCCGGTCACGGGTGGGTGATCCCGTCGCGGGGGATCGACCCCTACGCGGGCCTCGACGTGCGTGGCAAGCTGGTGCTGGCGCACGGCCCGCGCGTCCTGCCCGCCGGAGTGACGGTGAGGCAGATGGGCCGCGTGAGCGTCGACGCCCGATCGCCGCTGGTCGAGGCCGAGCGGTTAGGGGCGGCGGGCCTGCTCTTCATCGCCGAGGCTCGCGAGCTGATTCGCTGGGATTCCGCGCGCACTGCGAATACCGGAGGCGGGAGCTCGACCCGCCGGTACCCTCGGCGTATGCGGCGCCTGGCGTGACATCGCTCCTCCTCAGCCCTCGCGCCACGGAGGCGATGCTGGAGGGGGAGCGCGTCACCGGACGCGAGGCGCTGGCGGCCGAGCACGCCGCGGCCTTTCCGGCCTCGTTCGAGCTGAGCAAGCGCGTGACCGTTCGCGTCCCGCAGGCCTCGCGCACCTTTCATCGCCCGTACAACGTGGTGGCGACGATCCGCGGCGCCGACCCGAAGCTGCGCCAAGAGTTCATCACGGTGGAGGCGCACCTCGACGGCGCGGTCGGCTCGCGTCCGGTCGACGGCGATGGCGACTACAACTCCGCCGACGACAACGCGTCGGGGAGCGCCGCGCTTCTGGCGATTGCCGAGCAACTGGCGAAGGCGCCGCGGCCGAAGCGGTCGATGATTTTCATCTGGGACAGCGGCGAGGAGCAGGGGTTGTGGGGCACACGCCGCTTCGTGCACCAGCCGCCGGTGCCGCTGACGCAAATCGTGGCGCACATCAACATCGACATGATTGGCGCAAGCCGGCGTCCCGGCTTCGCCGACGAACGGTCGTCCGGCGTCACCGAGCTGGGCGAGGTGTTCCTGATCGGGCCGGGGGTGCTGAGCGCCGGCGCCAACGCGCTGCTCGAGGAGGTCAACGCCAGCTATCTGAGGCTGCGCTTCAACCGCGAGCACGATCGGGCGGAGAGCGAGTTCTTCTACCCGCGCACCGATGCGGGGCCATTCCTCGAACGCGGCATCCTGACGATCGGCTTCACGACCGGCATCCACGATCGCTATCACCGTCCCGGCGACGAGGCGCAGTTCCTCGATCCGGCGCAAATCCATGGGATTGCCCGCACGGCGCTCGCCAGCATCTGGGTGCTGGCGGACGCGGCCGAGCGGCCGGGGATCGATCGGCCCATCCCGTCGACGGTCCTGCGCCCGAAGTAGCCCTCGATGCGTCCGCCCGG
>DAINCF010000151.1:0-14180 GCA_036732565.1 Vicinamibacterales bacterium
GGCGTGGGGTCCGTGTGGGCGTGGGGTCCGTGCGGGCGTGGGGTCCGTGCGGGCGTGGGGTCCGTGCAGGCGTGGGGTCCGCCTTCAGGCGGACCTTCCCGCGACGATCACCCAATCGCGCGCGCGATTGTCCAGTAGACACCGGCACCGGCAATCGCGAGCGACGCCGGCACGACGATCCGTGCGCGATACCACGTCTGATGGCGATACCAGACCAGGAGCACGAACGCGAGGCCGATGACCGTGAGCTGTCCGACCTCGACGCCGAGATTGAACGATAGCAACGCGGTCAGAAACTCCCCGCGCGGAAGGCCTAGATCGGTCAGCACGCCGGCGAATCCCATGCCGTGCAGCAGGCCAAACAGGAACACGAGCGCCAGGCGCCACGGTTTCAGCTCGCGCGTCATCAGGTTCTCGATCGCGACATAGGCAATGGAGATGGCGATGAGCGGCTCGACGATCCGAGACGGAAGCGAGACCACGCCGAGCATCGTCAGCCCCAGCGTGATCGAGTGCGCGATGGTGAAGGTCGTGACCTGGATCAGGATGGGGCGCACGCGCATGCTCAGAAAGAACAGCCCGAGCACGAACAGGAGGTGATCGAGGCCCTTCGGCAGGATGTGGGTGTAGCCCAGCGCCAGGTAGTCGCGGACGATCTCCCATCGCGTCGTCCGACGAAACTGTCCCGAGAGATCGAGCTCGCCGCTCCAGTCGCTGCCGGTGATCCACTCGGTCGTCGTTCCACCGTCCGCGCGCCGAATCGTCAGCGGGTACGGATCGATCACGAGGCCGTACAACCAGCGGAGCGTGCGTGCGTTGGGCGGCACGTGGCCGCGAAGCCTGAAAATCGCGGGCCCTTCGGCTCCGCTCAGGGCGAGCCCCTCGACTGAAGGTGGAACGTACTCGGCGGATGTCGGTCGCACCTCGTGGCCGTCGATGAACAGCACGATTCGGTCGACGAACACGGATGCGAGCTCGCGCAAGCGTGCGTCGCGCGCTCCGGATGTCACGTTCGCCGGGACCTGCTCACCATTGAAACTCTCCAGACGCAGGAGGAGCCAATTGGGATCGTTGGAGATGTCGAGGAGGAATGATGCGTCGGGCGTGAACGTGAGAGAGACCTGCGTGCGCTCGAGCTCGTGCGCGCGCGGGACCGCGCCGACGCACACCATCAACCCGACGGCGATCCAACATTGGCGGCCGAGGATCACTGCCGTATCATACCGATGCTGAAACGAATCGTACGTAGCGCAGACCTTCAGGTCTGCCAAGATGGGCGGGGGCAGGCCTGTCGCTGTGGGCAGGCCTAAAGGCCTGCGCTACGTACGCACTCTCACGGTTGTTACCCCCTATGCGCAGCACTCTTTGTGGCGTCGTCATGTTGTCGACGGTCGTGAGCGCCCAGACGCCGTCGGCCAAAGTCGACCTCGTTTCAGTGACGGGTTGCCTGAAGGAGCAGCCGGCCAACACGTGGATGCTGGTCAGTGCGACCGATCCCGTGCCGAGCCTCGCGAATGCGCCGCCGGCCAAGGAGCTGCCGTCGCTGGTCAAGACCGGGAAGAACGAGTTCCGCCTCATCGGCGTGGAGGTGTTCGACCTGCCCGCTCACAAGGACCACACGGTCGTGGTGAAGGGGCTGCACATCAAGGCCACGCCGACCAGCCGATTGAACGTCACGTCGGTGACCACGGTCGCGGAAACCTGCCCACCGCCCGCCCCGAAAATGCGCTAGACTCTGGCGGGCCAATTCGACGTCTACGGGCTGTTCAGTGGGACGTGTACCCCAAGCCTCCAGCCCTTCAAGCCTCAGGCCCTAGAAGGGGGCGCCATGAAGCGCGGGATGTGCGTGATCGTCGCCGGGCTCCTCGCCGTTGCAGGAACCGCCGCCACTGCCGGCGCGGATACTCCCACCTTCTCGAAAGACATCGCGCCCATCGTCTTCAAGCACTGCGCGTCGTGCCATCGGCCGGGCGAGGTTGCGCCGATGTCGCTGCTGTCGTTCGACGACGTGCGGCCCTGGGCGCGCGCGATCAAGCAGAAGGTCGTCAACCGCGAGATGCCCCCGTGGGGCGCCGACTCCACGCAGAGCCTGCCGATGCGCAACGACCCGAGCCTGTCGCAAGCGCAGATCGACACGCTCGTGGCCTGGGTCGATGGCGGCGCGCCGCGTGGCAATGACGCGGACCTGCCGCCGGCCCCGACGTTCGCCAGCGGATGGACGTACGGGAAGGAGCCGGACGTCGTGCTCGAGATGCCCGTCGAGTTCGACATTCCGGCCGAAGGCGAGATGGGCGTGCAGATGTTCTACTCGCCGGTGCCCTTCGCTGAGGATCGCTTCGCCGAAGTCGTGGAGCTGCGACCGGGGAACCGCGCGGTGGTGCATCACGCCGGCATCTTCTTCGTCGACATTCCCGAAGGCACGACGATCGTCGACGGCCGATTGATCGGGCCGGATGGCAAGATCATCGGTGATCGCGGTGCCGCGGGATTGCCGCGCACCGAGGGCATGGGGCTCCCAGGATCGTCGAAGCTGCTGTCGTGGGTGCCGGGCCGCGGCGTCGACGCGCATCGCCCGAACGTCGGCAAGCGCATCCCGGCCGGGAAGTACATCAACTGGCAGGTGCACTACAACCCGACCGGCAAGCCCGAAAAAGATCGCACGCGCCTCGGCCTCTGGTTCAACAAAGTGCCGGTGACGCACGAAGTGCTGATACGTCAGGCCGGCGATCCGCTGGCGACCACCAAGGGCGGCCTCTCGTTGTATCGCGCGGAAGGCAAAGAGGTGGAGTACGTCGCGGACGAGGGCAGCACCCGTCGTCGCGGCGCCACACCGAACATTCCGCCGTACGTCGAGAACTGGTCGCTCATCGGCATCACGCCCGTCACCGAAGACATCACGCTGTACGCGATGTCGCCGCACATGCACCTGCGCGGCAAGAGCTTGAAGTGGGTGGTCACCTATCCAGATGGCCGCGAGCAGACCATCCTCAACGTGCCGCGATTCGACTTCAATTGGCAGTTCCAGTACGAGCTGGCCGAGCCGCTGAAGATTCCGGCGGGCAGCAAGATCGCCGGCATCGGCGTCTACGACAATTCTCCGAGGAATCGCTGGAACCCCGCCCCGCACCTGCCGGTCTACTGGTCCGAGCAGAGTTGGGACGAGATGTATCAGCCGTTCACCGAGTACTCGGTCGACAGTCAGCTGGTCATCGAGGTCAGTCGCAAGACCTCGTCGCAGCAGCGTTAGATTTCTGCGGGACCGTACGTAGCGCAGGCCTTCAGGCCTGCCAGACGCAATTGCAGACCTAAAGGTCTGCGCTACGTACGAATTTCGCAACCGCCGCTCGTGACAATTCGTTGACAAGTTTCACGCGGCGAGGCTGGCCAACTCGTGTTGGAATGCAGCCCACCGGAGGTGTGCATGAGGTCAAGGGTCGCCTTCTACGTCATGGTGGTTCTCCTGTCTGGCGCGCTACCGCTCCTGGCGCAGTCCAAGGCCAAGGCGGAGAACGTCCCGGAGATCCCCTTCACGTCGGTCCCGAACTTCTTCAAACTGCCGCCAGATCTCTATTTCGGTGAAGGCATCGGCATCGCGACGAACTCGAAGGGGCATGTGTTCGTGTATCACCGCAGCGGCGATACCCGGCTGTTCGAGTTCGATCAGAACGGCAACTACGTGCGCGAGCTCGGCCAGGGCCTGTACGGCCTCGAGTTCGCCCACGCCGTGCGCGTCGACAAGGACGACAACATCTGGGTGGTCGACGAGGGGTCGAACATGGTCATCAAGTTCAATCCCGAAGGCCGTGTGACGATGGTGCTCGGCCGTCGTCCCGAGGCCGTCGCCGGCGCGTTCGACAGCACGCAGTCGCCGACGCCAGCCGAGAAGTACCGCTTCGGACGACCGACGGACGTCACCTGGGATCCGCAAGGCAACATCTTCGTCTCCGACGGCTACGTCAATTCACGCGTCGTGAAGTACGACCGGAACGGCCGCTTCCTGAAATCGGTCGGGACCGCGCGCGGATCGGCGCCGAGTCAGTTGAACACGCCGCACTCCATCACGTCGGACGCGCAGGGCAACATCTACGTCGGCGATCGCGGCAACGCGCGCGTGCAGGTGTTCGACAACGACCTCGTGCTGCGCGCCATCTACGACACCGTCGGCAATCCGTGGGCCGTGTGCGTGTCGCCGCCGCCGAATCAGTACCTGTTCGTGTCCAACTCCAATCCCGACAGCAATCCCGCCGCGTCCTGGGCGATCACCGGGGAGATTTACAAGATGGAGTTGAACGGCAAGATCATCGGCAAGTTCGGCAAGGCGGGCAAGGCGCTCGGTCAGTTCAGCACCGTCCACGAGATTGACTGCCGCAATCCCAACGAGCTGTTCGTCTCGGAGATCTCCGCCTGGCGGGCGCAGAAGATCATCCTCAACCCCAAGGCGCCGACGACGGCGCAGGATCAGCGGTAAGGAGGCGGCGATGACCACGCAGAAATCGGCCGGCCTAAAGATACGGTCGCTACGAAAGGCGTTGACCTTGGTCGCCGCGATCCTCGCTGGCGGCACGCTGTCGGCCCAGCTCTCCATCCCCGAGATTGCGTTCGAGGCCGCAGCAACGCCGGCCCTGCTGCAGTTCCCCGATGGCGTCCATTTGGGTGAGGCCGCGGGAGTTGCGACCAACTCGAAGGGCGACATCTATCTCTACACGCGGACCGGCAACCCGACGATCACGCTCGGCACGTCGCGAGCGGTCTCGCATGGTGGCTCGCGCCTCTTCCAATTCGATCGCAGCGGCAAGTTCATCCGCGAGATCGGGCAGGGCGCGTACGGCTTCCTGCAGGCGCAGCAGGTGCGCGTCGATCCACAGGACAACGTGTGGGTGGTCGACCAGATGTCGACGCAGGTGATCAAGTTCGATCCGAACGGCCGCGTGCAGATGATCCTCAGCCGCAAGCCCGAGGCGATGCGCGTGCCGTCGCTGCCGCTGACGCCGCAGGCCACCGGTGTGCCGGTCCTCCAGCCGCGTCCGGAGCCCCCGGCGGGTGGAGGTCCAGGCGGCGGAGGCCCTGGAGGTGGTGGTCCGGGCGGCGCGGCGGCCAGGCCGCCAGGCGCGGGCGTCGAGGGCGAGAGCTTTCAACGGCCGACCGACGTGGCGTGGGACACAGCCGGCAACATCTACGTGGCCGATGGCTACGGCAACGCGCGCGTCGCGAAGTACGAGCCGAGCGGGAAGTACATCAAGTCGTGGGGGAGCCGCGGCACCGGTCCCGGCCAGTTCGACGTCGTCCATGGCATCGCCATCGACGCGGCAGGGAACGTGTACGTCGCGGATGAGGGCAACCGTCGCGTCCAGGTCTTCGACGGCGAGGGCACGTTCAAGACGCAGTTCCTGAACGTTGGCACCCCGACGGCGCTGTGCATGACGACGGGCGCGAAACAGTTTCTCTACGTCGCCCACACTGGCGATCCGGACGGCATGGAGGACGCGGCGATCTACAAGGTGCAGCTCGATGGCACCCTCGTCGGCAAGTTCGGTCGCGCCGGGAAAGAGGTGAAGCAGCTCGGCCTCGTCAACGCGATCGACTGCCGCCGCGACAACGAGCTGCTGGTCGGCGAGCTGAGCAACTGGCGCGTGCAGCGACTCACGCTGAAGGGCCCGTGATCTACGTCCTGGCCGCCCTCCTGGCGCTCGGAGGATGGGCGATACACGAACGGGGAGCGTACGGAGCGCAGGCCTTCAGGCCTGCCATCTGCGACTCGGCAGCACTAAAGGGCTGCGCTACGTACGATCGGCCGACACACTCCCAAGAGAAGTCAATGCTTGCCCCGGCGTACGAAGTGAATCCGACATGGCCGAAGCCGCTGCCCAACCGTTGGCTGGTGGGCGCGGTGGTGGGCGTGCATGTGGACGCACGCGATCACGTGTGGATCGTCCATCGCCCCAACACGCTCCAGCCGAACGAGACGCGATCGATCTGGAAAGCCGCGCCCCCTGTCCTCGAGTTCGATCCCGAGGGCAACGTCGTCTCGTCCTGGGGAGGACCCGGCGAGGGATACGAGTGGCCCGACCTCGAACACGGTATCTACGTCGATCATGACGAGCAGGTCTGGCTCGGCGCCGGCGGCGAGAAGGACGCGCACCTGCTGAAGTTCACGAAGCAGGGGAAGTTCCTCCTGCAGATCGGTCGCAAGGGGCAGAACGGCGGCAGCAACGACACGCGAAACCTGGGCGGGGCCGCCAACGTCACCGTGGACCGCGCGGCCAACGAGGTGTACGTCGCCGACGGCTACGTCAATCATCGTGTCATCGTCTTCGATGCCTCGACCGGCGCCTACAAGCGGCACTGGGGCGCGTATGGCAAGACCCCGGACGATTCGTACTTCACGCGCGCGGGCGAAAAATTGCCGAGTCCGTTCGGCGGCGCGGTGCAGCACGAGAACAAACCGAGTCAATTCGATCCGGACGGTCCGCCGCCGCCGCAGTTCCGCATCGTCCACGTCGTCCGGATCGGCCAGGACGGCCTCGTCTACGTCTGCGATCGCACCAACAACCGGATTCAGGTGTTCCGCAAGGACGGCACGTTCGTGAAGGAAGCGTTCATCGCGAAGCGCACGTTCGGGAGCGGATCGGTGTGGGACATCGGGTTCAGCGCCGATCCCGAGCAGACCTATCTCCTCGTGCCGGACGGGACGAATCAGCAGGTGTACGTCGTCCGCCGCGACACGCTCGAAGTCGTCAGCACGTTCGGCCATGCGGGACGATGGGCCGGACAGTTTTACGGCGCGCACAACCTGGCCGTGGACTCCAGGGGCAACCTTTTCATTACTGAAACGTATGAAGGCAAGCGCGTGCAGAGATTCATCTACCGAGGGCTTCGCGCACCGAGCCCACCGCTCGTCCCACTCCGGTACCAGCACTGAACATCGGTTCTTTACATTCCCATAGCTCGCCTGTAACATCCGCGCAGTTCCACACATCCGGTCGCGTTGTCTTCCCGGCTCAGTCCCAATGGGTCCCGGCCTCGGGGCTCTGGGGCAGGAGGAAAAGCATGACCCGCTTCTCGTGGATCCTGGCGCTCTGCTGCGCGCTCGGCGCATATCCCACCGCCGCGTCAGGACAGATCGGACAAGGTCGGCTCAACGGCGTCGTGACCGATGCGCAGGGCGCGGTGCTGCCCGGCGTCACGGTGACGGCCACCTCGCCGTCGTTGATAGGCACGCGCACGTCCGTGACGGAAGCGGATGGCCGGTACATGTTCCCGTCCCTACCGTCCGGCATCTACACGCTGCGGTACGAGCTGGGTGGTTTCTCGACGGTCGAGCGCGAGAACATCCAGGTGGTGCTCGGCCAGACCATCTCGGTGGACTCGCAGTTGCGCATCGCCACGCTCGCCGAGACCGTCACCGTCACCGCGGAGTCGCCGTTGGTGGACGTGAGCACGACGAGGGTTGGCACGAGCTTGAAGGGCGAAGAGCTGACCGCGATCCCCAACTCCACCGACGTCTGGGGCGCACTCGCCGAGGCCCCCGGCGTCCGCATGCAGGGCTTCGACGTCGGCGGGAGCCACAAGAGCCAGCAGTCGGCGTACGAAGTGTTCGGCGTGCAGAACCAGGCTCGCGTCGTCACCGAGGGCATCGATCACACCGAAGGTGTGGGCGGCACGGGCTTCTACGAGGACTACTACGCCAACGAGGAGTACTCGATCAGCGCGCTGGGCAGCGACGTCGAGATGAACTCCGGCGGCGCGGCGATCATCGCGACGGGGAAGAGCGGCGGCAACGAGTTCAGCGGCCTCTATCATCTCAGCTATCAGCCGGGCGAGTGGGTCGGTGACAACAACAACGACGCCTTGCGCGCCCGCGGCTTTACGGGCAACCCGAACCTGCTGTTCTGGGAAGGCCACGCCGATCTCGGTGGCCGCATCGTCCGCGACAAGGTGTGGTTCTTCGCCGCCTACAATCACTTCAAGATCGACAAGGTGGTCTCGGGCGTGGCCCAGGAGCTGGCGACCGACGTCGGCATCTTCGACAATTACACGGCGAAGGGCACGTGGAAAGCCGGCACCAACAACACGTTGATTGGCTACTTCCAGCAGGGCCGCAAGCAGAAGCCGCAGCGCGGCCTCTCCTCGTTGCGCCCGCCCGAGTCGATCCAGGCCCAGGACAGCACGTCGCGGATGTACAAGGGCCAGTTCCAGCGCGTGATGTCGAACCGTGGTTTCCTCGACGTCCTGTACGGCAATTTCTCGCTCGATTGGCCGATGGTGCCGGCGGTCGATCCCGTTGCGCGTCCGCCGCAAGTCTTTCGCGACACCACCGCGGTGGCTGGCGCGGGATGGAATTCGTTCACGACGGGCCGCAAGAAGCCGCAGATCAAGGCGCACTACACGCACTTTTTGCCAAAAGGTGGCAACCACGACTTCAAGTTCGGCTTCGAGACCATCTACGATTGGTACCGGTTTGGGATCAACGGCTCGAACGGACCGATCCGTTACTCTTATGCGCGTGAAGGCGCGGCGCCCGACCGTATCCGCTTTGCCGATACCGGCACGAACGCGTCCTTCGAGGACACTTGGCGGTCTTCGCCGAACACCGATCTGCACTACGCGTTCTACGCGCAGGATCGCTGGACGGCCGGTTCGCGCACGACCATCACCGCGGGCATTCGCGTCGACCATCAGAAAGTCGGTTATCAGGACAGCACCCGCGTGCCGGAGATCACTGACGGCATCTTCCCAGCGCAGTCGACCGTCGAGGGCGCAACGCTGGTCACGAACACCGACCTAGCGCCTCGCCTCGGGCTGTCGTACGACGTCACCGGCAAGGGCCGCACCGTGCTCAAGGGGTTCTACGGCCGCTACTACAACAACCTCGCCGATGGCTTCTCATCCGCGAACCCGGGCGGGACGAACTACGCGGAGTTCGACTTCCGCGATTTGAACAACAACGGCCGGTACGATGGGCCACAGGAGCTGGGCGCCGAACGGCTTCGCCTGGGTGGCGCCAGCACGACGGTCAATTCCGATCTCGACACGCCGTACACGGACGAAGTCAGCGTATCGTTCGAGCATCAGTTCTGGGGCGAGTCGTCTGGGCGCGTGACCTACGTCCGCAAGATGCAGCGCAAGTTCGTGCCCTTCTACACCGCGACGTTCGTGCCCGCGTGGTTCGGACAGCTCACGGTGCCGGTCAGGGTGACGGCGGATGATACGGGTGAGGTCTTCGACCTGCGCGACATCCCGGCGGCGCTGGCCGCGCAGAGCGAGTCGAGCTTCGACAACATTCCCGACAGCGACTTCGATTACGACACGATCGAATTCGCATTCAACAAGCGCTTCGGGTCGCGCTTCTTCATGCAGAGCAGCGTCGATTACCAGTGGCGCGACGAGCTGCGGTCGGCGGACGTGCCCAACATCGGGAGCACGAGCCCGCTCAACTCCGATCCGCTGGGTGTCAACTACTTCCTGAACCCGAACCCGGCGGTCTCGAATCGGCAGGAGACCACGACCTACCACCTGCAGGCGATGGGACGGTACGTGTTCCCGATGGAGGTTGGCGTCGCGCTGAACTATCGCTTCCAGAGCGGGTTCCCATACGCGCGCATCATCTCGGACGCCAACACGACGCCGGTGCTGAATGCGACGCCGGCTCCGTTCTTCGTCGAGGATCTGAAGAACAACCGGTCCGACGACGTCCATCTGCTGAACGTCCGCGTCGACAAGGCGTTTACGATCGGCCGGTTCAAGTTCACCGGGATGTTCGATATCTACAACCTGCTGAACAACAACGCCGTGACCAACTTCAATCTGGCCAGCGGCGGATTCGGCGACATCATCGCCGTCCTCGATCCGCGCGTCGCCCAGGTCGGCATCCGGATGGAATTCTGAGGCACAAGGGATTCGCGGTGTGATAGATCGCCGGGAGCGTTCGCGCGCTCCCGGCGTTTTTGTTTTTGATTCCAGGCGGGCTTCGGCCTCGCCTGCGCGGAAGGGACTTCCGATGTTGCTACGCCGCTTCGTTGGTTTCAGTGTCGGAATCGCCCTCGTTGCCGGTCTTGGTGGGCCGGTCTGGACGCAAGCGCCTCCTGCGATGGCGCCCGTGACCTATACCCAGCTGAAGTTCCGCTACATCGGTCCGGCAGGAAACCGCACCAGCGCCGTCGCCGGCGTCATCGGCAACCCGCTCATCTACTACGCGGGCGCGGCGTCGGGCGGCGTCTTCAAGACCATCGACGGCGGCGTGCATTGGTCGCCGGTCTTCGACGATCAGCCGGTCGCCTCCATTGGTGCCCTGGCTGTTGCCCCGTCGGACCCGAACGTCGTCTGGGCCGGAACCGGCGAAGCGTTCATCCGCAGCAACGTCTCGATCGGCAACGGCATCTATCGATCGACGGACGCGGGCAAGACGTGGACGCACATGGGGTTGGATCGTGCCGGCCGCATCGCCCGCATCGTGATCGATCCTCGCAACCCAGACGTGGTGTTCGCCGCGGTCATGGGCCACAGCTACGGTCCTCAGAAGGAGCGCGGCATCTTCAAGACGACGGACGCCGGCCGCACGTGGCAGCACGTGCTCTTCGTCGACGAGAACACCGGCGCCTCGGACATCGCCATCGACCCGAACAACTCGCGCGTGCTCTTCGCCGGCGCGTGGACGCTCGAGATTCACACCTGGGGGCGCTCGAGTGGCGGGCCTGGCAGCGGCCTGTATGCCTCACGAGACGGCGGTGCCACGTGGCAGAAGCTGACCGGCCATGGATTACCGGCCGGTCCGGTCGGCAAGACTGCCGTGGCGATTGCGCCGAGCAACTCGAATCGCATCTACGCGCTCATCGAGACCGCCGACGGTGTGTCGTTCGACGGCAAACCCGCGGAGCGCGGCGAGCTCTGGCGCTCCGACGATGGCGGTGAGAACTGGAAAGTCGTCAGCTACGACCGCAACCTCGCCGGCCGCACGCACTACTACTCGCGCCATGCCGTGGCGCCCGACAACGAGAACGAGGTCTACTTTCTGACCGCGGCGTGGACCAAGACGCTCGACGGCGGCGAGACCAGCATCGACCCGCCGCCTGCCGAGCAGCCGTACGGGGATTACCACGACGTCTGGATCGATCCCACGAGCGCCAGCCGCATGATCGTCAGCCACGATGGTGGGATCAGCATCACCCTCACCCGTGGTCGCTCCTGGCAGACCATTCAGCTCCCCATCGCGCAGATGTATCACGTGGCGGTCGATAGCGCGGTGCCGTACAACGTCCTCGGGAACATGCAGGACGGCCCGTCGATGCGCGGTCCCAGCCTCAGCCGGGCTGGCGTCTTCGGCGGCGAGCGCGGCCCGGCCTCGATCTCGCGGCCCATGTGGCACACCGTTGCCGGCGGCGAGAGCGGCTTCGCGATTCCGGATCCCAAGGATCCCAACATCATCTGGTCCACCGCCTCCGGCTACGGCTCCGTGGGCGGCATCGTCGAGCGCTACGACGAGCGGACGCGCCAGGCCCGGCGCGTCGAGATCTGGCCGTACTACACCGTGGGGTCGCCGGCGGCGGACTTGAAGTACCGCTTTCAATGGACGTTTCCGCTCGCCATCTCCTCGCACGACGGCCGCGTCTACGCCGGCAGTCAGCACGTCCACGAGACGACGGACAACGGTCAGAGCTGGAAGGTGATCAGCCCCGACCTGACGCTGAACGACAAGCAGCGCCAGCAGATCTCCGGCGGCTTGACGCCGGACAACGTCGGCGTCGAGTACGCCGGCGTCGTGTTCGCAATCGCTGAATCGCCGATCGAGAAGGGTTTGATCTGGGCGGGCACCAATGACGGCCTGCTGCATGTGACGCGCAACGGCGGCGGCCAGTGGACCAACGTGACCGCCAACCTGCCGTCGCTCCCGCCGTGGGGAACCGTCAGCAATGTCGAGCCCTCGCGTCACGACGCGGGCACGGCGTACGTCACATACGATCTGCATCAGGTCAACAACCGCGATCCGTTCGTGTTCAAAACCACGGACTACGGCAAGACGTGGCGATCGATTGCGTCGGATCTGCCGAAAGGCATGGCCACCTACGCACATTGCGTTCGCGAAGATCCGGTGCGCAAAGGGCTGCTCTACCTCGGCACGGAAAGCGCGCTCTTCGTGTCGCTGAACGACGGCCAGAACTGGACGCCACTGCAGGGTGGTCTGCCGCACGCGCCCGTCCACTGGCTCACGATTCAGGAGCACTTCAACGACCTCGTCGTGGCGACCTACGGCCGCGGCTTCTTCATCCTCGACGACGTGACGCCACTACGAGAAATCGCGCCATCCGTGCTCAACGCGTCCGCCCATCTCTTCAAGCCGCGCGCCGCCTATCGATTTCAGCCGATCACCGATCCGCTGACCACCAACGACGACCCGACCGAGGGCAAGAACCCTCCTTACGGCGTGCCCATCGCCTACTTCTTGAAGTCGGCGCCCAAGGACGATGTAAAGCTGACGATTGCCGACGCGGACGGCAAGACCATTCGCGCATTGACCGGAACCAAGGACGCCGGCATCAATCGCGTCTGGTGGGACCTACGCAACGAGCGAAGTCCAGAGATCCGGCTGCGCACGGCGCCGCTGTTCTCACCCGACGTGAAGCTGAACGCCGAAGGCTTCCGCCCACTTCCCGCGGGTGGCCGCCTGAACGTGCTGATTCCGCCAGGAACGTACACGGTGAAGCTCTCGGTGGACGGCCAGGAGTCGACCCAGTCCCTGACGGTGCGCAAGGATCCGAACACCACTGGCTCCGAGGCGGATGTCACAGCCCAGACCAAGGTGCTGCTCGAGATTCAAGACGAGATCACCCAGATCGCCGACCTGATCAACCGTGCCGAGCGCGCCCGCGTCCAACTCTCAGCCATCACATCGGCGGTGGCCGACGATGAGAGCGGGAAGGCCGTGAAGGCGTCCGCCGAGGCGCTGGACAAGAAGATTCTCGCCGCCGAGGAGCCGCTGCACCAGGTGCGCCAGACCGGCCGTGGCCAGGATCTCCTTCGATATCCCGGTCAATTGATCGATCACTTGCTGTTCCTGGCTTCTGGAGTGGGGTTGGCCGACTTCGCGCCGACGACGCAGCAGATCGAGGCACATGAGGGATACAAGAAAGAGACGGCGTCGCGGCAGGCGCAGATGAACGCGGTGCTGAAGGATGACGTGACGGCGTTCAATCGCTTGATGACGGACCGCAAGGTCCCGCACGTCATCGCCCAGGAGTAGCAGACAGGATCGGTCGGACCCGTTCGATGTCGCCCCGTTCTGGGACGACCTGTGGAACGGAGGGGTCAGCCCCCTTCGAGAATTTTGCGGTCCTGTGGAAAACTCGAAACCTGCGACTATCCGCCCTGTCCCAAGATCTTTCTGAGCCGCTCCACGTCGGGTGCGTAGCGCTCCGGCGCCACGGCGATGAAGCGTTCGAGGAATGGCCGTGCCTCCACCGGGCGGTTCAGCTGCAGCAGCGCGGTTCCGATGTTGTAGAGCACATCGGGATCGTTCGGACGCGCCAGCGCCACCTGTCGCCACTCTTCGACCGCCTGACGCAGGTTGCCGGCTTGGGCGTAGGCCACCGCGAGGGTGTTGCGCGCGCCCCCGAGCGTGGGGTCGGCGGCCAGAGCACGCTGCAGGGTGTCGATCGCCTGATCGCGACGGCCCATTCGCAGATACAACACGCCCAGGTTGCCGAGCGCTTCCAGGTCCTGCGGGTTCAGCTTGACGGCCGCCTCGAGCACGCTGGCCGATCGCTCGAAGTGTCCCGCTTCGCCGAGCATCGTGCCGAGCGAGGCGAGCGCCGGCCCATCCGCGAAGCCCTTCGTCGCGGCTTGCTCCAGGACCCGAATCGCGTCAGGCAGCCGGCCGCTGGCCTTGAGCACGAACGCGAGGCGATCGTAGGCGACGGGCAGGTCCGGCCGCTTGCGGATCACGTCTTCCAGCATCGCGATCGCGGACGCATGCTTGCCCGCACCTGACGCCTTCATTGCCTCGTCGAGCGCGGCATCGAGCGCCACCAGCGTCTTCGGATCATCATCGGCCGTGAACCGGCGATGCAGTTGGGCTGCCTGCGACACGACGTACCCCAGCGACCGCAGTCGCGCCGCCGTCTCGGCGTCGACCGATGCGCTCGGCGGCTGTGCACGGCCGGCGGCGGTGGCATCGAGCATGCGCTCGA
>DAINCF010000152.1:0-14163 GCA_036732565.1 Vicinamibacterales bacterium
CGGGCCGACGCGCCCGCTCGCACGAAGCGGATACGCGCTGCGGGCGCGATCGATCCAGACGTCGGGATACGAGTCGCCCCCGGCGTTATGCGTAGCCTGCGCCCAGGCCTCGATGTGCGTCAGATCGTCGCTGAACCGCCCAATCCAAATCTCCGCCTGCGTGCCGCCGCTCCGGACCTGATTCGCGCCACCCTGATCGTACGGTCCGGTGATCGCCATGAAGCGGGGATGGTGCGTCCATCGCGGATGATAGACCTCCGGGTTGGTAAATCCGGGTGCCCGATTGATGGGGACCACCCAGCGCCGATCGCGCGTCACATCAACCATCTGCAGGTTGCGGTGCGAGCCGTCGAAATACCAGAAAATCGGCGCACCGACGTCGTTGAGCGCGGTCCAGCACCCCTCGCCGAGTTGACGCCAGGTGCCTTTCGCCAGATCCGCAATCCCGGCGGCGGGCCACGGAAACAGGCCACCCGCGATCGAGCCATCCGGGGACACCTGAAACGTATCGAATGAGATCGGCTTGCCCCTCCAGACCAGCTCGCGCTGCGACGGCTGGTCGATTCGCACGCGGGTGACGGCGCCAAATCCCGACCGGGTCTGCTCGGACCCGATGTAGACCCATTCGCCACCGTCCCGTGGATCTTCCCAAACGGCAAGCGCCAGGCCACGATCGAAGCGCCGCAGCCCGGAGCCGTCGAAACCGACGATGTAGACGGACGGGTCGCCGAGCTCAGGGTGTGTCGAATAGACGATGCGATCGCCGCGGGGCGTGAACATCGGTTTGACATAGCTGCCGCGCTGCTCCACGACGGCGCGCTCGCCTCGCCCATCGTCGGTGTCGAGCGCCATGAGCCGCAGGCGGTCGCCCATCGCAAACGGGTCGGTACCGTCACCCTGCACCCACACGATACGCGTGTGCGCGCCGGTGAGCGCGTGCACCTCAGCCGCGCTGCCCTCGCGACTGGGCGCGGCACAGCCGATCGCGACCAGCAGCAGAAGGACGGACGAAGCGGTCAGCAGCCTGCGCATCGTTCACACCCATCGTAATGCGAGCGCCGTGATGTGAGTTGACACTTGTAACAGCGCTCAACATACTCGGGGACACTTCTGGTTGCTGTGATCCGTACTCACAGAAAGGTAGCCCTCATGCCCGCCAGCCACTCCTCGCGGTGGATCGTCTGCGTAGCGCTCGCCGCCGCGCTCTTCAGGGCAGCACCGGCGCGCGCCCAGCTCGATACCGCATCGATCGTCGGCACGATTCGCGATAGCTCCGGCGCCATCCTGCCGGGGGTGACCGTGACCGCGACGCTCGAGGGCACCGGCGTCGCCTCGAACGTGGTGACCACCAGCGCAGGGCAGTACGTCTTTCCGGCGCTGCGTATCGGCCGGTACACGCTGGCGGCCGAGCTGCAGGGGTTCAAGCGCGCCGTGCAGGCGGACGTTCAGCTGCGCGTGCAGGACCGGCTCGAAGTGAATTTCACGTTGGCGATCGGAGAGTTGACGGAAGAAGTCCTCGTCCGCGGCCGCACCGAGCTCCTACAGACCCAGTCGGCCGACATCGGCAACGTGATCGAAGCCCGCCAGGTGCGCGATCTGCCGCTGCTCGGTCGCCGCTACTCCGAGCTGGCCTACCTGACGCCCGGCGTCGTCCAAGCGCCGGCAGGTCTCACGAGCCGCGGCGAGGACACGTTCTTCAACGCCAACGGGAACTACGCGACGTGGAACAACTACATGCTCGACGGCGCCGACAACAACTCGTTCTCGACGAACCTGCAGGAGCGGAGCCCGCAAGTCGTGCAGCCACCGGTCGACGCGCTGGAAGAGTTCAAGGTCCAGACGCGGACCTACTCCGCCGAGTTCGGCAAGGCCGCGGGCGCGGTGATCAACGCCTCGGTCAAACAGGGCAGCAATCAGTTTCGCGGCAGCGCCTACGAGTTCTTCCGCGACGAGGCGTTCAACTCCAACACGTGGGACAACAACCGCGCCGCCCGGCCGAAGGGACAATTCAACCAGCACATCGCCGGCTTCACCCTGGGTGGCCCCGTCGTACGCAGCAAGACCTTCTTCTTCGGCGACTACCAGGCGACGCGCACCGAGCGGGCGCTTTCGTTGACGGCCACGGTGCCGACCGATCGCATGAAGGCGGGGGACCTGAGCGAGGTCGCCGGCACGATGAACGCCAACAACCCGTTCGTGCCGGCGGGGTGCGTGAACGCGGCGACCAAACAGGTCAGCCCCGCCTGCATCGATCCGGTGGCGCGGCGTATCCTCAACTACTACCCGAGCCCGAACGTGCCGGGCACCGGCTTCTTCGGCAACAACTTCATCTCCAACGGCGTGCTGAACAGCGACATCGACCAGTTCGATCTGCGCGTCGATCACACGTTGACCGGCAACGATCGCATCTTCGCGCGCTACAGCTTTCAGCAGACCGATCGACGGGAGCCGCCGGTGTTCGAGGATCCGGTGGCATCGGGCGATTTCGCCAGCGACATCTTCATCCGCGGGCAGAACCTGGTCGGCGGCTGGTCGCGCGTCTTCGGCGGCAATCTCTTCAGCGAGTTCCGCTTCGGCTACAACCGCGTGCGCTCCGATTCGGTGCACCCGGCGTTCGGCATCGACGCCAACAGCCAGGTCGGCATTCGCGGCGTGCCCAACGATCCGCGCTTCTCGGGCGGCCTGCCGAACATCTCCATCGGCGGCGTATCACGCATCGGCGGACCGTTCTTCCGCCCGCAGTTCCAGACGTCGCAGGTCTTCCAGTTCGCCGAGAACGTCACCTGGACGAAGAGCAACCACACCTTCAAGTTCGGCTTCGAGGGACGGCGCGACCTCGTCACCTACATCGACCTGCGCTCGCTCAACGGCGAGCTGAACTTCGCCAACGGCCGCTACACCAACTTCGGCTTCGGCGATTTCCTGCTCGGCCTCGGCAGCAATCAGCGGCTGACGCTCTTCCATCAGCCCGACCTCTACACCACCGGCTGGCAGATGTACGCGCAGGACTCGTGGCGCCTCGGCGGCAACGTGACGGTGAACGCGGGGGTGCGCTACGAGTACTTCACGCCGCTCGTCGACCGCAACAGCGAGCTGACCAACATCGATCCGGCCACCGGTGAGATCTTCCTCGCGCAATCGTCGGGAAGCGTCTTCGAGCGCACGCTGATTCACCCCGATCGCAACGACATCGCGCCGCGCGTCGGCGTCGCGTGGACCGTGATGCCGTCCGTCGTGCTGCGCGGCGGCTACGGGATCTTCTACCAGCAGACGGATCGCTACGGCTCGGAGAGCCAGCTCGGCTTGAACCTGCCGCAGCTCGTGGACGCCGACATCAACGCGAACTCGGCCAGCGACGCGCCGGCCTTTACCTTCGCCCAGGGCTTCATCCCGCTCAATCCCGCTAACATCGACAAGGCGCGGGTGCAATGGCGCGTTCAGGATCCCGATCAGCAGACGCCGATCGTGCATCAGTTCAGCATCGGACCCGAGTGGCAGCTGGCGTCGAACATGGTGGGCGCCGTGGAGTACGTCGGCAACCGCGTACGGAACGGACGCCGGCTGCGCAACCTGAACGAAGGCATCATTCAAACGGCCGGGGTCGGGCCGGTGATCTTCCCGTACGCGCAGTACGGCTTCGGCAATGCGTTCCTGGAGCAGATCGTCACGAACGGCCGCGCCAACTACAACGCGCTGCAGACCCGACTGCAGCGCCGCATGAGCGACGGGCTCGCGTTCACGGTCGCCTACACGTTCAGCAGCGCCAAGGGCGACTTCATCGATCACCTCACGGCGGGCGGCGGCGCGTCCGGCAACTTCCCCAACACCGCGTACGACATGGCGGCGGATAACGGTCCGCTGCCCTTCGACGTGCCGCATCGGCTGGTCACGAGCTTCATCTACGAGCTGCCGTTCGGGCCATCACGCACGTTCTCGCCCTCCGGTGTCCTCGGCGCGCTCGTCAGCGACTGGTCGGTCAACGGCATCCTGACCCTCAGCAGCGGCCTGCCCTTCAGCATCGGGTCAGCCGACCGGGCCGGCGCCGGCGTGGGCCGCAACGTGCGCGCCAACTGCGTCGGCGATCCCGTGCCCGACGGCTTCGACCAGACATTGGCCCGTTGGTTCGACACCTCGGCATTCGCCGAGCCCGCCGCGTTCACGCACGGCAACTGCTCCTACAACTCCGTGCGTGGCCCCTCGTCGAAGTCGATGAACCTGTCGATCTTCCGCGGCATCCCACTTGGTGGTGAACGGCGCGTCGAGTTCCGCATCGAGATGTTCAACCTGTTCAACTGGGTCAACTTCGGCTTCCCAGGCGCGAACGTCTCGACCCCGAACACCTTCGGACAGATCACCAGCACGCTCGGCGATCCCAGGGAAATGCAGCTCGCCGTCAAGTTCTATTTCTGAGCCATGAAGCAATCGAAGACGTCGGACGTACGTAGCGCAGGCCTTCAGGCCTGCCAAGGACCGTCCCTCCGCTGGCCTATGCCGCCCGGCCCTCCAGGTCCGCCTAAAGCCACCCCAGCGCGGCTGCCGCGCCGGGGACCCCGGCAAGGCGGACCCCACGTTTGTTTGGAAACGCCCTCCAAAGGCCTGCGCTACGTACGGTTCCGTGTCGCTCTGTTCGCGATAGTGGTGGGGCTCACCCTGTTCACCGGGCCTCATCTCGCGTCGCAGACACCCAGCGAGGATCGCGGCGCGGCGGGCACCTGGCACAAGCTGCTGAAGCTGTCGACGACGGCGAGCGCCATGCACACGATGGCGCACCCAGACGATGAGCATGTCGGGATGGTGACGAGGTTGAGCCGCAAGGATGGCGTGCGCGTGGCGATGCTGCAGCTCAATCGCGGCGAGTCGGGCGACAACGCCATCGGCGACGAGCTGTTCGACGGCCTTGGCCTCATTCGCACCGAGGAGCTGCTCGTGGCCGACCGGTACTACGGCGCGGACGAGCAGTACTTCACCACCGTCATCGACTATGGCTTCTCCAAGCGCCTCGAAGAGGCGTTCGAAAAATGGGGCCGCGAGCCCGTGCTCCGCGATGTCGTCCGCATCATCCGCATGAGCCGGCCCTGGGTGATTGTCTCGCGCTTCCAAGGCAACGAGCGCGACGGGCACGGCAATCATCAGACGGCGGGCCTCATCTCGCAGCTGGCGTTCAAAGCGGCGGGCGACCCCACACAGTTTCCGGAGCAGGTCAAAGAGGGGCTGCGGCCGTGGCAGCCGTTCAAGATCTACATCGGTGTCCGCGACGATCAGCCGTGGACGGTGCGCGTCGACAGCGGCGAGCCGAATCCGTGGCTGGGCGACTCGTACGAGAACTTCGGCCGGCTCGGTCTCAGTTTCCAGCGCTCGCAGAACGGCGGCCAATTCGCGCCACGGTTCGGACCATCGTACGGCCTGTATCAGCGCGTCGGCGCACGCGTGCCGGCCGGCGAGAAAGAACAGAGCTTCTTCGACGGCATCGACGCGTCCATCCCCGCCTTGTTCAAGACGCTGGGCCGGCCTGCACCAGCCGGCGTCGAGGCGCTCTTGGGGACCATCGACTCGTCGGTCGCCAGCGCCATGAAGGCGTTTTCGATCACCAACCCCTCGGCGGCCGTGCCATTCCTGGCCACGGGTCTCGCCGCCACTCGCGAGGCGCTCCAGAAGAGCACTGGCGAGCCGGACGCGGCCTTCGTGTTGCGCCTCAAGGAACAGCAGTTCATGGACGCCATCAGCACGGCGCTCGGCCTGGACCTCACGGCGCTTGCGCGGCCCGCGGGCGTGCCGGACCCGACCGGCCCCTTTGCCGCCTTCATGCCGCCTCCCGTCATCGACAACGTGGTGCCCGGCGATCGCTTCGAGATTCGCGCGTCGCTGACGAACCGCGCGTCGGTCCCGCTGCAGGTGACCGACCTCGCCATCGAGGCTCCGACGGGGTGGACAATCGCCCCCGCAGCGATCGGCGCGTCGACGCTCAACGCCAACGAGAGCGCGCTGCGGCGATTCGACGTGTCGTTGGCCGATACCGCCACGATTGGGAGCCGGCCGTACTTCAGCCGTCGCTCGCTGCAGGAGAGTCTGTACGCGATCGACGATCCCGCCGAGTTCGGCCGTCCGGCTCGACGTCCTGCCGCGACCGTCGTCGCCAAGTACACGGTGAACAATGTCCCGGTGGAGCTCCGTGCCACGGTTCGCCGCCGCGAAGCGCGGCTTCCCTACGGCTTTGCCGTCCGCGAGCTTCAGGTCGTGCCCGCTGTCGGCGTGCAAGTCTCGCCGGGCGCCGCCGTCGTGCCGCTCGACGCCGCGCAGAAGCGCGTCACCGTGAACGTCGA
Organism: Vicinamibacterales bacterium; assembly: GCA_036732565.1. Taxonomy (GTDB): domain Bacteria; phylum Acidobacteriota; class Vicinamibacteria; order Vicinamibacterales; family UBA2999; genus JAIVJN01. The sequence continues at coordinate 6,321 of DAINCF010000152.1, forward strand.
TCTGCTCAACAACAAAGCGTCCGGGCTGAAGGGCGATCTTTCCCTGAAACTGCCCTCCGGCTGGACGTCGGCACCCGGCCGTCAGCCGTTCGCCTTTGGACGCCCCGGCGAGCGCGCCTCGTTCCAGTTCATCGTCGACATCCCTTCGCTCGACACGCGCGGCTACGAAGTTACGGTCGTCGCGGCCGCGGACGGCAAGGAGTACACCGAGGGCTACGAGGTCGTCGAGCACCGCGATCTCGAGACGCGCTATCTGTACCGGCCGTCAACGACGGAGGTACGCGGCGTCGACGTCAAGACCGTGCCCAACCTGCACGTCGGCTACGTCATGGGCATCGGCGATCAAGTGCCTGCCGGGATCGCCCAACTCGGCTACCGCGTGACGTTGCTCGACGAGCCTGCGCTGGCGACTGCTGACCTCCAGACGTTCGACGCGATCATGACCGGGACGCGCGCCTACGCCGTGCGCAAGGACCTCATCACCTACAACAAGCGTCTGCTCGAGTACGCGGCCAACGGCGGCAACCTGATCGTGCTCTACAACACCCAGGAACTGAATCCGAACCAGTTCGCACCGTTTCCAGGCGAGCTCACGCAGCGGGCCGAAGAAGTGTCGGAGGAGGATTCACCGGTCGAGATTCTGGCGCCGACGCATCAGGCGTTCACGTGGCCGAACAAGATCACCGCCGCCGACTTCAACGGCTGGGTCGAACAGCGAGGCTCGAAGTTCTGGTCGAAGTGGGATACCGCCTACATGCCGATGATTGCAACGTACGACAAAGGACAGGCGCCACAACAGGGCGGGTGGCTGTCGGCACGGGTCGGCAAAGGCCACTACACCTACTTCGCCTACGCATTCCATCGCCAGCTGCCGTACGGCGTGCCCGGCGCGTACCGACTGCTGGCGAACGTGCTGGCGCTGAATAAGGCTCCGTAGGGCACGAAGAAAGCTAGCCACCAAGACACGAAGAACACCAAGAAACTGGCCACCAAGGCACCAAGGCACCAAGGCACCAAGAGAATTTTCCTTATGGTTTGATTTCTTTGTGCCTTGGTGCCTTGGTGGCTATCCTCCTTCGTGCCTTCGTGGCGACCGTGAGGTCCGCAAGAACGCGAAGTACGCGACGACGCCGGCGATGAGGAACACCACCGAAAACACGATCCCCTCGAACGGGCCGGCGAAGAAGAGGTACAGCCAGAACGCCAGCGAGACGATCGCCGGCACCGGATACAGCCACATCTTGAAGGGCTGCGGGATGTCCTTGCGGAGTTGATACAGCAGGATGACCGCCGCGCATTGCCAGACGAATCGCAGCAGGATCTGCACCTGCATCAGCCAGTTCACCAGCTGACCGAGGGTGAAGAAGCAGAACGGCACCGAAATGAGGCCGATGGCCAGCAGCGACACGTGCGGGAAGCGCTTGGTCGGATGGACCTTGGCGAACACGCGGAAGAAGTCCCCGTCTCGGGCGGCGGCAAACGGCACTCGCGAGTAGCCCAGAATCACCGCGAAGAGTGACGCGGCCGCGACGAAGAGCACGAGCGCCGTCATCACGATGCCGGCAACGCGGCCGAGCTCGGGATCGGAGAACGTCCGCGCGATGAACACCGACGCGACGCTGCGCGTCTGCTCCGCTTCCTGCCACGGAATCATGCCCAGGATGACCACCGTCATCATGACGTAGAGCACCGCGACGATGACGATCGACCAGACGATCGATTGCGGGATGGTGCGCTGCGGTGTCCGGATCTCCTCGCCTATGTTGCAGACTTGGTTGTAGCCGCCGTAGCTGTACATCGCCAGCACGGACGCCGCGCCGATGCCGCCGATGAGCCTTCCGTCCAGCACGAACGCCTCTGGCGGAAAGTCGAACGCTTGCCGCAGCGAGAACGTGAAGAGGCCAGCGACAATCACCCAGCCGATGGTGAGGAACACGACGACCAGCATGACGATGGTGAGACGTCCAATCGACTGGATGTCTCGGTACAGCAAGAGCGTCATGGCGACGCACACGCCCGCCGCCACTAGGTGATGCGCAGGGATGGACATCGACGTCCAATAGAACTGCAGGTAGTCGGCGAAGCCCACTGCGCCACCGGCGATCGACAGGGGCGCCACGAGGATCGTCTGGAAGATGAAGAGAAAGGCCATCAGCCGGCCAAGCCCGAACGGCTTGTAGGCCTCGCGCAGATACAGATACGGTCCACCGCTTCCCGGAAGCGCCGCGCCGAGATGCGCGTAGACGAGGCCATCGCACAGCGCCAACACCGCACCGGCCAGCCATGCGTAGATGATGTGCGGCCCCTGCATCGCCGTGATCATGAAGGGGATGGTCAGGAACGGCCCGATCCCGACCATGCTGATGATGTTGGTCGCGGTCGCCTCGAGAAAGCCCATCCGCCGGACGAGATCGCCGGTCGTCGCGCCGCTCGCCGTCGTCGCGTCGCTCACTGCAGCACCAGCGAGGTCAACAGCGCGTCAGCCGCCTGGATCGTCGGCACGAGTGGATTCGACGCCAGCGCGTGGCGCGCGAGGGCGGCATCACCGCTGAGCGCCGCCTCGACGGTGCGCCGCTCGTACTCCTTCACGCGCTGCAACAGCGATCGGGCTTGCTCGGGCACCCGGCCGACGTACAACGGCAAGGCGCCGTTCGCGTTCACGACGCATGGCACCTCCACCACGTCATCGTCCGCGAGATCGGGGATGTTGCCGCGATTGCCGACGTTCAACGGGATGATGGCGCCGGAGTTGAAGTGGATCGCACGCACCGTGTTGAGCGCGATGCGATCGTATCCGGTGACTTCGGCCCAGGGAGACCTGGCGCGCGGCGCGCTCGATCCCGACTCGATCTGCATGTAGCCGGCATCACGCGCCGCGATGTAGGCCTCGTAGATCTCGACCGGATCTCGGTCGGCCTTCGCGAGGTCGTCCATCAACTGGCGGTTGAGGTGTTCGATGACGCGGCCGCGGCTGTTGCCCGCGCGCTTCATGTTCGCGACCGCCCGTTCGCCGGAGTAATAGAAGTATACGTACTCGGTCGGCAAGAGCCGCAGCTGGCGCAGGAAGTCCGCGTCGAACAGCGGCGTCCGATAGACGCGTGCCAGGCGCTCGGGCTCGGCCCACAGACGATGCAGCTGGGGATGCCCACGATGATAGACCTCGCGCACCCAGCCCAAGTGGTTCAAGCCAAAGTAGTCGACGAACGCTTCGGTCGAAGGGATGTCCAGCGCGTGACACACCTCCTCGTAGGTTTCGGTTGGTGTGTCGCAGATGCCGATGATGCGCGCGCCGGTGGCCGTCCGCACGGCTTGAGTGATGATGCCGACCGGATTGGTGAAATTGATGATCCACGCCGCTGGCGCCAGCTCCGCCACCTGACGGGCGTAGGCGACCACGTGCGGAACCGTGCGCATCGCCATCGCGAAGCCGGCCGGTCCGACGGTCTCCTGCCCGACCAGTCCGAGATCGAGCGCCGCGGATTCGTCCTGCGCGCGCGAGGCGATACCGCCAACGCGGATGCTGATGAACACGACGTCAGCGCCGGCAATCGCTTCCGCAGAGGACGCGCTCGTCGTCAGTCGAATGCGGCCGCTGACGCGGCGCGCGAGGCCGGCGACGACCTCGAGACGCGTACGATCGATGTCGAACAGCGCAATGTGGTCGATCGGCAGATCCGAGCGCGTGAGCCCGTTGACGAGGAGCGGCGTCCGCACGCCGGCGCCGCCGATGATCGCAAGTTTCACGCGTCTCTCCTCGGTCCCCGGGCCGCGACCTCACGCGCGGTCGGAAGGCCGTCGAGTCCGCCCGGCGCTTTCGTGGACATGCTGCCGACGAAGCTGCCGAGCCGCAACGACGCGTCGTTCGACCACCCCTTCAAGCGCCCGTAGAGAAACCCTCCGTTGAAGGCGTCGCCCGCCCCGGTCGTGTCCACGGCGGCAACGCGAGGCGCGGCCGCACGCAGCGATCCCGTCGGCAGCACGACGCAGCTCCCTCGCCGACCGAGCTTCACGACGACCTGTGCGTCCGATTGCCGCCAGACGTCGAGCGCCGCGGGAAGCGTGCGCTTCCTCGCGTACAACCGCGCTTCCTGCTCGTTGACGAACACCAGATCGAGTGCGCCGACCAGGCGCTGGAAATGCCGATCGCGGAGCAAGACCCGACTCCACCCGAAGTCCCACGAGCAGGTGATGCCTCGACGCCGGAGCGCGAGGACCGCGTCCCGCCACGGGCGACAGTCACGCGGTTGCAGCGCCAGGTGAACGTGACGCGCGCGAAGCTTCGGCACGGTGCCGAGCAGCCGCTGTTCCAGTCGATCGTTCATGCCGTTGAACGTGACGAAGGTACGGTTGGACCGCGTCGACAGCGCGGCGGAGATCGCGTAAGGCTCGTCGGCACGCCGGAGATTGGTCACCCGCACGCCCTCGCGCGTCACGCGCGCCGCGCCGTCCTCGCCAAGGCCGCTGTACACCTGGCACCGCAGCCCGAGACGCGCCGCCGCGACCGCCGTGATCACCGCGCCGCCGCCGATCGTCCGCGCGAAGCCGCTGGTCTTGATCTCCTCGCCCGGGCCCGGGAGCCGTGGGAGATCGAGAAAGATGAGGTCCTCGAACGCTTCGCCCAGCGTGATCAAATCGGCCGTCGGCACGCGCGCCAACATAGCATGTTCCCATATACTGCCACCCGCATGTCTCGACCGCTCGGCAGCCCTGTCTGCGATGTTCTCGGTGTCGGTGCGAACTCGGTCGACTTCGTCAATCTCCTGCCCGGATACCCCCGCCCGCACGGCACGCTCGCCAAGATGCGCATCCGTCGCCAGGAGACGTCGTGCGGCGGGCAGATGGCCACGGCGCTGTCCACCTGCGCGAGCTTCGGGCTGCGCGCCAAATACATCGGCGTCAGCGGCACGGATGAGAACGGCAAGCGCGTACGACGCGCGCTCGCGGAGCGCGACATCGACATGACCGACGCCGTGATCCGCGACGCGCCGAATCAGTTCGCCGTCATCCTCGTGGACGAGAACAGTGGGGAGCGGATTGTCTTGTGGGATCGGGACGAGCGCCTGAGCCTTCGGCCGCGCGAGCTGCCGCTCGAGCTCGTTGCGTCCTCACGCCTCGTGCATGTCGACGATGTGGATCAGGAGGCGGCGATTCGCGCCGCCTCGGCGGCGCGCGCGCACGGTCTCCCGGTGACGAGCGATCTCGATCGCCTCACGGATCGAACCGAGGAGCTCCTGACGGCGGTGACGATTCCTATCCTCGCCGAACACGTCCCGCCGGCCCTGACCGGACACGACGATCAGGAGCGCGCGCTCCGCGCGCTGCGCAGGACCCACGACGGCGTACTCATCGTCACGCTCGGCCCCGGAGGCGTGATGGCCCTTGACGGCGATCGCTTGGTGCACGTCCCGGCCTTCGCGGTCCCGGTGATCGACACGACCGGCGCGGGAGACGTGTTTCGGGGCGCCTTCATCTACGGATGGCTGCACGAGTGGCCGCTGGATCGGACGCTGCGCTTCGCGAACGCCGCGGCGGCGGTGAGCTGCACGCGTCTGGGGGCACTCAACGGTGTGCCGACGTTGGACGAAACGGCTCAGCTGCTCGACGAGTCTCTCAGTCTCGAGAAGAAGGCTTAGGGTTTGCGACGTGAGGCTTGGGACCCCAACGGCTTGGGGCTCGAGACTTGGGGCGTGAGCAATCGGTACGTAGCGCAGCGTGCTCCTGGGGCCCGAGGCTTGCATAGCGAGCCTCGGGCCTCAAGCAAGGCCGCAAGGCTCAGGCCTCGAGTGCAAAGCCCTGAGGCGTGAGCAGAAGGAGTCCCAGTATGGCCATGGCAGCAAAGCCGTCCCGTGCGGATGTCAAGTCGATCTCGCGCGAGCTGTCGAGCGAAAACACCGCTGAAAGCCCAGTCGTGCAGGATCTTCGAAGACAGGTCGCCAACGCCTTCGTGCTGTATTGCAACTACAAGCACTATCACTGGCAGACCTACGGTCCGCTGTTCCGCGATCTCCACAAGCTGTTCGATCGCTTCGCTGAAGAGGTGCTGGAGTCGCTGGATCCGCTGGCCGAACGCGTGCGCATGATCGGTCAGGATCCGCCGGCTCACCCGCTGGAGGCGACCGACCTCGCGACCGTGTCGACCGCTGCCTCCGAGGGCAACATGCGCGACATGCTCGAAGAAGCGAATCGCAACCAGCTGATTGTCATCAAGGAAATGCGCACGGCGGCGAAGACGGCCGATGAGCACAACGATCCAGGCACCGTCGACCTGTTCTCGAAGCTCGTCCAAACGCACGAGAAGCACGAGTGGTGGGTCCGCGACATCCTTCGCAAGGGTGACGGACTGACCTGAGCTGCGAACGCCAATTAGTGTACGGAGCGCAGGCCTTCAGGTCTGCCGACGCGACCAGGCAGCCTGAAGGGCTGCGCTACGTACGATGCAGCGCGGGCGAGAATCGAACCTCAGCGGTCCCAGGCCAGCACGTCGCGAGCCGGTAGCCGCGCGTCGTGCGGCAACTGCCCTGTCTCGAGCAGCGTCTTCAAGCGGACGAGGTCGGCGTCGAAGCTGCTCTTCGGATCGACACCGAACGCCTGCGCGAGGCGATGGCCGAACCATCCTCCGGGCGGGTTGTACGACATCCGGATTTGCACGCGCGTCCGATCATCATCACCGTCGCCGATCGGCTCGAACCGGACGATGCCGGCGTGCTCGACGATGGGCCGCCCAATCGTGCGCCAGCCGAACGCCTGATTCGGCACGAACGTCGAAATCTCGGCGTCGAACTGTACCGGCGTGCCCGCTGGGCCGACCACAGACCACCGCGACTGTCCAGGGCGGCCGGACGGCCGAACGTCGAGGACATGCGACACGAACAGCGGAAAGTTTTCATAGGCCGTCCAGAACGCGAACACATGCTCGACCGGTGCGTCGATGGTGATGGCCTTCTGCACGTCGATGGCGCGCCGATGCGCGCCGATGCCTGTCAGGCGTCGCATCTCGAGATTGGTCGCGGCCCGCGCGAAGAGGCCGAGCCCCGTCGCCGCCAGCACGGCGCCCGATGTGTCCCGCCGCGCGGCGCCGTAGCCGGCCAGCGCCGTGCCAGTCGCACCGGCAATCAGCCGAATGGTCGGCGACCACGTGCTCTGCAGAATCTCCGGTTGCATCGCTCGCGGATGGCCGCCTTGAAGCACCGGAATATCGGCGGCGTCGTGACGGTCGAGGTTGTCGACGAGCTCACGGACGCCGGGAATGCCGCGGACCGCCTTCAAGACCCGCGATGCTTCGTCTCGCAGAATCGGTCCGCTCAGCCGCACGACACCCGCTGTGGCCGCCACGTCGATGGCCCGTGGATGCGAGGCAACGCGGCCGAGGTGGGCGCGGACACGCTCCACGAGAACCACGCTGTCGGTGGAACGGTGGTTCATCGCCGTCCGCAGTCGCGCCGCGGTGCCCGACGCGCGATGGGAGAGGTCGCGCTTGGCGACGCTCATGGCGTCGGCGCTGCGATGGGCGGCATGTGTGAGGCGATCTCGGGCGCGTGCCCGGCGCGTCGCGCCGCGCTCGGGATCGAGGAAATACATGAGGCCGGCACCCCAGCCGACGCCAGTCATCAAAGCTCTGCGTGCGTTGACCATGCCCCCCGCACTGCGAGATAGATGCCAGGCCGTACGCAGCGCAGGCCTTCCAGGCTTGCCCTCGCCGGCTCGACATTGAGCTGCCTCGGCGATAGGCAGGCCTGAAGGCCTGCGCTACGCACGCCAAACGATGTTCGCGTACCCCGCCAAACGATGTTCGCGCGCCTATCGGTCGCGGCGATCGATGCGGCGACGTCGCCAACCGACCATC
>DAINCF010000153.1:0-14097 GCA_036732565.1 Vicinamibacterales bacterium
GTGTCGGCAGGCGTTCCCGATGAAATCGTGCGTGTGGCGTTGGAATCCGCGGGCGCCTCGGACCTCGCGTCGTTGCATACGGTACTGGCGCGCGGCTACGACCAAGGCACCGACCTGTCCGGCGGGCAGTGGCAGCGCGTGGCCCTCGCCCGCGCGTTGTGCGCCGTGCGGCTCGGTGCCGGAGTCGTCATCCTCGACGAGCCGACGGCGCAGCTGGACGTGCGAGGCGAGGCTGAGATCTTCGACCGGCTGCTCGCGGCCACGCGACATTGCACGACCATTTTGATCTCGCATCGCTTCTCCACCGTGCGCCAAGCCGATCGGATCTGCGTGCTCGAGCACGGCCGCGTGATCGAGCTTGGCACGCACGACGAGCTGATGGCCAAGGGCGGTCGGTACCGCACCATGTTCGACCTGCAGGCACAGCGGTTCACCGCGGAAGACGAGGAGGGCACGACCTATGACGTCCTCGGCTGACCGAACGCCAGCCGCGCTGAGCGAGCTTCCACCCGCGTTGTCGTCGATGTGGCGGCTCTGCAAACTGGGGTATCGTCACGAGCCCCGGCTGATGCTGACAGCGTTCGTCCTGTCGCAGCTCGCCGCGCTGCCCGACGCGCTGCTCGCCGTGTGGGTGATGGTGCTCGGCAATGGCGTCATCGAGCAGCGGCCCACGCTCGTCTACGTCGGCGCAATCGGCCTCGGCGCGTCGGCGACGCTGACGTGGTTTCTCAGCACCGTCAGCATGCGCGTCCAGCGACGCTTTCGCGACAAGATCACGATTGCGCTGGAGTCACACGTCGCTCGGCTACAGGCGTCGGTAGCGAGCATCGCGCATCACGAGCGCCCCGAATATCTCGATCGCCTGGCCATGCTCCGCGATCAGGTCTTCGTCCTGGATCACATGTACATGTCGGTGTTCTCGACATGTGGATGGCTGTTGCGTCTCGGCGTGACGATCGCGCTGCTCGCGTCGATTCATCCCGCGTTGATTCTGCTGGCGGTATTCGCCATCCCGACGGTGCTGACCTCGACATGGCGACCTGCCGTCGAACGGACCGCGCAGGAGCGCGGCGCGCAACCCAATCGTCTGGCGCGGCACTTGTTCACGCTCGCGACGACACCGCCGCCGGGGAAGGAACTGCGCGTCACCGGCATCGCCGAACGACTGATGGCCGATCGCCGAGCGGCCTGGGAGCTTGGCAACCAGCCGATCGCCGCGGCGCGATGGAGCACGGCGATGTGGCACACGCTGGCCTGGGCCGTCTTCGGCGGTGCCTACGTCGGCGCGATCGTGTTCGTTTCATCCGTGCTCGCCGCTCCCGCCGCCGACGTGCTGCTCGTGCTTGCCGCGGGCTCGCGTCTCTCGGCCTATGTCGGCGCCACCGTGGCTGAGGTCGGATTCCTTCGCGGCTTCTGGATGGACGGGTCCCGGCGTCTGGCGTGGCTGGAAGACTACGCGGCCTCGTTCTCCGCAACCGCGGATCTCGCGGCACCGGACACCCTCCGGCGCGGCATTCGGCTCGATCGCGTGTCGTTCGCCTACCCAGGCACGTCCCGGCTCGTCCTCGACGCGGTGTCGCTGTCCCTGCCCGCCGGCGCCGTTGTTGCCCTCGTCGGCGAGAACGGCGCCGGCAAGACGACGCTCGTCAAGCTGCTCACGAAGATGTACGAGCCCGCTTCGGGTGCGATCTTCGTCGACGACACGCCACTCGCGCGGGTGCCCGCGGATCAGTGGCGCGCGCGTGTGGCCGGCGCCTTCCAGGATTTCTTCCGCTTCGAGTTCCGCGCCGCGCACACGGTTGGTCTCGGCGACGTGCCACGGGTCGACGATGAGCGGGCGGTCGTGACTGCGGTCGACCGCGCCGGCGCGAGCGACGTCATCACCCGTTTGCCCTTCGGCCTCGCCACCCAATTGGGTCCGACGTGGCCCGAAGGCGTCGACGTATCGTTCGGTCAGTGGCAGAAGCTCGCGCTCGCGCGCGGGTTCATGCGCGATCGTCCGCTGCTGCTGGTCCTCGACGAGCCGACCGCCGCGCTCGACGCCGAGACCGAGCATGCGCTGTTCGAGCGCTACGCGGCGGCCGCTCGCGACGATCGCGCCGACGGCAGCATCACCATCCTCGTCTCGCATCGCTTCTCCACCGTACGCATGGCCGATCTCATCATCGTCCTCGACGGCGCCCGGCTGGTGGAGATGGGATCACACGACGAACTGATGGCCAAGCGCGGCCAATACGCCGAGCTCTACGGCATTCAAGCCGCGGCGTATCGATGATGGATGATGCAGGTAGGGCGGTTCGCGAACCGCCCCTACGAATTCAAGAGCGGCTGCTGCGTTAGATAGCAGCGTAGGGGCGGCTCGCGAGCCGCCCTACACGTTCTGACCCAGAAACCAGCTCTCGACGACGACGCGGCGCGCGAACCACGGCCGGCCGACCAGCCACCGTGCGAGGCGCGTCTTCAGCCCGTTTGGCAGCAGACGCGTCAGCCGGCTCTCGGCTCGTGGATGCTGCGCCTCCAGCCGCTCCGCGTACGCGGACAACCGGGCCGCGTCGTAACGGCCGCCGACTTCAGTGATTGTCTCCGCTGCCATCAGCGCGGATTCGATGGCTGGCCGAATACCTTCTCCGCTGTAGGCGTACGCCAACCCTGCCGCGTCGCCGATCAGCATGACGCCCTCGTCGACGAGCCGACGCCCGCTGGAGGGCCGGACCAGATACGCGTGCCCTTTCCATCGAATGCGGTCAGGGAGCGGCAGCGCCGCCGGCGCCACGTGCGCTGCGACGAACGCCTCGGTGTGCGCGTGCAACCGCTGCCGATCCTCGCGGCCGAGACCGATGTTGAGCACGTGCTCTTTCCGGAAGATCCACGCGTAGCCGCGGACATCGTCGCAGAAGAACAGTTCCGGCACGCCGGGCGCGACCGGACACGCCTGTGCCTCCTCGGGCGTCATCGCGATTTCGATCTCCTGCGCCGCCACGATGCTTTCGTCACGATGTGTGGCGCCAAGATGCTGGGCGATGGGACAAAAATGGCCGCCCGCACCGACGATCAGCGGCGTGGCGATCTCGCCGTTCACGAGCCAGTCGGCGCCGCGACGCTCGAGGCTGGTGACCGCGGTGCCATCCATGACGCGCGCGCCAGATCGCTTCAATAAGTAGTCATCGAACTCCCGGCGGCAAATGCCGAAGCTCACGGGCTCGGCGTAGGTCGTCTCGACGGCTTCGCCGCTCATCACCCGAGTACGGAACCTGTGGATCGGTTGGAACACGCGCCCTTGGCGGTAGTCGCCGATCGAGAGATCCAGCGCCTCGATCACCCGCGGCGTGATCCAACCGGCACACGGCTTGTCTCTGGGGAACGTGGCGCGATCGATGACCAGGACATCGAGGCCCGCGCGACGCAACTGCCACGCGCACGTGGATCCGGCCGGCCCCCCGCCGACGACGAGGACGTCGCATGTAGACATCTTCTAAGGCCTCTTTGCCAGCTATCACGACGCGACCTGTCGATGGCGATCGCGCGCGCAGACCAGGTCCTCCGAGGCATTCCGCGCGAACAGCACCTGGAACAACTGCATGGTGCCGGTCTCGAATCCCGCCTGTGAGCCGGCCAGGTAGAGCCGCCACGCCGAGACGAACGACGGCGCGTAGGTCTGTGCAATCTCCGCGGCCGCGTCGTCGAATCGTTGCCGCCAGTGCCAGAGCGTCGTGGCGTAGTGCGATCGGAGATTCTCGACGTCGATGATGGCCAGCCCCGGGTGCTCGAGCACACCGCGCGCGGCCTCACCAAGCGTTGGCGGTCGGGCACCTGGAAAGATGCGGCGATCGATCCATGCGCTCAGCGGTTGTGACACATTGCGACCGATGAAGTGCAGCAGCCCACGTCCCCGCCGCCGGTCGAGCACGCGATCCACCATCGTGCCCAGTGACGGGTAATTCTCCAGCCCCACGTGCTCGAGCATCCCGATGGAGACGAACACGTCGTATGCCCCCTCGATCCCGCGATAGTCGTCCTCGACGAACTCGACGCGATCGGCCAGGCCCCGCTCCTCCGCGCGGTCGCGGGCATAGCGAATCTGCTCGGACGAGATGTTGTAGGCGCGAACCGTGACGCCGTGACGTTCGGCCATGTGCAGGGCAAGCGCACCCCATCCACATCCGGCCTCGACGACGCGATCGCCGGGGCGCAGGCCGAGCTTGCGGCACACGTGCTCCATCTTGGCGACCTGCGCCTCTTCCAGCGTCAGGTTGGGCGTCGGGAAATACGCACAGGTGTACACCATCTCGCGATCGAGCCAGCGGCGATAGAAGTCGTTGCCGAGATCGTAGTGATGGTGAATGCGGCGCGCCGCGCGGCGGCGCGTGTTCGACAACCGCGCGTACCAGCGCCGGGTCGACTGAAAGCGTGGCGTACGGTAGATCGCCTTGAGCAGCTCGACGAGATCGCCGCGCACGTCGATCCGTCCGGCGCTCCAGCCGTCACCAAACGCCATCTCCGGGTTCCACATCAGCTTGAGGAGCGTGGGCCGATCGGCGATGGTGACCGTCGCCACCGCATGGCCGATGTCCGGGCCGACCGCGGAGCCGTCCCACAGCTCGACGCGGATCGCGGCGCCGTCGAGCAGCCGGCCGATCCACTCGAGCACGAACCGATCGAATCGTTCCGCCGTGGGTGGGGGCGGCCCGATTATCCCAACCGACGCCTGCTCTCGCGACCTGAGCTTCGCCATCGTCTGGCCTCTAGTGGAGCGTATCGAGGACCACTACCATCAACCGAGAGCTCGGGGACCAGTTTCCGGGCCGCTCCTACGTAACGGCCCAGTTGTGATTTCGACGGTAACTAGACGTCGTTCAAGCCCCGCCCGTGGCGGAGCAAAGCTAACGCTGCCATTATCCTCATAGCAAGACTTGGACCGTGCATGCAAGTGCGGTCCGTTCCCTTCGGGTAGAATCGCCATCCTCTGTCGGTCCCCGATCACTCGAGAGAGGCTGCCATGCTCCGCAACACTGTCCTATCGGTTGCGCTGGTGCTCGCCACGCTCGGCGCGCGTCCAGAGGCAAACGTCCGCGATACGCGTCTCCTCCATCAGCCCGCCACCAGCGGCACCCACGTCGCCTTCGTCTATGCCGACGACCTCTGGGTCGCACGCATCGATGGCTCCGACGTCCGGCGGCTGACGACAGACGATGGGCTGGAGTCGAGCCCGGCGTTCTCGCCAGACGGCGCCCTGATTGCCTTCAGTGCGCAGTACGAAGGGAACACAGATGTGTACGTCGTTGCCGTCGGCGGCGGCGTGCCCACGCGGTTGACCTGGCACCCTGGCCAAGACGAGGTCCAGGGCTTCACACCCGATGGGAAGCGCGTGCTGTTCACGTCGGCGCGCACGGTGTTCACCAATCGCTTCTTGCAGCTCTTCACCGTGTCACTGGACGGCGGCATGCCCGATGCGCTGCCGATTCCCAATGCCGCCAGCGGAGCGTACTCCGCCGATGGCCGGCGCATCGCCTACAACCCACTCGGGCCCCGATTCGAGCAGTGGAAGCAATATCGCGGCGGCACCGTCTCGCGCGTCTGGATCTACGACACCTCGACACAAGCCATCGAGAAGGTCCCACAGCCTTCGGCGCGGGCGAACGACGTCGATGCCATGTGGATCGACGGCACGGTCTACTTCCGATCCGATCGGAACGGCGAGTTCAACCTCTTCTCCTTCGATCCGCGCGCGAATCAGGTGAAGCAGCTGACCCATCACGACGACTTCCCCGTCCTGAACGCGGCCGCGGGCGGCGGCAAGGTCGTCTACGAACAGGCCGGCTATCTGCATCTGCTGGATCCCAAGACGAACGCCGCACAACGCATGACCATCGGCGTACCTGCCGACCTGCGCGAGACGCGGCAGCGTTTCGTCAAGGGCGCCAACTGGATCCGCAACGCGGCGCTCTCGCCGACCGGCGCGCGGGCCGCATTCGAGTTCCGCGGCGAGATCGTCACCGTGCCCGCCGAGAAGGGCGATCCGCGCAACCTCACCAATTCGACGGGCGCGCACGACCGATCGCCCGCATGGTCGCCTGATGGGACGCGGGTGGCATTCTTCTCCGACGCATCGGGTGAGTACCAGCTCCACATCGCGTCGCAGGACGGCAAGAGTGACGTCTCGACGGTTCGCTTGAACGGCGCGGGCTTCTACTCCGAGCTCCAGTGGTCGCCGGACAGCAAGCAGCTCGCGTACATGGACAACTCGCAAGCGCTCTTCGTCCTCGATCTCGCGAGCGGCGCGTCAACCAAGGTGGCCGCGGCCAAAGTCTACGGTCCCGTCAGTTCCGTCACGTTCGGTTGGTCGCCGGACTCCCGATGGCTGGCGTACACCGCGAACACCCACGCGCTGGCCATGACCTTGTCCGTGTACTCCATCGATCAGAAGAAGTCGTTCCCCATCAGCGACGGGCTCGCCGAAGTGAGCGAGCCGGTGTTCGATCGCAGCGGCAAGTACCTCTATCTGTTCGGCTCCACCGACGCGGGACCGGTGCTCGATTGGTTCGCGCAATCGACGCAGGACAACCGTCGCACGCGTAGTCTCTACCTCGTCGTGCTGAGAAACGACCTGCCGTCGCCGTTGATGAAGGAGAGCGACGAGGAGAAGGCGAAGCCCGTCGAGAGCGAGCAGAAGACGAGCCCCGAGCCAAAGCCCAGCACCGAGCCGGTGCGCATCGATCTCGAGGGCATTCACAACCGTATTCTCGACATACCGGCGCCGGCGGGCGATCTCAGCAACCTTCAGGCAGGCGAAGCCGGACAGCTGTACTACCTGCGGGCGAGCGCCGAGCCCCAGCCGGCACCTGGCCCACCAGCGCAGGAGCTGCATCGATTCGACCTGGGCAAGCGCAAAGACGAGGCGATCCTGGAGCGAGTGCGAGACTACCGGATCTCCGCTGACGCCAAGAAGCTGCTCTATTCATCCGGCGACGAGTGGTCCATCGTCGCCTTGCAGGCCGGACAGAAGGTCAACGCCGGGGAAGGGCGATTGGCCATCTCGGCCATCGACGTCAAAATCGATCCCAGCGCCGAGTGGGCGCAGATCTTCGCCGAAGCGTGGCGCATCAACCGCGACTACTTCTACGCTCCGAACATGCATGGCGTCGACTGGCCGGCGATGCGCGCCAAGTACGCGGCCCTCTTGCCGGACGTTGCCGTGCGGAGCGACCTCAATCGTGTGATCCAATGGATGTGCAGCGAGCTGTCCGTGGGTCACCACCGCGGCAGCGGCGGCGACCGGCTCGAGACCGCCAAGACCGTCCCCGGCGGCCTGCTCGGGGCCGACTACGCCGTCGAGAACGGTCGCTATCGCTTCAAGAAGGTGTACGGCGGGCTCAACTGGAATCCGCAGCTGCGCTCGCCGCTGACCGAGCCTGGCGTGAACGTCAGGGCCGGCGAGTACTTGATTGCGGTGCGGGGACAGGACGTTCGGCCGCCCGCAAATCTGTTCAGCTTCTTCGAGAACACGGCAGGCAAGATCACCGAGATCACGGTCGCGCCCAACGCGGACGGGAGCGGCGCGCGTACCGTGCCGGTCGTGCCGGTCGAGAACGAAGCCACGTTGAGAAACCGCGACTGGGTCGAAGGCAATCTGCGCAAGGTCGACGCCGCCACCAACGGCCGCATCGCGTACGTCTACGTCCCCAACACCGCGCAGCCGGGCTACGACTACTTCAAGCGCTATTTCTATCCGCAATCACACAAGGACGCCGTCATCGTCGACGAGCGCTTCAACGGCGGCGGACAAGTGGCCGACTACTACATCGATCTGCTGCGCCGGCCGCTCATCAGCTATTGGGCGATGCGGTACGGTGAGGATCTCAAGACGCCGACGGCCTCCATTCAAGGGCCAAAGGTCATGCTCATCGACGAGACCGCCGGATCGGGCGGCGACTTGCTGCCGTGGATGTTCCGCAAGTTCGAGCTCGGCACGCTCGTCGGCCAGCGCACATGGGGCGGGCTGGTGGGCATCCTCGGTTTCCCGGTCCTGATGGATGGCGGTCAGATCACCGCGCCGAATCTTGCGATCTGGACCGCCGAAGACGGATGGGTCGTGGAGAACGAGGGCGTGCCACCGGACATCGAGGTCGAGCAGACGCCAAAGGATGTGATCGCCGGCCGCGATCCGCAGCTCGAACGCGCGATCGCGGTGGCGATGGAGGCGCTGAAGAAGAACCCGCCGGCCAAACCGACGCGACCGGGCTACCCGGTGAAAGGCAAAACGCTGCGCGGGACGGCGACGACGACCTCGTCACCTCCGAGGTGACGTCGGCGATGCGTGACGTCGGGGATGTGTGACGTAGGCGATGTTTGACGTAGGGGCGGCTCGCGAGCCGCCCCTATACAGACCGGGCTCCTACACGGACCGTCTTACCTGAAACGCTACGGTTCGACGTTCAGCGAATCGATCGCCCACTGCGCGGGATTGTTCCGGATGTAGGCGCGAAGATCGTCCATCTCTGCATCATCCCGCACGATGTGCTCCCAATAGTTGCGCTGCCAAAGCATCTCACCGCGCGTGCCACGAAGGGTATTGACGCGTTTCGTGGATACGGTCTTGAACGCGCCAATCAATTGACCAATCGGTTTGCCTCTCTCAACATGCTCACCGGCTGCCGCGCCGATCCCTCCCGTCGTAGGGGCGGCTCGCGAGCCGCCCCTACCGGTGATGATCAACAATCCATGCAGATGGTTTGGCATCACGCACCATTTGTCGAGCGCAACATATGCGTACTGCGACGTCAACCATTGCCATGTCTCGGCGACGACGAGACCCAGGTCGTTGATCTGCATCGTCACCCCGCAGATCTCGCCGAACAGACAGACGCGGTGCTGGCTACACACCGTCACAAAGTAGGCCCCGTCCGAGGTGTAATCCCACCCACGTAGTCGCACCGAACGACGATGATGAATGAGAGGGTCGTACGCCACGCGCGTACTATCGGCCCGCGCTTGTATCGTCGTCAGGGGCCGATGTGCGGGAGGCGGACGCAGGGCGGCTCACGAGCCGCCCCTACACCGAACGGCAGAGGCGAAGCGGCATGCAACCGTAGGCGACTCACGAGCCGCGCCTGCACAGACGTCAGGGTCGAAGCGGCGTACGACCGTAAGGGCGACTCGCGAGCCGCCCCTGCACCGAACGGCAGGGGCGAAGCGGCGTGCGACCGTAGGGGCGGCTCGCGAGCCGCCCTTACATTGTCAGGGTCGAAGTGGCGTGCGATCGAGCTCGTCGAGTACGGCGACTTCGATGGCGAGGGCCGCGGCGGTCTCGCACGTATCGGTGAGACCATCGCGGCATTCCCGTGTGCCGATGCGGCGGTACAGCGCCATCACCTCCCGCGGGCCGATCACCTCGGGGTCGCGCAGGATCTCGACGGCGTGCTGGAGCTCGTGTGCGATGGTCGCCAGTAACCGGTCGTCCGTCGTCCGCGTGCTGACCAACACGCGAACGTGGCGCTGCCGGGCGTCGCCCGCTACGTGTATCACGCACGAGCGAAAGCGGCCGCCGTGGCAGAGTCCGAACTCCACGACCACGATGGCGTTCGAGCGACCGATCTCGTCGACCAGCGCGCGCATGGTTGGCGAACGTTGATCTGCCTCACGAATCAGGCGCCGCATCTCCTCGCCGAGCCCCTTCACGCGTGCCATTCGCAGGCTCACGGCATCGTCCGATGCCTCCGCACGACAGAGCGCCATCCCCACCAGCACCACCGCGCCGCACGCTCGGAGCCCCCGCATGTCGTCGTCCTCTCCGGTCGCCGGAGCACCGGCGCCGCGAAGAAGCAGGGCAAGCGGAGAGCCGCGCGCACGCGGGGTGCGACGAGCGCGGGTGGGCGATCACTAAGTGTCTGGCGCACTATGAGATCGCGGGCGTGATGGCGACACAACCGGCCACATCGAATGGCCAGCGCGCGGGTGAGACCCTATCCGATTGGATACGCGTCACTATCCGAATCGATCGGGTGCGGGCGCGGCGCTATAATCCGCACACCCTCGGCATCTGGTGGGATGTACGTTTGATTTCCACGGGGCCCGTTCCGTAGGAACGGGCCAGAAAACTCCGCCGAGCAGCGGTGATTGCTACTTCACTTTTCGTCCATACGCTCCACTAGTGCGATGTTGTCTCCAGGCACGCGTCTAGGCCCGTACGAAATCGTCGCGCCGATCGGCGCCGGTGGCATGGGCGAGGTGTATCGCGCCAGCGATACACGGCTGCATCGGCTCGTGGCGATCAAGGTGATCTCCGAGCGCCTGCGCGATCGTCCCGATCTGCGCGCCCGCTTCCGCCTCGAGGCCAACGCGATCGCGGCCCTCACCCATCCGCACATCTGTCAGCTCTACGACGTTGGCCAGCACGGTGACGTCGAGTTCCTGGTGATGGAGTACGTGGAGGGCGAGACGCTCGCGGAGCGGCTGGCGCGCGGCCGATTGCCGGTGGATCGCGCGGTGATCGCCGCGCGTGAGATCGCGGACGCGCTCGAGGCGGCGCACCGGCACGGCGTCGTCCACCGCGATGTGAAACCGGCGAACGTCATCCTCACGCGCGCGGGCGTCAAGCTGCTCGACTTCGGCGTGGCACGGTTGCGCGCGGAGATGGCGGACAGCGTCAAGGCCGACGCCACTGGCCCGCCGCAGGAGGAACGGCTCACGCACACCGGATCGGCGCTCGGAACGTGGCGTTACATGGCGCCGGAACACATTCGTGGCGGCGAGGTCGACGCGCGCAGCGACCTCTTTGCGCTCGGCGCCGTGATGTACGAGATGCTGACCGCGCGGCCGGCGTTCGACGGCGACGACCACCACGCCGTGGTCACGGCCATTCTCGAATCCGATCCGCAGCCGATGCGAATCGCCCTGCCGCCGGGCCTCGAGCAAATTGTTCGCACGTGTCTCGCCAAGCAGCGTGAGGATCGCTGGCAATCGGCAGGTGATCTACGCCGGGCCCTCGAGACCATCAACCCGTCTCTCGCCCCGCTGCATCACTCCACACCTTCCTCACCAGGCTTCACGCGACGACGACGTCTGGGCTGGGCGGTAGTGGCCGCCGCGGCCGTCGCAGCCATCGGCATCGTCGCGGGCTGGCGCGTGTGGGCGACTTCTCCGCCGGAAGTCCCGCACACCATCCGGTCGGTGATCGACCTGGCGCCGGAGGTCGCCTCGCCCGGACAAGGCGCGGTGGCGTTCGCACCAGATGGTGGGAGCGTGGTCTATCAAGCGTCCGCTGGCGGTCGCGGCCGACTCTATCGTCGATCGCTCTCGGATTCGACCAGCGTCACCATCGTCGGCACCGAGGACGCGCAAGGGCCGTTCTTCTCGCCGGACGGGCAGTGGATTGGGTTCTATCGCGTGAATCAGCTCATGAAGGTGCCGATCGGGGGTGGACGGCCCAGCGCGATCACAGAGCTCGAGTCGTTCGCGGGCGCGAGCTGGGGCGCGGACAACTTCATCGTCGTCGGCACGCGGCACGAAACAGGGCTCTTCCGGGTGCCCGCCGCGGGCGGGCGCCTCGAGCCGTTCACGGTCCCGACGGAGGAGGACCGCGGAAACGATCATCGCTTCCCCCAGGTCCTTCCCGGCGGACGAGGCGTGATCTTCTCCGTCGGCACCGGCCCTGAGGACACCGCGCGCGTTGTCGTGTCGGATCTGCGCTCCGGCACGCGGAAGGAGTTGCTGCGCGGCACTGCGGCCGCTCACTACGTGCCGACGGGGCATCTGGTCTACGCACGCAACGGCGAGTTGTTCGCCGTCCCGTTCGATCTCGAGCGGCTCGAGCTCTCGGGCGTGCAGGAGCGCATCGCGGCCGGCGTCCTCGAAGGGACCGACGGCTTCCGCGAGTACAGCTTTTCAGCGGCCGGGAACCTCGTGTTCGTTCCGGGCACACACGGCGGCCAACAGAATGCGATCGCGTTCGTCGACATGCGTGGCCGCGCCGAGAAGGCCCCGCTGTCGACCGCCTACTACACCGCACCTCGCGTCTCGCCCGACGGCCGGCACATCGCCCTGTTCGTGGGCGGCGCCAAGAACAACGTCTGGGTCTACGACATCGCGCGTCAGACGTCCACTCGCGTGACGTTCGGGCGGTATCATTTTCCCGTGTGGTCGCCGGACGGCCGCCTCACCGTCGCGCAGGGCCCGCCGGGTCGTCTGCGCCTCGTCCAACGTGCGCCCGATCCGGGCGGCAGCGACGAGGAGATCACACCTCGAGGACCGATGCAGCACCCGGAGTCTTGGACGCCCAACGGCCGTTCCCTCATTTACGAGCGGCACAGCAACGAGGGACAGTGGGACCTGTGGACGGTGTCGCCCGGCGCCGGACCGCCGACACCGCTTGTCACCTCGCGGTTCAACGAGCGGAAAGCGAGAGTGTCACCCAACGGGCGATGGCTCGCCTACGTCTCGGATGAGAACGGGCCTCCACAAATCTACGTTCGCGCGCTCGAAGGCGACGACGCACGGGTGCAGATCTCAATCGACGGTTCGCCCGCCTGTGCGTGG
Source organism: Vicinamibacterales bacterium (assembly GCA_036732565.1). Lineage (GTDB taxonomy): Bacteria > Acidobacteriota > Vicinamibacteria > Vicinamibacterales > UBA2999 > JAIVJN01. The sequence continues at coordinate 12,532 of DAINCF010000153.1, forward strand.
GCGCCCGACAGCCGCCGAATCTTCTATCGCGGCATCGATGCCGCCGGCTCCGCGACCAGCATGTGGGCAGTCGACGTCGGCACCGGTCCCACTCTTCGTGCCAGTCGCCCGAAGCTGTTGTTCGCCAATACGGCATACGGCGCGGATTTCGATGTGATGCCAGACGGGCAACGGTTCGTGATGGTGCAGCGCGACCCGTCACCGCCGCGAAGCAAGCTGCACTTGGTCCTGAACTGGTTCAAGACACCGACCAGCGCCAGCGGGCGTTGATCCATGTCGACCAACGCGCCCACACCTCTGCTGCTCGTGATTGCCGGACCTGGCCGCGGCCGGGCGGTGCCCCTGCAGGGACTCATCTCCATCGGTCGCCACGAGCAGAGCAACGTGGTCATCCCCGACCTCGCGCTGTCGCGTCGACACTGCGAGCTGGAGCCAACCAGCGCCGGGGTCGTGCTTCGCGACCTCGACAGCCGGAACGGATCGTTCGTCAACGGCGTACCAATCGTCCAGCACGTCCTGGCGGACGGCGATCGCATCCGGATCGGCGACTCGGCGCTGTTGTTCGTGCAGGCGGGTCGCAGTGCGCTCGAGCCCGCCACTCCGCTCGCCACTTTCGAGGAGGTGATCTCGCCACCCGACTCCACCGTGGCTCTGCCCGCCGACGAGACCTGGTACGGGCGGACGGGCCATGCGCGGGCCGCATCGATCGACGGTCCGAGAGCCGCACGTGACTTCGCCGCGCTGTTGCGTCTGAGCGAGACGCTGCAAGGCACGATGTCCAGTGACGAGCTCTACACACGCGTGCTGGCTCACGCCCTAGACACGATCGTTGCCGATGCCGCAGCCATCATCACCACCGATGGCGGGACGAGCGAGCCCATCGTCGCCGCCATCGAGCGCCGCGCGGAGGTGACAATCACGATCGGTCGAGACATGGCGTCGAGGGCCCTGGCCGAACGCCTCGCGCTGCTGGCCAACGAGATCGACGCCGACCCTTCGCTGCGCCCGCCGGTCGCCCCGACCGACGCGCCAGTCCGGAGCGCGTTGTGTGCGCCGATGCCGACGAGCAGCGATCCGCCATGCGCGATCGCTCTCGTCCGCAGGCTCGATCGACCAGGGTTCACCGAAGGCGACTTGCATCTCGTCGCCGCCATCGGTTCGATCGGCGGGCTGGCGCTCGATCGCGTGCGCCATCTCGAGTGGCTCGAGCACGAGAACCGACGGCTGCGCACGGATGCGGCGATCGATCATCAGATGGTCGGCGACAGCGCGGCGTTGAAAGACATCTTGCAGTTCGTCGCCCGTGCCGCGCCGACCGACGCGACGGTGCTCATCCGCGGCGAGAGTGGCACGGGCAAGGAGCTCGTGGCGCACGCCGTTCACGCCAACAGCACCCGTGCGCGCGGGCCGTTCGTCGTCATCAACTGCGCGGCGCTGCCCGAGCCGTTGCTCGAGAGCGAGCTGTTCGGCCACGAGCGCGGAGCGTTCACCGGCGCGGTCGCTCAGCAGCGTGGGCGGCTCGAGCTCGCGCATGGCGGCACACTGTTCCTGGACGAAATCGGCGAG
>DAINCF010000154.1:0-14058 GCA_036732565.1 Vicinamibacterales bacterium
CCGGCGACGCCGAGCGAGCCGCGGCGTGCTATCGGCAGGCGCTGGCGCGGGTCAGCCTGCCCGCCGAGCGCCGGTTCCTTGCCGCCCGACTCGACGGACTATAATTTGCCGCTGGAGTCGACATCAGGTTGGAGTATCTGATCAAGCAATACCCGGTCGAGACCGGCGCGCTCGAAATTCAATACATCGAGGAATACTTCGGCGAGTTTCCGCGCCGAAAGATGGCGGCGGAGATCATGCATCGCCTGGCCGATCGCCCGTCTCTCATCCTGATGGCGGAAGCGCCGCTCCCCGACGATCCCGGCACGCTCGTGCCCGTGTCGTACAAGGTCGTGCACGAGATTCGAGCCACCGAGACCATCCCGAAGCTGCGCGACCTGGTCGTACGTCTCGAGGACGCCGTCGCGTTCGACGAGCGGCGCGTGCTGTACTCGTGGATTGGCGCGACCCGGCGAGACTGGCGCGGCAAAGGGCACTTTCGGGCGCTGACCGAAGAGTCCGAAACCTGGGCCATCGCCAACGGCTTCCACGAGGTCGTCGTCAAGACGAAGAATCGTTTCTACGACATGCGCGGCGTACTGTCGCAGTTGCAGTTCAACGTGATCAAGTACGAGCGCAACGACGTCGACAATGCCGATTCGAAAGTCTATTTGAGCAAGCTGCTCCCGCCTGACCTTGTCAGCGACCACCGCAGCGTGCGCACGGTTGTCTACGCCGATAAGCCCGACGGTTAGCGCGCGGCGATCGTGGTCGACTGAACCGTCGGGTGCTTCGTGTGCCAGTTCGTCGCGGCCTCGTATGCGGCGGCAGCCCGCAGCACCGTCGATTCGTCCCACAGCCTTCCGGTGACGATGAGGCCGACGGGAAGGCCATCGACGAACCCGGCCGGGAGCACGAGCGCCGGGTGCCCGGTCAAGTTCGTCATCGTGACGCTGTCGCTTTGGGTCGACGCCAGGAAAACGTCGACGCGATCGAACACCTGATTCATCTGCCGCAGTAAGAGCGTCCGCACCCGCTGGGCACGGATGTACTCGACCGCCGGAATGAAACGAGATGCGCGCAGCTGATTGGCCCGGCCGTTCGACCCCTTGTCCGCCAGCTCGTTAATGCCGCCGCTGCGCACCAGCTCGTCGAACATCGCGCCGGCTTCCGCATTCAGCACGGCGTAGATCGCACTGGCCGGCAGATCGGGCAGGGCGATCGGCACGAGCGTCGCGCCCAGGTGTCGAAAGGCGTCCAGCGCGGCGTCATAGAGCGGCTGTCGCGCGGATCGCCGTCGGCCATCGTCTCCGGTGGCGGGCGACTCCTGCGGGCCGAACTCCGTCTCGACGTAGCCGATGCGCAGCCCTTTCAGGCTGCGATCGCCATTCCACGTGAAGGGCAGGGGCGGCACCGTTTCGTCCTGTCCGTCAGGGCCGTGAATCGCCTCGAGGATCAGCGCCGCGTCCGCGACGGTGCGCGTGAGCGGTCCAACCTTGTCGAGGGTCCACCGCAAGGTCATGCATCCGGACCGCGGCACGCGGCCATAGGTGGGACGCAGGCCGACGACGCCGCAGCTGCCCGCGGGCGACATGATCGATCCACCGGTCTCCGTGCCGATCGCGAAGCCGACGAGGCCAGCGGCGGTCGCGGAGGCGGGACCCGCGGACGACCCGCCCGACCCGCGCTCCGGATTCCACGGATTCTTCGTGCGCCCACGAAACCAGAGGTCGCCGACCGCGAGCTCGCCGGTCGAGAGCTTGGCGACGAGCACCGCGCCGGCCTCGCGCAGTCGGGTCACCACCGTCGCGTCGTAGTCGAAGATCTGGTTGGCGTAGGGCTTGGCGCCCCAGGTCGTGGGAATGCCTTTGGCCGCGAACAGGTCCTTGATGCCGTAGGGCACCCCGTGCAGCGGTCCGCGATAGCGCCCCGCGCGGATCTCGCGATCCGCCGCCTCCGCCTGCTCCATCGCCAGCGTCTCGGTCAGCGTCACGACGCATAGCAGCGTGGGATCGTGTTGCTTCAGCCGATCCACGTACATCCGGGTCAGTTCGACCGATGTCAGCTGCTTCGACGCGAGCAGTGCCGCGAGCGTCGTAACAGGCGCGAACGCGAGCGACTCGACGGACTCGGGACGCCTGCCCGCCGTGGCTTGAGGGAAGGCGGGGCCGCCGCGAGCTCCGTTGCGCGTGGTGGCTGGTCGCGCAGGCTTCGTCGCAGCGCCGTTCCCGTTCGTGGCCCCCGTGACGGGTGTGATGGGAGGTGGCGGCCGGAAACTGAATGCAGGCTCGACATCCGAAGAGACGGTCACCTGACGGAGCAGATCGTAGTTCTCGCGGTTGCGCGCGACGATCGTGCGCGCCTGCTCGCGTTCTCCGGTCGGAAGCTCGACGCCCACGATCTGCTGCGCGACGTCGAGCGAGGCGGCCGTTACGCCATCTGGCAACTGCGCGTAGGCGAGGCTCGGAGCAGTGGCGCCGGCGGCAACGGCGGCGGGAAACGCTTTGAGGAATGCGCGACGGGATTTCGACCGGCGTGGCATGCCGAAAAAGCTATCACGACTCTGCCGACGGCTTGGGGCTCGAGGTCACGGCCGCCCTGAAGGGCGGCCGCTACAAAACGTACGTAGGGGCCGGCCTTTAGGCCGGCCCAAGATCACTGCGCGCGCAACGTCTCGACCGGGTCGACGACCGAACTGCGGCGCGCGGGGACGTAGCACGCGATCAGCGCCACGATGATGAGGACGAGGGCGGTCGCGACGAGGGTGATCGGATCCCCAGGCTGAATGCCGAACAGCTGCGACCTCAACACCGTCGACAGTGGGACGGTCAGCGCCAGGCCGATGACGATGCCGATGATGACCAGGGTCATCCCTTGCCGCAGCACCAGCCGAAGCACGTCGCCCGGCTGCGCCCCCAGCGCGAGGCGCACGCCGAACTCGGGCAGCCGCTGCGAGACGCTGTAGGCCACGACGCCGTATACGCCGATGATCGCCAGCAGAAGCGCCACGAGCGCGAAGCCGCCGATCGCCGTGGAAGTGATGCGTGGCCGAGCGAGGGATCGGGACACGACCTCGTCAAGCGTACGCACGTCGGCAATCGGTTGATTCGGATCCAGCTCGCGGATGGTCGCGATGGCCGCGGACGCCACACTTGTCGGCGCGCCAGCCGTGCGCAATACGTAGGCCATCGAGCCGAGTGCCATCTGCTTGTTCGGCATGTAGATCGTGGCCCGCACCTGCCCGTCGAGCGTGACCAGCTTGACGTCGCCGACGACACCGACGATTTCGACGCCGGTAACGGGCTCTCCCCAGTTGTAGGTCAGGCGCTTACCGAGTGGGCTGTCGCCCGGGTAGTACTGTCGCACGAACGTTTCGTTGACGATCGCCACCAATGGCCGATCCGGCGCATCGCCTTCAGCGAAGTCGCGGCCGAGAAGCAGCGGGATACCCACCGCTTGGAAGTAGCCGGATGTGATCGGTCGAATGTCGGCGACCGGCCGATCGGCCGGCGACGGCTGCGGTCGATCCTCCAGCCAATAGCTGGTTCCCGAACCCAGACCCGCGAGCGGGACGAACACCGTGCCCCCGGCGGCTTGGACCCCTGGCAACAGGCGCAGTCGTTCCACGGCAGTCTCGTGGAACCGCACCGCTCGCACCGCGCCCTCTGGCGTTCCGCCGGTCGGTCGATTGACGCGGAGCGTCAGGACCCGCGAAGGATTGAAGCCCGGGTTCACGTCCTGCAGGGCGAGAAAGCTGCGCACGAGCAATCCGGCGTTGGCGAGGAGGACGACGGCGGCAGCGACCTCTGCAGCGACGAGGACTGCGCGCACGCGCCCGTGGCCGCCCGAGCTGATCCCGCGGCCACTCTCGCGCAACGTGCTCGTCAGTGACGCGCTTCTGGCGGTCAACGCCGGCATCAGGCCACAGAGCAACGCGGTCACGCCCGTGGCGACGACCGCAAAGAGGACGACCGCGGAGTCCATCCGCACCTGGCCCAGCAGCGGGATGGGTGACTGCGCGGCCGCTGTGCGCACGAACAGCTCCTGCAGTCCTCGCGCGACGAGCAGGCCGAGCACGCCCCCGACGACCACCAGCAGCGTTGTCTCGGTGAGCAGCTGCGCCACCAGGCGCCTGGTTCCCGCGCCGAGCGCGGCCCGCAGCGCGAGCTCGTGATGCCGAGCCGTGGCGCGCGCCAGCAGCAGGCTCACCAGATTCGCGCAGGCGATGAGCAACACCGCGACGACGGCTCCAAACAGCGTGAGCAGCGCTGGCCGGATATCACCTGTGAGCTGCTCTCGCAGGGGTACGAGGTTCACCGTCCACCCGGCGTTGAAGACGGGCTGCTCGACTCTGATCGCCGCCGCGACGCTCTCCATCTCCGGCTGCGCCTGATCGCGTGTCACGCCGTTCTTCAACAGGCCGATGGCCAGGGCGCCGCGCCCCTGAAACAGATTCTCCGCGCGGTTGATCAGGAGCGGACGCCAGACGTCGCTGCGAAGGCCGGCCAGCTCGAACGACGAGGGTAAGACGCCAATGATGGTCGTCGGCTGATCGCTCAACATCAGCGTCTTGCCGAGGACATCCGTCTGAGCGCCCAGACGTCTTCGCCACAGCCCCTCGCTGATGATGGCCGTGCGCGGACGATCGGGCTCGTCTTCACCCGGGTCGAAGAGTCGCCCGATCACCGGCCGCACACCGAGCATGCGCAGGAGGTTCGCCGATGCGTTGATTCCGTCTAGTTGCTCGGGCTCCCCGAGTCCGGTGAGGTTGGGGGTGGCCGTCGTGAAGATGGCCATGTCCTCGAACGACGAACTGCGCTCGCGCCACGACAGGAAGTTGCCGACGTTGATGACGTTGCGCGGCCGATTGCGTACGGTGTTGTGCTCCCAGATCATCACCAGCCGTTCGGCATTCGCATACGGCAGCGGCGAGAAGAGCAGCGCACTGAGCAGCCCGAACACGGCGGTGGTGGCGCCGATGCCGAGCGCGAGCACGAGCACCGACGAGACCGTGAAGATCGGCGTGCGAGCGAGCACGCGCACACCATGTCGAACATCGCTGAGGAGCGTGCTCATGGACGTTTCTCCACGATGAATGGAACCGGTGGGATCGCCGACGCGCACGAGGCATCGAGCTTCGCGGCGGACTTCGTGGCGACGAACTCGGCGATCAGTCGCTCCCCGCAGCCTTGCAGGCTCCCGAAAGCGTGGCCGTTGTTGGCGGCGATGATGTGTCGGCCGTTCGGTAGGCGCTTCGCGACCTCCTCGCCGTACGTCGGAGGCGTGACGGGATCCTGATCGCCGGAGAGGAGTAAGACGGGTACGTCGGAGCGCACGGGTTGGCCGCGCTGTCGCTGCGCACGGCCGCGGGCCCATGCCTCGCAGGCGCGGCGCTGTTGCTGCAATCGATAGTTGCCGCCGAAGGTCTGGGCCGCATCCGCATCAGCACGGGCCACGTCGATGAACGGTACGTCCTCCGTGCACGTCACCGAGAGGAAGAACCCGGCGCTGATCTCACCGCCCGTGAGCGTCCGCGTTTGGTAGGCCATCTGCGCGATGGGCGAGTAGTCGCCGCGCGCGAGCGCCGAGACCATGGCTGGCGCCCGCGCCGCGGTGCTGGGGCTGTACAACACGTTCCGGAAAGTCTCACCGAACAGACCCTTGTCCAGATGGACCTTGACCGTTCGGCCGTCTTCGGCCTTGGCATCGACGGCCATTGGGACCCTCTCGAGTTGTCGCACGACCGATCTGAAGTCCGCATCCAGCGTCGGGTACGCCTCACGGCACCGGGCGTCGGCCGCGCACCGCGAGAGCAGTTGCTGCCACGCGCGTTCCCCATCCACGGCGTGCGTCGCCGGCATGGCCATGCGTGGAGGGACGACCGCCTTCAGCGTCACCGTGCGCGTGTGGGCTGGGAAGTCGCGCAGGTAGATCTGCGCCGCTCGTGTCCCATACGACGTGCCGTAGAGATTGATTTCCGGATAACCCAATGCGGCGCGGACCTCGTCGAGATCCGCCATGGCGATTTCGGTCGTGTAGAGTCGCAAATCGGCGTGGCGTTCGAGTCGCTGCCGGCAGCGTCGGACGCCTTCGACCGGAAGCCAATCCGAATCCAGGGTCCCGTCCGGCCGGGGCTCCGCGAGCTCAGGGCACGTCAGCGGGTGCGATCGCCCGGTGCCGCGCAAATCGACGAGCACGAGGTCACGATGCCGGCGAACCTCCGCGAAGATCGTGCTCGAGAACCGGGCAATCTGCGACGATGCCTGGCCCGGACCGCCGGCGAGGACGAACAGCGGATCAGGCTCGCGTGGAGCATCGGTGGCACGCAACACGATGACGTTGAGCTCGATCTGCCGCCCCTGCTTCGCGTCACGGTCTTCCCAGACGCGATGACGACCGCAGCGCACATCGCCGGCGACGCCCTCCACCGCGCACGGCGTCAGAGCGAGCTGCGCCGCCAACACGATGGCCTCGAGAATCATCGGATCGCCCTGAGAACGCTGTTGACGACCCAGGTGAGTCCCGACTCGAGCGCCTGCCGATCGATCGGTCCCAGCGGAGAGGTCGTGAGCAGCACCAGGCCTATCGCGGCCTTCTCGCGCACCTGTTCTTCTGAGTCGTGCATCGCGGCCTTGAGCGTCGCGATCGCGCGGGGGTCGCCCGAAGTCCCGAGCGCCATCATGACCTTCTCGCGGACCTGTGCGTCAGGATCGGTCGCCGCGACGAGCAAGGCATCGACGACCCGGGGATCGCGGCGGAGGAACAGGCCGATCGCCGCCTTTTCGCGAACCTGCCCGCTCGGGTCGTGAAGGGCCGCGATCAGCGCCTCGATGACCGTGCTGTCGCTGGAGATCCCGAGCTCCATCGCCGCGTGCTCGCGGACGTCCTCGTCATCGGACTGCGAGAGGGCCCGCGCGGCGCTGCGGATCTGCCGGCTCTTCGCGATCGGGTCAGGCCCCACGTCGTGCCACATCAATGGTGATGGCGGGCGCTCGACGGACGTGGACTGCGCCTGCCCTGAAGGATTGGCGCCGAAGGTGACCGTGGCGCACAGTGTCATCACGCACGGTAAGGTCCAGGTCGTTCCGCGCGCCGGTCGGCGCGGGCGGTTGCCGGCCAGCAGCGACACGAGACGACCTTCGAGCTCGCTGCGTCTGGCCATCGCCAGCGCGGCCGACGGCGACACGCGGCTTCCGAGCACCTGCGCGATGTCCAGCAGGTCCTGCGCGTAGCTGGATGGCCGAACGCCCAGACCAATCACCACATCGTCACACGCGCGCTCACGCTCGCGCCGCAGCGCGCGAGCGGCCAGCCACGCGAGCGGGTTGAACCAGTAGAGGGCGCACGCGATGTGCGCCAACGCTTGCGTGCGCGTGTCTCTTCGGCGTACGTGTGCGAGCTCGTGGGCGAAGACCGCGCGGCGACGGTCGGCGTGCCACTCCATTGCCAGTGCGGGCAGCAGGATCACGGGATGAACGATGCCGACCGTCAGCGGGCCGCGGACACCCTTCATCACGCGAACGTCAGGTGCGTGCTTCATGCCGAGCTCTCTGGCAACTGCGCCTGCTTCCAGCACGATGAGCTCCGGGACGTGTGACGCTCGCGCGGCCATCCACAGTGACGTCAGCCAGCCGATGACGAACCACAGACCAGCGATCGTCGAGCCGATGGCCCACATCAAAGACAGGCTGGAGGCTTGGGGCTCTGGGCCCGTGGGCTGTGGGCCCGACTGCTCTTCGCCGCACGTAGCGCAGGCCTTCAGGCCTGCCCAGGCCGGTCTGGCAGCCCTGAAGGGCTGCGCGACGTACGAGTTGGCAACGTTCTCCGCCGCCCTCGTCAGCGACATGGAGATGAAGTTTGGGACTTCGATGCGCGGTGCGAACGGTCGCAACAACGGCGCTGCGACGACGATGAGCAGCGTGACGTGCCATAAGAGATGGCGTGTCGCAGGCGTCGCGCGACGGAGCAGGGCGGCGACGGCGAATGCGAACGAGAAGACGACCGTGGCCCGAAATGCGACGTCGATCATCGTCCCTCCGATCGTGCACGCTCGATGAGGGTTTCCAGCCGCGCGATGTCGTCCTTGGAGAGCTTGGCGCGGTCGAGCAGCGCCGCGGCCGCTTGCGCCGCGGAGCCCTCGAAGAAGGTCTGCACCAGGTTCTTGAGCGCGGACTTTCGCGCCCGGTCTCGAGGAACCGTGGGCGCGAAGAGATAGCGGACGCCATCCGCTTCGTGCCGGACGTGGCCTTTCTGCTCCAGGATGCGCAGCAGCGCCCGGACGGCCGAATAGCCGGGCGGGTCCGGCAGCGCCGCCGCCACCTCGGCGGCAGTTGCGCGCCCACGGGCGTAGAGGATGTCCATGATCTGCCGCTCCCGGCGTGACAGGCCGGAGGGCAGGGGGCGGGACAAGCCGGACGATCGCGTCATACGGTGCCTCGAACAGGCCCGCGCACGGAGTGCGCGAAGAAGAGACAGGGCCTTAGACGATCGGGCCGCGCCCAGGGTTCGAACCGAGTGCTAAGAAAATAGCATATCTGATTCCGGGGGTCCCGGCGCGGCGGCCGCGCTGGGGTGGGGTTCTGCGATAGATTGCTGCGTCATGAAACCTCCCGTGCGCGCCACGCTGGCCTGGGCGGGCGACCTTCGCCTGGCGGCCGAGATCGGCAGTCAACACCTGGTCCTGGACAGCGCCGGCGTCGCCGGGCCCTCGCCGGTTCAGTCGTTGGCGCTGGCCCTGGCCGGCTGCATGTCGATGGACGTCATCGACATCCTCGTCAAAGGTCGCCATCCACTGAAGGGTCTCGACGTCGAGCTCGTCGGCATCAGGGCCACGACCGAGCCACGACGATTCACGCATGTCGAGGTGGCGTTCCACGTCCGCGGCGACGTGCCAGGGGCCGCGGTCGAACGCGCCATCGCGCTCTCGCGCGACAAGTACTGCTCGGTATGGCACTCGATGCGTCAGGACATCGAGCTCGTCACGACGCACGACGTTCGCGCATGACGTCAAGCGGGACGCGGGCCTCGACCGGGACGCCGACGCGCCTCGCGTATCTCGATGTGCTGCGGGGCGTTGCCGTCGCGATCATGGTCCTCGCGCACGTCGTGGATTCGTGGACGCGCGAGGCGGACCGCCACGACGCTGGGTACTACACGGCCATCTTCGTCGGAGGCCTGGGCGCGCCGTTGTTCCTGTTTCTCGCGGGTGTCGCGCAGGCGATGTCGGCCAACGCCAAGGCGCGACACGCCGGCGACCGTCACACCGGCATGGCGGCCATGTGGCGTCGCGGCTGGGAAGTGTTCGCGCTCGCGCTGCTGTTTCGCGTGCAGTCGCAACTGCTCGGATGGGGCGCGTGGCGGAACCTCTTCAAGGTCGACATCCTCAACGTGATGGGGCTGTCGATGGTGATCGCCGCGATGCTGTGGCGCGTCGGCGCCTCACGCACGGCTCGCGTCGCTGCCTTCGCCGTGGCGACCGCCGCCACGGCGTTTGCCACGCCCCTGATTCGTGGGCTTTCGTCGCTGGCGGTACTGCCGGATCCGCTCGAAGCGTACCTCCGTCCCGCGGGCGGCTATGCCACTTTCACCTTGTTCCCATGGGCGGCGTTCCTCTTTGCCGGTGCCATCGTCGGCGAGCTCGTGGACGCGATGCGCGATCGGGACGGACGGCGACTGCACGCCTCGCTCGCCGTCGCCGGCCTCGCCGGGGTAGCCCTCGGCTGGTGGGCGGCGCGGCGCGCATCGGTTTACGCTCACTCGGACTTCTGGACCAGCTCGCCGGCCTTCTTCTTCATCAGGCTCGGTCTGGTCACCGCCAGCGTGCCCGCGACGTGGGCGCATTGCGAGTTCTGGCTGCAGCGGGCGGTCACGTGGTCGCCAGGCGTCGCGATCACACGCGCGGTGGAACTGCTCGGCCGTTCGTCGCTCTTCGTCTATTGGATTCACGTCGAGATGGTCTACGGCGTGATCGCGGAGCCGATCAAACGCGTCTTGCCGCTGTGGGCCTCGCTCGCGGCCACGCTCGCGCTTTGCGTGGGGCTCTACCACATCGTTCGGTGGAAGAATCGAAGGATAGCAGGCGTACAGCTCCCGCCGAAATTCCGCATCTTTACAGCGGTGCTCAGGTAGGCGCAGGCGGATCCAAAGACCCGCCTGTCGTTACTGTCCTGCCGTCGTCGTCGTGGGTGGGGGCGTGCTCGGTAGATCGTTGAAATAGAGCAACGCGTTGAAGACGAGCCCATGCTCGCCGAACGTTTGCCAGCGGTAGACCGGGTTGAGGGTGTACATCAGCACGCGCCCTTTGCCCGCGGGCGCGTCGATCAACGCCGGCCGATTGCGGATTTGATCCGCGCCCCGCATCAACCCACTGAGGACGCCGGGTTCGCCGCCCACGTAGCGCATCAGAATGTTCGGGCGATCCGGTCCTGTCGGCGCATTGGCCGCTGCGAAGGGATTGTCGCCTTGACCTTGACCGGCGACCTGCAGCAACGGCCCATCGGCCCAACGAACCGGCAGCTGTTTCTGCTTGTCGTAGCCATAGAGCAGCGGATGCGTCGGCTGCAGAATCTCCGTCTGCACGTACGGCCCTGGCGCATACCAGTTGCCCGCCGGGCGCTGCGCGTCGATGCCGCGAACCAGGCCGAAGTCCGCGGGGAAATTCGTAGCCACGCCGAACGTCAGCAGCACGCCGCCTTGATCGAGGAACTTCACGAACTCCCCGACGCCCTCGATGCCCATGCCGCCCCGCACATCGTCGGTCTCCGCATACATGCCCAGCGACTTGAACTTGTCGTTCTTCTTGTAGGGCAGCGGCTTCGACAGCTTGGGCTGCTCGTACACGACCGACTTGCCGTTCTGGGTCTGATGCGGCATGACGATGACGTCGTACTTCGCGCGGAGGTTGCCCTGCTTCGCGTGATCCTTGTGGATGAGATCGAAGGGAATCTCCCAGCGATCGAAAGCCAGGCGGACCCAACCGACCTTCTCGGTGTTCGCCCACGTCGTGTAGATGGCGATGCGCGGGAGATCGACGTCGACGGTCTCCACTTCTGGCATCGGAGACACCGCCGTGGCGACCAGACCGAGGCTCTCGATCTCCTTGCGCACGCGCGCACCTTGATCGCCGCTCACGTTGATCAGGAACGACCCCGCGGGATGCTCCTGATCGTTGATCTTGAACGCCGCTTTGGCGCCCTTCACGGACAGGTCCTTCAACCGATAGCGCAACGTGATCAGGTTGAGCGCGCCGTTGTGTTTCACGACGATGACCGGGCCGCTGCTGCCGCTGATCGCGCCTTTGGTCTGCACGTCGGCGGTCAGCAGATCGGCCGGCGCATCGAGAATCGCCTTGTCCTCGATGGTCTTGACCTCGATGTTGTTCGCCAGGCCCATCGACCACGCGCTGTCGTCATAGGTGTTGAGGCTCGCGTCGGGATAGTTCTGCTTCTCGAGCAGCGTCTTCGCCAGGCGTCCGTACGGCTGATTCAGGCGCACGACGTACGAGCCCGCCGGGAATGCGCCTTCCTTCACTTTGATCTCGGCGGTCGCGCGCCGCACCTCGATGGCTTGCCGCCGCAGCAGGTTGGCGACGCGGTCGACCTGCGTCTGATCGGGTTGGCTCGCCGGGATGACGAACGCGTGCGGCGGCTTGGTCTGCCCGGCTTCGATGGAGTTCGCCGACTTCTTGTAGAAGTTCTCCACGACCATCGCCGGGAACGTCGATGTCAGCTCCAACGCCGTGAGCACCCCGCTCTGCGCGTAGTTGATGGAGTTGCGAATCGACCAGTCCATCTCGCCGGCAGGCGCCGGGTTCGGTCGATACCACTGCCGCTGCGTCTGCGGGCCTTGGAGTCGCGCCTTCTTCGTGTTGGCGCCACCCTGGTTGTAGATCTCGTACATGCGCAGCATGCCGTTGTGGTTCGCGGCGGCGAATCCGAGGTAGCCGGGCGACCACATGTCGACGAACCCGAAATGCCACACGCCGGGCATGCCGAACGACGTCAGCTTGTTGACCTCGTAGGTCGCGAAGAACGGCAGCTCGGTGTAGAGAATCGGATCGAGATTGGCGTTCTGCGGCGGCTGGCCGCTGAAGGTGTAGAGCAGCGTCTGCGCTTCGTGCAGGTCGTGCCAGATCGGCGGCACCCAGTTCAAATACCAGTTGAGATGGACGCGCAGCGAGTCGACGCCGTAGTTGATGTCGCGGTTGTTGTCGTGAAAGACGTACTTGCCCCAGTAGGGAGGTCCGCCGTAGTTCTCGCCGCCGTCGTAGGCCTCGTCGATCTTGTAGGCGTAGTACCAGTCCACATAGCGATCGCGTCCGTCCACATCCGTCACGCCGGTGATGCTGACGATGACGTTGTCGCGGATCTGTTTGATGTAGGCCTCTTCGCTGACGGCGAGCCGATACATGAGCTCGATCACCGTCTCGGGCGGGTTGGTCTCGCCGCTGTGCAGGCCGGCCGACAGGTGGTAGTGCGGCTTGGTCGACGCCAGCAGCTTCTGCACTTCGGCTGGTGACAGGCCGCGGGGGTCGGCGAGCTTCTTCATGTTCTGCCGGTTGCTCTCGAGGTTCTTGAGGTTTGCCTCGGAGCTGACGAAGGCCACCATGATGTCGCGGCCTTCCTCCGTCTGCCCGATCACGAGCGTCTTGACGCGGCCTGGGAGCGCCTTCTCCAGTGCCCGGAAGTACTTTTGCTGATCCGCCGTGTAAGTCAGCTTCTTCGGCTCGCCGATGTGGTAGCCGAGCACGTCCTTCGGTGTTGGCACGCCCGCCCTTTTGGGCAGATGATCGACGAGGGGGCTGAGGAACTCCGGCTTGGTCGTCCAGTCCTTGACCAGCCGGGCGAATTCCGCATCCATGACCTCTGCCGCCGGCGCGCGCTGAGGGCTCTGAGCGTCAGGGGACGCCGACACGAGGAGTGTTCCAAGGAGAGCCACGAGCGGTCCAAGCCGGAGGTGCTTGGCTGGCGGAGCGGTCATTTGATACAACTCCTTACGAATCAACAAGTTGTAGATAGGGAACGGCGCCTCGGCAAAAAAACATTGAGCCCAGCCGGCGCACATCAGTAGAATCCGGCTCTTTGGACGGACACCTATGATCAGCGTTGCCGCGATTCGGATGCAGCAGTTCGGCGTGCAATTCTACCAGGCCTCCCTGACCGCCAGCGACATCGACAAGCTCGTGCGTTTCGAGGTGTTGAGCTATGCCGACCAGGGCCAGGCCGGCGTCCGTGGCTCGAAAAAGGGCACGCAATCCAAGATCAACTGGGACCTGCTCGAGCGCCGCATTGCCTCGAACGAGAAGGCGTATCAGCGCCACATCATCCGCCGCAAGATCGAGGAGCTGGTCCAGTACTACGAACAGTGCCGCCAGGCGCGCGACCTGCCGTCGATTCCGGGCGCCGTGATCATCTCGTGTGACGAGAAGCTGACGTTCGACGAGGTCGAGCCGGAGTCGAGGGTGGGGCGACTCAAGGTGCCCGAGCGCGAAGGCATCCTGCGCGCCATCGACGGCCAGCATCGTCTGCTGGCGCTGCATGCGGACATCGAGCGCTTCGGCGATGAGCTCTTCACGGTGCCGGCGATCATCTTCGATCGCCTGGCCGAGGATCACATCGTGCAGATGTTCGTCACCATCAACGCCAAGCACACGCGGCTGAACCCGTCGCACCTGGTGTCGCTCTCGGGCCGCCAGCTCTATCGCGATGACGCGCTCGCGGCCGCGCACGATGTCGTCCGCTCGCTGAACGATCGCGAGGAGTCGCCGCTGCACGGCGAGATCAAGCTGCTCGGCGTCGGCCGTGGCCGCGTGTCACAGGCGCCGCTGGCGCAGGAGCTGAAGAAGCTGTTCGCCAACGAGGACGCGCTGGGCGGCGGTCGCAAGGCCGATCAGTTCCGCGAAGAGTCGAAGCGCTTCTTCGTCAGCTACTTCAAGCAGATCGCCACCTTGTTCGAGACGGCGTGGGCGGGGCGGAAGTACTCGATCAAGACCGCGACGGCGCTGCGTTCGTTCGTTCGCGTCGCTCCCGATGTGCTGCGGGCCGTCGATCAGCTGCACGCGGAACGTACCGACTCGCGGGC
>DAINCF010000155.1:0-14013 GCA_036732565.1 Vicinamibacterales bacterium
AGCGCGCGATCGCCGCCACCGACGAGGGCCGGCTGCCCGAGGAGATCGTTCCCGTGACCATCAAGGGTCGCAAGGGCGAGACCGTCGTGGAGGTCGACGAGGGGCCGCGCCGCGACACCTCTTTCGACGCGCTCGCCAAGCTGAAGCCCGCCTTTCACGCGCACGGCAGCGTCACCGCGGGGAACTCCTCGCAGACGAGCGACGGCGCCGCCGCGGTCATCGTGACCTCAGCCGGGTTCGCGCGCGAGCATGGCCTGACGCCGCTCGCCCGCTTCGTCGCGTTTGCAACCGCCGGCGTACCGCCCGAGCTGTTCGGCATCGGCCCGGTCCCGGCGGTGCGGAAGGTTCTCAAGCTCGCGGGGCTGAAGCTCGATGACATCGATCTCATCGAGCTGAATGAGGCCTTCGCCTCGCAAGTGCTCGCGTGCCTGGCCGAGTTGCCGGTGGATCCAGACAAGCTGAACGTCAACGGCGGCGCGATCGCGCTGGGCCACCCGCTGGGATGCACGGGCGCCAAGCTGACCACATCGCTAGTGTATGAAATGGCACGACGTGGGTCGCGCTACGGCCTCGTGACGATGTGCGTGGGCGGCGGCATGGGCGCCGCCGGCATTTTCGAGCGGATGTAACGAGCGCCGGTGAGTTTTCCACAGGTACGCAGATCTTCAGAAGGGGGCTGTCCCCTCTGGGGGAACACGAGATGGCGACCACAACACATAGGACAGTCAAGGGCGGTTCGTGGCTGATCGAGGAGAGCGATCCCAGCACGGTCATGACCCCCGAGAAGATGACCGACGAACACAAGCTGATCGCCCAAACGGCCGCGGAGTTCGTCACCGGCGAAGTGCTGCCGGTCGCCGAGCGCCTGGAACAGAAGGAGTGGCCGCTCAATCGCGCGCTCGTCGCCAAGTGTGGAGGGCTCGGCCTCTTCGGCACGAACGTTCCCGAAGCCTACGGCGGTGTCGACCTCGACAAGGTCTCCACGCTCGTCGTCTCGGAGCAGATCTGTCGCTACGCCTCGTTCGGCGCCACCTTCGGCGCGCAGGCCAACCTGACGATCACACCGATCTGCATGTTCGGCACCGAGGCACAAAAAGAGAAATACCTCCCCGGACTCGTTTCCGGCGAGACCGTCGGCGCGTACTGCCTCAGCGAATCCGGCTCGGGCTCCGACGCGTTGGGCGCGAAGGCGCGCGCGACGCGGCAGCCGGATGGCGCCTTCGTCCTCTCCGGCGAGAAGATGTGGATCACCAACGGCGGCTTCGCCGACGTCTACATCGTGTTCGCGAAGGTTGACGGCGAGCAGTTCACCGCGTTCATCGTCGAGCGCGGTTGGCCCGGCGTGTCGACCGGCAAGGAAGAGCACAAGCTGGGGCTGCACGGCTCATCGACCACGCCGGTCATCCTGCAGGACGTGCATGTGCCGGCGGAGAACGTCCTCGGCGAGATCGGCAAGGGCCACAAGGTCGCGTTCAACGTCCTGAACTTCGGGCGCTTCAAGCTTGGGGCGATGTGCTCGGGCGCGGCGCGCGTCGGCATCGCGGAGGCGGCCAAGTATGCCGCGACGAGAAAGCAGTTCAGCACGCCGATCGCGACGTTCGGCGCCATCAAGCACAAGCTCGGCGAGATGACGGCGCGTGAATACGCGCTCGAGAGCCTCATGTACCGCACCGCCGGCCTCATCGACGAGCAGATCGCCGCCGCGCCGGCGCCCGAATCGCACTCGGGCGAGACGATGCTGAGCGCGCTCGAAGAGTTCGCCGTCGAAGCGTCCATCGCGAAGGTGTTCGGCAGCGAGGCCCTGGATTTCATCCTCGACGAGAACCTGCAGATTCACGGTGGCAACGGCTTCGTCAAGGACTACCCCGCCGAAGCGCACTACCGCGACGCACGGGTCAACCGCATCTTCGAGGGCACCAACGAAATCAACCGGCTGCTGATTCCCGGGATGCTGATCAAGCGCGCGCTCAAGGGAGAGCTGCCGCTGATGGCCGCCGCGGAGCGGCTGCGCGACGAGATCATGGGGCCCCCGACAGGGCTCGGCGACGCCTCGGACGCCGTGCTGGCAGAGGAACGTCGCCTTGCGACGGCGCTCAAGAAGGTGGCGCTGCTCGTCGCTGGATCGGCACTGGAGCGCTACGGCGCGAAGCTGGAGCAGGAACAGGAGGTCGTCAGCGCCATCGCGGACATCCTCATCGAGGCCTACACCTCCGAAAGCGCGGTCCTTCGCGCGGCGGACGCCTCGGCGCGCGCGCTTCCGAACGCTTCGCTGCACGTCGACGCGGCCACCGCGTACGTGCACGATTCCGCCGGCCGAACGGAGCTGGCCGCCCGCACCGCGCTCGCCGCCATGCTGGAAGGGGACACCCTGCGGACGACGCTCGCCGCGCTGCGCCGTCTCCTCAAATTCACGCCGGCCAACACGGTCGCCATGCGTCGTCGGCTCGCGGACGCAACCGTCGCGCGCGGGGGCTACGTGTTCGACGTACTGTAGCTCGAGCGCTGGGGAGCCGCGTGGGACGGGAATGTGACAAAGCATGACGGCCCAGCCCGTCCGATCAGATACGATTGTCGCTTCTAGCGAGGCTCAGCTTTCGCGCAGCAATCAGGCAGTGTAGCTTCGCCTCGCTAGGACTGTGTTGGTTTGCCCCGCCTCCGGCGGGGGCGGGGGGCCCTGCCGTTGCATTCTGATTTGCAGGAAGCGCTAGCGTTTCACCAATCCATCCTCGCCGAGGGCTCCAAGGCCCTGGTCGGTTACGAAACGGCGAAAGTCCTGGCCAACGTCGTCCTGCTCACCGAGATCCCGACGACCTACGACAAGAAGGAGCAGCGGCAGGTCAACTCGGGCAACCTCCTGCTGCGCGGGGTGCCGGGCGTCGGCAAGACCTTCTTTGGCGTCATTCTCGCCGCCATCAGCAACGCGCGGTTCGCGCGCCTCCAGGGACGCGCCGATCTGCAGCCGACCGAAGTCGTCGGCTTCCAGATGATCAACCCGGCGACCGGCGAGCTGGTCACCGAGTTCGGACCGCTGGCTGAAGCCGAGGTCATCCTGCTCGACGAGATCAACCGCATTCCGCTCAAGTCGCAGAGCGCGTTCCTGGAGGGGTTGCAGGATCGCACGGTGACGGTCGGCAAGACCACCTACGAGCTTCCCGCCTTCAGCTTTGCGATCGCGACGATGAACCCGGTGGAACTGGGACAGGGGACGTTCCCGCTGTCCGAGGCCGCGACCGATCGGTTCGCGATCATGGTGAACATCGGGTACCTCCCGCCCGAAGAGGAACGCAAGCTCGTGAACTTCGACTTCAAGCGGGTCCGCCTCGAGATGCTGCTCTCGAAGGAACGGATCATCGAGCTCCGGTCCGCGATCAACCAGCAGGTGTTCCTCCACGAACGGCTCGGCGACTACATTCAACGCCTCGTGGCGGCGACCCGACCGTACAACCCGGAGATCGATTGGCTGACGCACTCACCCTCTGAGCTCGTCGAGCACGGGGTCGATCTCGGCGCCTCGCCTCGGGCGATCATCTGTTGGGGGCGGCTGGCGAAGGTGTGGGCCCTGCTGATGCGGCAGCGCGACGAAGTCTACCCGGAGGACATCCAGGATCTCGCCCCCTACGTCCTTGGCCATCGCATCTGGCTCGGCCCGCACGCCGCCAGCCACGGGCTGACGACCGACGCCGTCGTCCGCGACATCCTGGATCGGATACCCATTCCGTGAGAACCAGACCCGCGGCGTGGCTCGGGTCGAGCGAGCGCGGTAGCGAGCCGCTCATCAACCTCTCGGATATCACCGAGATCGAGCTGGTGATCCGCAAGCGGATGCGGGAGTTCACGCTCGGCGATCACGCCAGCGTATTTCACGGCACCGGCTTCGACTTCGTCGGGCTCCGCGAGTGGGAAGCGGGCGATCGCTTCGAGACCATCGACTGGGCGCAGTCGACGCTGACCAATTTCAGTCCGCTCATCGTCCGCACCTTCGAGCAGCCGACGACCGCCAGCGTGATCGTGGTGGCCGACGGGTCGCTGTCGACGCAATGCGGCATCGACGGGATCCCGATCGCGGCGACCATCGCGCGGGCGATCGCCACCATCGGCATGTCGGCGGTGTTCTTTCAGGATCGATTCGGCCTGATCACGTTCGCGGATCGCTTGTCGGAAATGGGGGCGGTGCGGCCGCGCACGGGCAAGGCGCAAGTCATTCATTGTCTCGAGGCCTATCAGCACGGCTACGGGTTGCAGGAGATTCGTCACGCCGGCAGCTTGAGCGGCACGCTGACGGGATTCACGCGGCGGACGTCGCTCGTGCCGGTGGTCTCGGACTTTCTGTTCGTCGACGCCCCTGACATCATCCGCGAGCTGGCGCTCGTCAACACCGTCCACGATGTGTTCCTCACCATCGTCGACGCGGCCTCGGCGTTCGAGCTGCCGGACGTGTCGGCGGGATGGATCGAAGCATTCGACGTCGAGAGCCGTCGGTCGCGCACCATGACGCGGAAGGATCTCGGCCGCATGGCTGGACGTGTGCGTGAATGGCAGGACGAGATTGCGCGCCTCGCCAAGCAGGCCGACCTCGACGTGCTGCGGCTCGAGTTCGACCAGACGAAGGCGGACATTGCGTTGATGGAGTTCGTGATCGAGCGACGGCTCAGAAAGAAGTAGACGCTCGACAGTGGGAAGAGGCAGACGCTTGCCGTGACAGCGGAAGAGGCGCGGCTGTGGCCCCGCCCGAGGAGATAGATGTCCACACGACTCGTTCTGGGGTTGTTGATCGGAATCGCGTGCGCGGGCGATGTCCGCGCGCAAGCGGTTGACGTGGAGGTCGAGCCCATCACCTGCTGGTGGCGCGCATCCACGGGGTCGGTCCGCGTCGGCGAGCCCTTTTCCATCGTCCTCACGTGCGCGGTGGTGGAGACCACCGCCACGCGCGTGGTGCCCGATCAGTCGCGCCTCGACCCCGCGGTGATGCAACTGCCGCCGTTCGAGGTGACGGGGGGGTCGCGTGGCTCGGACGTCCGCACGGCGAGCCGGCGGTTCTTTCAGTACGAGTACCAGTTGCGTCTGATGGCCGAGAACCTCTTTGGCGCGGAGGCCACCGTGCCGCCGGTGCAGGTGAGCTATCGCGTCGACACGCGAGCGGGTCAGGGTGAAGCAACGCAAGGACGGGACCTGACGTATCAACTGCCGGCATTGACCGTGCGCGTCGCCTCGCTGGTGCCGGACTCCACCCGCGACGTCCGCGAGACGCCTGGCGTTCCCCTGCGTGAAATCGACGGCCTGCGCCTGCGCGCGAGCACGCTCCGTCTGACGGGCGGCCTGCTGATGGTCGTTGGCGCGCTGCTGGCGTTGGTGGCGCTGGCCCGGGCCATCCGGCGCGGTCGGGCCAGCACCTCCGCGGCCGCCTCCGCGCTCCCTGTACGCGAGGTCCTCCGCACGGTGCAGCGCACGCTGTCGTCGGTGCGAACGGAAACCCAGCAGAGCGGATGGTCGCCCGAGAGCGCAGGACACGCGCTGGCGGCGCTGCGAATTGCCGCGAGCTACGCGATCGGACGACCGGTCGCTCAGCGTCCCGCCGCCAATGGCGCGCTGATCGACGATGGGCAATTGATCGTCGGCGGTGGCTTCACCAGGCGGGTCAGGACCAGCGTCTCCGGAGCGGCGACGCCGGAGACCCTCACCCGCGCGCTCGCCAACTCGAATGGCGCCTCGAGCCGGCTGACGATCGAAGAGCTGCGCGACGCACTGGCCGGGCTCACGGCGGCGCGCTACGGCCGCAGCGATCAGCCCAACCTCCCGGCGCTCGACGAGGCGGTCGCTGGAGGCTTGCGCGCCACCGAGCGACTCGCCGCCGATCACACCTGGATCGCTGATACCCGTCGGGCGCTGACCGCCTGGGTCACGACGACCGCGAGCCGGATGTGGAAACACTGACCAAGCTCCTCGAGGCGATCCGCCGAACGATCGACGAAGGCGCGAGCCTCCGTCTGTCGGAGCTCCACTTCGCGGAGAACGATCAGACGCGGTTGTGGCTGCTGGCGCTGCTGGGCGTCGCGGTCACCGCACTGCTCGTCCGCGTGCTGACCAGTGGCGCATCGCGTGGCGCGCGCGTCGGCCTCCCTGCCCTGCTTCCGCAGTTCTCCACGTCCGGTGCGTCATTCACGCGCCATGGCGCCTGGCTCCTCGCGCTGGTGGGCCTCCCCTTCTTCGCGCTGGCGCTGGCCGATCCACGCTTGCCGCTGGTGCAGCGCCAGGTGTCGTACCCAGGTCGCCGCATCAGCCTGATGATCGACGCGTCGTCGAGCATGCTGTCGGCGATGCCATCGACGCGGTTGGCGCGGAACGCCCCGAATCAGGCGGCGTTTTTCACCACGGTCGGCGCCGCGCGGTACTTCATCGAGCTCCGGATGAAGGGGCAGTACCGCGATCTGATCTCGCTCATCGAATTCGGCGATCAGGCCTACGTCATCACACCGTTCACGTCCGACTACGAGAACATCCTGTTGAGCACGTCGCTGATCGGGGACTGGAACGAGTTCATGGCCTTCCCCGATCAGGGCACCATCATCGCCAACGCCATCGACCAGGGCGTCGGCCTCTTCAAGGCGTTCAGCTTCCTCGAGGCCGCCGGCAACGTCATGGTCATCTTCAGCGATGGTGTCGACGCGGAGGTCACCGAGGACGGCCGCAGCCCCTTCGAAGTGCTACGCGCGGCGTCCGCGAATCGCATTCCCGTCTACTTCATTCGGGTCGGGGGCGGAGCGGACGCGCAGAAGGCCGTCTCGGATCAGGCGTGGTTCGACGCGGTGGCACGCACCGGCGGACGCTTCTTCAACGCCACCGATGAAGGCGCCATCGTACGGGCGATCCATGCGATCGATCGGGCGTCGGAAGGCCGCATCGAGATGCGGCAGTACAGCACCGAAGAGCCGCGATTCTCGGCCTTCGCGTTGATGGCGGTCGCATGCTGGACCGGCGCGCTGCTGCTCCGTTTCACGACGCCTCATTTCCGGAAGTTCCCATGAACGAGATCCAAGATCAGGAGCCCATGGGCTCACGCCTCAGGGCGCAAACCTCAGGCCGACACGCTCGACATTCTGAGTTCGGAGAGGGATCACGATGACATCGCTGGTTGGTCAATTGGTGCTCGCAGGGCTGCTCGCGCTCGTCGGCGCCGGGCTGTGGACGACGGCGGACCTCGATCGAGGACTGGCCGACGGCGCCCAAGATCTCGCCACCCTTCAATACGATCGCGCCGTCTCGACGATCGGCGAACCCACCGGCGCGTTGCTGCGTCGCCTGCCTGGCGTGGACGCATCGGCCGGCCGCGCCGACCGCATTCGCGACACGGCGCGCTATTGGCAGGGCACGCCCGAGCCGGCCGCGAAGGGCTCGCTGCTGGCCGCCAACGAGGCGTATCACGCGACGATGGAAGCCGGCGGCACGTGGCAGACCGTGGTGACGCGACTCGACGAGGTCGTGAAGCAGTACGCGGCCGTGGTTCGCGATCACCCGGAAGACGAGGACGCCGCCTTCAACTACGAGTTCGTCGTCCGTCTTCGCGCCGGCATCGCCGCGGGTCGACGAGACGTCCCGCCGAATCAGGGCGGCGGTGACGTGACGATTCACGGCGTGCCAGGGGCGCCTCCCCCAGGCTCGGATCTCAAGACCTTCAAGATGATCGTGCCGATGCAACCAGACGAGCGCCGGGAAGCGGAGCAAGCCGGCCGAGGCGCCGCGAGAGTGAAGAAGGGGTGATCAACCAATTTTGAATCTGCGTAATCTGCGGCCGCATTGAATCTGCGAAATCGAATGGGAATCGATCTTAGTTCCGTCCGCTTCGAGGCACAGGCGTATCTGTCCCTCCTCGTCGTTCCGGCAGGACTCGTCATCCTGTGGATACGTCAGGTGTGGCTGCGGCGCCGCGATGCGCGGCGCTATCGTCGCGTGCGGCTCGTGCCCGTGAAGGAGCGCATCCCGATCTTCGGCGATCTCCTGTCGTGGCTGGCGGTGCTGGTCGCGCTCGCGTTTGCCATTCTCGCGCTCGCCAGGCCTGTCGCGGTCGTGTCCACGCGCCACACCGGCGGCGTCGATCTCGTCGTGCTGCAGGACGGCTCCGCCTCGATGCATGTCGTCGACGTGCCGGGCAATCGGTGGCAGCGCTCGGTCGCGTTTCTGCGCGTGCTCGGCGAATCGCTGCGCTGGGAGCACGACCGCGTCGCGCTGGCGCTCTTTGCGCATATCGCCACGCCGCAGGTCCGCCTGACGCGCGATCCGAATACGTTGTTCTTCTTCCTCGATCACCTCGGCACCGCACCGCCGTTCCGGCTCGACGATGACGCCTCGTGGGACACGAACATCGAGCGGGGCGTCTACTGGGGCGTGCGGCTCGTCCAGAAGGACGAGGAGATCACCGGGAAGTCGCTCAACGGCAAGGCCTTCGTGCTGATCTCCGACGGTCAGTCGTGGAGCGGCGAAGTGGCGAAGGCTCTGGCCCTCGCGCAACAGCACGTGATTCCTGTCCACGTCGTGGGCGTCGGCACGACCGTCGGCGGCGCGATTCCCGATCCGACGGGCTCGACGCGCCTGCGGTCGTTTCTCGATCGGAGCTCGTTGACGGTGATCGCCACCGCTGGCGGGGGACGCTATTTCGAGCTCGACCGCGAGCCGGATCGCGAGATCGCCAGCGCGATCATCGACCTCACCCGGCGACGAGCGACGTCGACCGGCGTGGCCGAGGAAACCGTCGATCTCTACGGGCGTGCCCTGCTGGCTGCCGCCGCAAGCCTCGGCCTCGCCATCGTCTTCCTAGGCGATCGCGCCGGGCTCGTCCTGCAGCTCATCGCGGCCGCCGCGACGCTCGCGATGATCGGGACGATTGTTTGATCCCTTCCGCGGGGGCAGAGCGAAATCCCCGCGGTACGTCGCGCTGCCGGTTAGAGCACGTTCGCGAAATTGTACGTAGCGCAGGCCTTCAGACCTGCCTCAGCGATGAGAGCCGGCCTACCGACGTGTTGGGCAGGCCTGAAGGCCTGCGCTACGTACGGGATCGGTAATTTCGCAACGCGCGGTTAGCCCCACCTGCGACCGTATGCCATCATAGAAGGCGCCGTGAAGACCGCTCTGCGAGGGTCGGCCCTGGCCGCCATGATGATGGTCGCGGCGTGCACGGCGCCCGCGCCCGAAGACTACATGTCGCGGATGGCGGCCGAGCGCGCGCGCAAGGACGAGATGTTCCGGGTGGACAAGGAGTCGCCGGTCCTGCTGGAGGATCGCGACCGGTTGCTCCCGCTGGCCTACTTCCCCGTTGACGAAGGCTACGCCGTGCCGGCCGAGCTGCAGCCGGCGAGCGAACGCACGCCGCTCCAGATGCCCACGTCCACCGGCAAGCTGCGCCCCTACGAGCGTGTCGGCACGCTGGCGTTCACGCTGCACGGACAGCGGATGACGCTGACCGCGTTTTTCGAAGTCGGCTCGCCGAACGCCCAGCGGCTGTTCGTGCCGTTCGCGGATCTCACCAGCGGCACCGAAACGTATCCGGCCGGACGCTACATGGAGCTGGACCCCACGGCCACGGGCATTTACATCGTCGACTTCAACGCCGCCTACAATCCCTACTGCTATTACAACGCCGCCTACGACTGCCCATTTCCGCCGAGTGAGAACCGGTTGAAGACCCCGGTGCGCGCCGGCGAGCGTCTCCCAACCTCCGACAGCACAGTCCCATGACCCGTCCGCTGCACGCGATCATCTTCGACTTCGACGGCGTCATCGCCGATAGCGAGCGCCTGCACCTGCGCGCCTATCAGGACGTCCTGAGCGCCGCGGGTTTCTCGCTCAGCGATCGCGACTACTTCGACAAGTACCTCGGCTACGACGATGTGGGTGTGTTCCGGATGCTGGCACGCGATCAGGCGTGGCCCTTCGACGAGCATCAAGTGGAGAGCTTCGTCGCACAGAAGAGCGCGCGCTACGACGAATTGGCGGCCGCGGGCGAGCTGTTGTTTCCGGGCGCGGCGGAGTTCATCAAAGCCGCGGCGGCGGCCGTGCCGATTGCGATCGCGTCCGGCGCCCTCAGTCATGAGATCGAGGAGGTCCTCGATCGCGCGGGACTTCGCGACCTCTTCCCCGTCATCGTCGGCGCGGACCACACGTCGCGGAGCAAGCCGGCGCCCGACCCCTACCTCCACGCGTTCGCGCGGCTGCAGATGTCGTCGGGCCGGACGCTGGACCCTGCGCGCACCGTCGCGATCGAGGACTCACGCTGGGGCCTCGAGGCGGCGCGCGAGGCGGGCCTACGCCTGGTCGCGGTGACCAACACCTACGACGCAACGGAGTTGAAGGGCGCGGCCGAGCTCGTGGTCGGCGGCCTGGCCGACCTGACGCTCGCCGATCTGGATCGTCTATCCGATTCGTGATGTCCAGTGTGTCGGAGCAGTTGCTCGATCTGATCGATCGACCGGGCGATGATCTCGCACCGGCGGCGCTGGTCGTGGCCCGCCTCGAGTATCGGCAGCTCGACGCGGCCCGGTATCTCGGTGATCTCGACGCGATGGGCGAGGAAGCGGCGCGGCGCATCGGCCAGGATCCCGGGCCCGAGGCGCCGCTGGAGGTGCGCGTCGATCGCCTCGGTCGATACCTGTACGGCGAGCTCGGGTTCCACGGCAATCGCGACCACTACGAGGACCCGCGCAACAGTTGTCTGAACCAGGTGATCGATCGCCGAATCGGCATCCCCATCACGCTCTCGTTGATCCACATCGAGGTCGCGCGACGCGCGGGACTCGGCGCGGAGGGCATCAACTTCCCAGGGCACTTTCTGACACGAGTCATGGACCAGCGCCTCGCGAGCACGCGCGCCGTCATCGTCGATCCCTTCGGCGGCGGCGGCATCCTCGACGAAGCCGCGTGCCAGAAGCTGCTGCACAAGCGAGCCAGCAGCGAGGCAACGTTGGAGCCGGACATGCTCGTGGGCGCGAGCCGGCGCGACGTCATCGTGCGGATGCTTTACAACCTGAAACGGAACTACGTGCAGATGCGCTCGTTCCCCCAGGCCAGGGCCGTCACCGACCTGCTCGTGGCACTGATGCCGACGTCGCCCACCGAGGTCCGCGATCGAGGGTTGCTCGCATACCACCTCGAGGACTTCAACGCCGCCCTGCGCGATCTCGAGTCCTATCTGCGTCTTGCTCGCCCATCCGAGCAGACCGACGACGAGAAGAAGGAAGCGGCGCAGACCTGGGAACACGTGAAGGCGCTGCGCCGCCGGGTCGCGGGGTTCAATTAGCGAAGCTCGCCGATCTCCTTGTAGAGATATGCCGACGCGATGACGCCGTTGTGGAAGTTGCCCAGATCCAGCTTCTCGTCCGGCGCGTGGGCGTTCTCGTCGGGGAGGCCGACACCGAACAGCACGCACGGCAGGCCGAGCTCCTCCTGGAACGTCGCGACGACGGGGATTGAGCCGCCTTCGCGATTGAAGACGGGACGCTGGCCGAAGCCTTGCTCGATCGCGCGCCCGGCGGCCTGCACGAACGGGTTGTCGAATGCGGTCATGAACGGCTTGCCGCCGTGCATCCGCGTCAGCTTGAGCTCCACGGTCTTGGGTGCGACCTTCTTCATGTAGGCCTCGAAGAGATCGCCGATCTTCTTCGGATCCTGATTCGGCACGAGGCGCATGCTGACCTTGGCCATCGCCGTCGCGGGGATGACGGTCTTCGCACCGTCGCCGGTAAAGCCGGCGAGCAGGCCGTTCACTTCGAACGTGGGCCGCGCCCAGATGCGCTCCAAGGTGGTGTATCCGGACTCGCCGTACAGCTTCGGCGCTCCGAGATCCTGGCGGTACTTGCGCTCGTTGAACGGGAGCTTCGCGAATTCCTGGCGCTCCTCATCGCGCAGCGGCACCACATCTTCGTAGAAGCCTGGAATCTTGATGCGCCCGCCCTTGTCCTTCATCTGCGCGAGGATCTGCCCGAGCACCATCGCGGGGTTGGCGACGGCACCGCCGAACGACCCGGAATGCAAGTCGGTTTTCGTGCCGCGCAAATCGATCTGGTAGTACGCCAACCCCCGCAGCCCGTAGCAGATCGACGGGACACCCCGATCGAACATCGTCGAGTCGCTGATCACGACGACGTCGGCCTTCAGCAGATCCTTGTGCGCGCGCACGAAATCGTCGAGGTGTGCGCTGCCAACTTCCTCTTCACCTTCGATCAGAAACTTGATGTTGACGGGCAGGGCCTGGTTCTGGCGCAGGTGCGCCTCCACCGCCTTGAAGTGCATGAACACCTGCCCCTTGTCGTCGGCCGAGCCGCGCGCGTAGATCTCTCCGTCGCGCACGGTTGCCTCGAACGGTGGGGAGGTCCACTGATCGATCGGGTCGACCGGCTGCACGTCGTAGTGCCCGTAGTAGAGAATCGTCGGCGCGTCAGCTGCGCCGAGCCACTCGGCGTAGACGACGGGGTTACCGGCCGTCTCGATCAGACGGGCGTTCTGGAGGCCGATGCGCTGGAGCTCGTCGCGCGTCCATTCGGCGCACCGCCGCACGTCGGCTGTGTGCGCCGGAAGTGCGCTGATGCTGGGAATCGCGAGGTAGCCCTTCAGCTCATCTACAAAGCGATCGCGGTTGACGTTGACGAAATCGATGACGTTGTCCATAGGATCTCTTGGGCGCGGCTGAAGCCCCGCCTCTACCGCAGCGGCGAGCCAGCCTCTACCAAAGACCAATTATCGCTCGCCAATCAGCTGCCACCTACCGCTCGCGTGGGAGGCACGGCCTTCTCGTTCGAGCTTTCGCAAGTGTGCCAGCACGCTTTCCTGGGCCATCGGGACCAGCGCGGGAGCGAGGCCCTGATAAATCGACGCGACCATCGCCTCGACCGTCTCACGCCCGGCATCCAGCGCAGTCAGCACCTGCTGTTCGCGCTGCTGTCGATGCTCGAGGTACTGCTCGACAATCGCGATCGGGTCGTCAATCGGATCGCCATGCGCGGGAAAGAGGCGCACCGGCTTCAGCGCCACGATTTTCCGAAGCGATTCGAGATAGTCCAGCAGGTCGCCGCCGCCAGACGCGGGGATGACGACGGTCCCGCCCAGGATGACGAGGTCTCCAGTAAAGAGCGTGCGCGTTTCAGGATTCCACAGCGCGATGTGATCGGGCGCATGGCCGGGCGTGTGCACTACGTGCAAGCTGGTGCTCCCTGTTTCCACGCGATCGCCATCGGCGAGTCGGACCCACGACACGCGGTAGCGCGCATCACGTCCGGGCCATGGATACTTTTCGAGTCGCGCATCCGGCCAGCGCTCGGCGATAGCTTCGGCGCCGGAGGCATGGTCGGGATGCGCATGCGTCACGACGACCCTGTGCGGCCCCTCCGGGGCCGCGTCGGCGATGGCGGACAGATGATCCGGCATACCCACGCCGGCGTCGATGAGCACCGGCCGCGGCCCACCGACGAGATACGTCCAATTGCCGGCGCCGGTCATCGGATTGGGGTTGCCGGCATGCAGCGGCAGCACGTTCAATAGAACACCTTCAGTCGAAGATAGACGAAGTCGCGACTGGCCAGCCGGTCGAGCCTCCCGAGGCCCTCGCCAGCGAATACCCCTCCAGACGCCTCGAGCGACACGTTGTCACGAAGACTCGTCTCCGCAATGGCGCGGACGAACGCCGTCCCGTCGGAGGGATCGTAGATCCCGAGCACCTTCAGCCTGCGGGTCTCACGCGCGAAGCTGCGCTCCCCGACCGCCACGAGCGTGACATCGGTTCGGTTGACGTCCTCCACTGCGGTTCGCGCCCACTGTCGCGTCAGAACGAGGTTGCCGCTGACACGATAGTCACCAGCCTCGCGATCCACGCCGACGCCGGCTTCGACGGCACGACCTGCCTGCGCCGTCGAAGGGCCGTCGGCGACTGCGGGGGCGTTTGCCACCTGCAGCGTTCGCTCCGCGAACAGCGCGACCTCACCGCGAAGACCCCAAGCGCCGCGCACGGTCTCGAAGTCGCCCCCGACCATGGTG
>DAINCF010000156.1:0-13947 GCA_036732565.1 Vicinamibacterales bacterium
GTCGGTGCCGGCGTCGGTCCCGCCCGCGTTCACGCTGAACGCCGATGGCGGCTTCGACATCGACGGTGGCTTCGGCGTCGGCGCCATCCCCTCGACCGAGCCGGGCGCGCGCCTCATGTGGTACTCGCGCAAGGCGGCCTTCCGCGCCGGAACCAATCAGGCAGGGTCGTGGGACGACGCCAACATCGGCACCCATAGCGTGGCCCTGGGCTTCGGATCGCGAGCCAGCGGCGATCGCAGCACGGCCCTGGGCAACTCCACGATAGCGAGCGGCTTTGCCTCGTTGGCCACTGGCTCCGTCACGACCGCCAGCGGCAACTTCACCACCGCGATGGGCTTCAACGCGTCCACCAACGGCTTCGACGGAGCGTTCGTCTACGGCGACAACTCGGCGGGCACGGTGCTCGCCGCAAGCCAAGCACACCAGTTCAACGTGCGCGCGAGCGGCGGCGTGCGACTCTTCACCAATAGCACCCTGACAGCTGGCGTCACGGTCGCTCCGGGCGGTGGATCGTGGGGCTCGGTCTCCGACGCAAACATGAAAGAGCGCTTCCGGGATCTGGATGGTGACGAGGTGCTGACCAAGCTCGCGAGCCTGCCGGTGCGGGAGTGGAGCTACAAGTCGCAAGACGGGCGCATTCGCCACGCGGGCCCGACCGCGCAGGACTTTCACGCCGCGTTCGGCCTGGGCGAGGATCCGCTGAAGATCACGACGATCGACGCCGACGGCATCGCGCTGCGGGCGATTCAAGCTCTTACCGAACAACTGGCCGCGCTGCGTGAACGGATCGCACAGCTCGAAGCCAGACAGCGCTAGCGGCAGGCGGGAGCCACGATGATCCGCGTGTGTACGTTCGTTCTGATGATCGCGATTGCGCCGCTGGTCGCATCGGCTCAAACAATCGGCGCGTTTCGCTGGCAGCTGCAACCGTACTGCAATGTCATCACGCTGACCGTCTCGCAGATGGGTGGCGTGTTCGCGCTGGACGGATACGACGATCAATGTGGTGCGAGTCAGCGCGCCTCGGTCGCTGGAACGGCGTTCTTCAATCCCGACGGATCGATCGGCTTCGGCCTGGCCATTGTCGTGACTCCGACGGGTACGCCGCTGCACGTCGACGTGACGGTGAGCCTCGCCACGCTGGGCGGCACGTGGCGGGATAGCACCGGCGCGAGCGGTATGCTCGCGTTCAATCCAGGGGCAGTCGCCGGTTCACCCCGCCCGGCGCCGATCGGCAGCTTTGCGAGGGGCCTCATCGTCGGTCAGTCGGCGTTCCTTCCCGACGGCAGCTTCGTCGCGAAGGGGATCGAGGACGTTGGCACCGTTCCGGCCACCGGCGCGGGCGTGCGCGCGATGTGGTTCGCCGGTCGCGGAGCGATTCGCGCCGGAATGGTCGACAGCGGGCAGTGGGACAACCCTGGTCCGCAAAGCGCGGCGTTCGGGTATAACACCGAGGCCGGGCACTCGTATGGCTTCGCGGTCGGCTATCAAGCTCGCGCCGAGGAGAAGGCCGCCGTCGCGATGGGCTCCAACACCATCGCGAGCGGGCAGTACAGCACGGCTCTCGGCAACACGACCAGGGCGATGGGAGAATCCAGCACGACGTTGGGCTCGGGCACTGCGGCCAGCGGTGTGAGCAGCACGGCGTTGGGCGGAATCACCACCGCGAGCGGGCCATACACCCTTGCCGGCGGCTTCGGCTCGACAGCGTCGGGCACGACGAGCCTGGCGATCGGCTACTACGCAAACGCGAGTGGCGCGCGCAGCGCTGCCCTCGGGCTGGAGACCACCGCCAGCGGTACCGCAAGCATCGCCGCGGGCGGCAACGTCACAGCCAGCTCGGACTACAGCGTCGCACTTGGCAGGAACGTGTCGACCTCGACTCGCTCGGGTTCGTTCATCTTCGGCGACAACTCCGGCGTCGCCGCTACGGTCCCGACCGCGAACAACCAGTTCGTCGTCCGTGCCACCGGCGGCGTGCGGTTCCTCACGTCGACCAATCTCGTGAACGGCTGTGAAGTGGCGGCGACGACTGGGAACTTCGTCTGCACGGGTACGATCACGTCGACCTCGGATCGCGCCCGCAAGCGCGACATCGCGCCGCTCGACGGTGAGGAAGTCCTTGGGCGCATGAGAGACGTGCCGGTGACGACGTGGAGCTTCATCCATGAGCCCGGCGTGCGGCACGCGGGTCCCATGGCGCAGGATTTTCGCGCTGCGTTCGGGCTCGGCGAGAACGAGGTGACCATCAGCTACGTCGACATCAACGGCATCAACATGCGCGCGATCCAGGCGCTCGAACAGAGGACCCGCGACCTGTTGGATGAAGTCACCGCCTTGCGCGCGCGTCTCGCCCGACTCGAAGCCCGCACGCCGTAGCAGGTGACGATTCTCGAATAGACGTGGGGGCCGGCTTTGGCCGGCCCTCGAAGGTCCGCCTAAAGGCGGACCCCACGCCCTACCAAACTCTGGCGAGAACGTGTTCTCAAATGAACGTGGGGTCCGCCTTTAGGCGAACCCCACGCAGGATTTTCTGTAAGAGCGCGTTTACTGTTCGGTCACCGCCAGCACCGTCCATGTCACCGAGCGGCGAAGCAGACTGCCGTCGCTGAGCACGAGCGCGATGTCGAGCACGTGCGCGCCCGGGCCGATGACGGGGCCCCCGAGATTCGCGCATCGCAAGGTGATGAGCCCGGACGCACCCGTGCCAGGCACGATGCACGACCCGAGCGCCGCGCCGACGTTGACGCCGTCGAACGTCACCGTCCCGCTGGTGACCGTTCGACCGATCAGGTTGAACAACAGCACGAGATCGAAGGCCTGCCTGGAGCTGTAGGTTCCCGTGCCCGGTGAAATCGTGAACGACGGATCCACGACGGCAAGGCTGCCGATGTCCTGCGCACCGTTGCCGATCGCGCCCACGAGCGTCGCCGCGCCGCTCGTGGTGTTGATGGTGTACAGCCCGGCGGAGCCGCCACTCGGCCGCATCGCGGCCAGCATCACGCCGTCGGTCGTCACCTCCAACGCAGTCGGCGAGCCGGCGTTCAACGTGATGCCCAGCGGCCCGCTGACGGCGGTGATGACGCCGCCGTTCGGTCCTGGCGGGGTGGCGCCGTTCAGGCCGCCCTGGAACGAGAGCGAGTTCGTGGCACGGTTGATCGCGAACAGGGTGGTTTGCGTCGCGCCGCCGAACTGGCGATCGTACGCAGACGAGTCGACGACGGCCCCAGGCGTGAGGTTCGTGTCGTCGCCAGCCAGCGCCCCATTGTTCGGGTTCAGTCGTAGGTTCTCCCCCGCCTCGTTCACGAGACGAACGCGATCGGGGACGGGGTTGAAGCTCATGCCCCACTGCGTGCCCGGAGTGGGCACTGCGATCAGCGGCGCGAATGGCGTGGCCACGCCGGTGGCCAAGTCGATCGTGTACAGGCGCACCTGGGCGCCTGCCGCATCGGTGGCGATGGCGAACAGCTGGCCCGTGGCAGGACGAAAGTCGATCCCTCGCAAGGTCTCACCGCTGGCCACCCCTGTGATCGCCAACACCTGATCGAGCGTCCCGGGCGTCGCGCTGGTGAACCGTACGAGCGTGTTGGCGCCCTGGACGAGACCCCAGAGCGTCTGCGTCTGCGCGTCTGCTCGCGTCGCCGCGGTCATGAGCGTCAGCAGGCACAGGCACCATCCGACCATCGTAGACATCCTTGAGCGTTGCATCATCTCTCTCCGTTCAAACGTTGTGTTCGCAGGACTCCCATCCCGCATCGACCCGACAGAACCCCGCCCGACGCGTGGAAATTCCCAGCCGTGCCTCGGGTCACGTATGATCGCTCCGGAGGGCCGCATGCGCAGTATTTATGTGCTTGGATTGGTTGGGCTGGCGATGGCGACCGTGATGGCGCAAGAGAAGCAGGAGCGGGCCGGCATCACGAATTTCACGAAAGTGGATGCCGTGGTCGCGTGCGGTGGCGCCACCGACGTGTCCGCGCTCGACGCGCTCAAGCAAGATGGCTTCAAGACCATCATCAACCTGCGCCTCCCGACCGAGCAGGGCGCGAACATCGACGAGAACCGCTCGAAGGCCGAGGGGATCGGGCTCAAGTACGTGCACATTCCGTTCAGCGGTAGCGCGCCCGATCCGAAGGCCGTCGATCAGTTCCTCGCCGCCGTCGCCGACAAGACCAATCAACCCGTGTACATCCATTGCGCGGCGGCGGGTCGCGTCGCGGCGATGTGGATGGTCAAGCGCGTGTTGCAGGATGGATGGCCCGTCGACAAGGCCGCGGACGAAGCGCGTCTGATCGGCCCTCCGAACAAGGTGCTCGAGCAGTTCGCGCGCGACTACATCGCCTCGCACAAGTCCGGGCGCTGACTCCGTTGTTCGTGGGGTCCGCTTCGTACGTGGGTCCCTTCGTACGTGGGGTCCGCCTTTAGGCGGACCAAATCGGGCACGAAATACCCTCGCGATCGTTATGTCCTTCGGGTTTGTCCGTTTTTTGAATCACCCATTCCGAAAACCGGATCACCAGCCGGACCATAAACGCACACCTCGCGCGACGATCTGCGCCTAAGTTCTAATTCCATAAGATTTAGCGACGCCACCGCCCTTCTGGTATGCGGGTTGCTGTGGAGCACGAAGGCGCGCGGGCACATCTCGAGCCCGCGACGCGTTTCGATACACAGAAGGGAGTACTTCATGCGTACCCGCAGTCTCGTCGTTGTCGCCCTGGCGGCCGTGCTGTTCGCCGTCCCGGCGTCGGCGCGGGCCGATACATTCCTCACGCCCTACATCGGGTCCACGTTCGCCGCCAAATCGGGAAACGTCGAGCCGGGCAGCAAGTTCGTCTACGGCGCCGACGTGATGTGGCTCGGCACGTCCGGTCTCGGCTTCGAGGTCGACTTCGCGTATCACCCGAAGTTCTTCTCGGCCGACGATGACGAGACGCTCTTCGACTTGGATGCTGACGGCAACGTTCTCACCTTGATGGGGAACGTGGTGTTTGGCTACAAGGGGGGCGGCATTCAACCCTACGTTACCGGTGGACTCGGGCTGATGCGCACGGACATCTCGAGCGCGGGCGACTTCTTCGATGAGGTCAACGACTCGGCCTTTGGCCTCAACCTCGGAGGCGGACTTCGGTTCGGCGGACCGAAGGTCGGCGTGCGCGGCGACCTGCGCTACTTCCGTCAGTTGTCAGACGTGAACTTCGGGGATGTCGACATCGACCTCGGAAGCTTCCAGTACTGGCGCGGCACGGTCGGCGTGTCGATTGGGTTCTAAAAGGTTGCTGAACTACTGACCACGCCCCCGGCCTGGGGCTTGGGACCTGAGGCTCGAAACTGCGCCGCGAGCCTTGAGCCTGAAGCCCCATGCCGGCGTGCGCCCGGGGTCGTTTGACACCACCCCCCTCCGAAGGCCATACTTTCTAGTCGTCTTGCGCGGCGATTTCCCGACTTGATGGGCCGCGCCACGCCAGTCCCGCGAGGGGCTGGTGCTGATCTCTATCTAAGTCGCGAGCAAGCCCGCGACCGAGAGTCGGCGGGCTTTTTTTGTTTGCGCCTGCGGCGCAGGGAGCTATATGTCGCAGTTCACGTTCACGTCCGAGTCGGTTTCCGAGGGCCACCCCGACAAGGTGTGCGATTACATCTCCGACTCGATCCTCGATGCCTGCTTCGAGCAGGATCCGCGCAGCCGCGTCGCGTGCGAGACGCTGGTCAAGAGCGACACGGTGGTCATCGCCGGCGAGATCACGACCAACGCCACGTTCGACTACGAGACCGTCGTGCGGCAAGCGGTCAAGGAGATCGGGTACACGGACGGGAGCGAGCCGTTCTGCGATTCGACGCTCAAGCTGATCTCTCTGATCACGAAGCAGTCGAACGAGATCAGTCAGGGCGTCACCGAGGCGACGAGCCAGAGCGGCGATCAGGGTGCGGGCGATCAAGGCATCATGTTCGGGTACGCGACGGACGAGTCCGAAGAGATGATGCCGTTGCCGATCCTGCTCGCGCACAAACTGACGCGCGGCCTCGCCGACGATCGCAAAGCCGGCAAGGTCAACTTTCTGCGCCCCGACAGCAAATCGCAGGTCTCGGTCGTCTACGAGAAAGGCGAGCCGAAGATCGTGAGTGCCGTCGTCGTGTCCACGCAGCACACCCCGGACGCCGATCAGAGGCGCATCACCGACTACGTGCGCGAGGATCTTGGTCCGCGTGTTCTCGGCGACTGGTGGCGCAAGGACGTGACGTTGTTCGTGAACCCGACCGGCAGCTTCGTGCATGGCGGCCCCTCGGCCGACGCCGGCGTCACGGGCCGCAAGATCATCGTCGACAGCTACGGCGGCTGGGGCCGTCACGGTGGCGGCGCGTTCAGCGGCAAGGATCCGTCGAAGGTGGACCGGAGCTCGGCCTACTTCTGCCGCTACGTCGCGCGCCAGGTCGTTTCGGCTGGCTTCGCAAAGCGAGCCGAGATTCAAGTGGGCTACGCCATCGGTATGGCGAAGCCGGTGTCCGTGAAGGTCGACACCTTCGGCACCGGCGACGAACACGCGGCCGAGAAGTTCGTGTTCGACACGTTCGACTTCCGCCCTCGCGCCATCTGTGCGACGCTCGATCTGCTCCGCCCCATCTACCGTTCCACGACCAACTACGGACACTTCGGCCGCACGGGTCTCCCCTGGGAGACGCCAGTGGCAGTGGCTGCGAAATAAGATTCGTAGGGGCGGTTCGCGAACCGCCCCTACCTCAAGTCAAACCTGACCGTCGCCGTCATCACGACCGGCACGGGAACGCCGTTCAGCAGCGTGGGCGAGTACTCCCACTGACGCACGGCATCGATCGCCGCCCGGTGACCCGCGCAGGGCGTTCCCTTCTTCTCGGCTTACGGCTAGACGGCGCCGATAGCTGAAAGCTAGCGATTCAGTTCATCAGCTTGATCGACTTGACGTTGAGGATCTTCTGCCCGTCCTTCTCCGTCATGTCGCCGGTGACCTCCACCGACTTCGCGACGAAGTCGAGCAGCTTGGCGTTGTTGTTCGCCGCGTAGTCGCCGGTCAACGTGTAGATGGCATCGGCGGTCATGAGTCCGACCGGCTGCCCCTTCTTCGCGCACGCCATCGCGCAGCCGGCGTGGTCGGCGCCCTTGCCGCCAGGCGCCTTCTTCGTCGCGCAAGCGACGTCGACGACTTCACCTTTGACCGTCATCGAGTGCGCCTGGCCAAACGTGGGGGCAGTCAGCGAGGCGACGAACGCAGCACCCGCGACGAACGCAAACAATTTCCGCATGTGAGACTCCTTGGACGAGGGAGACAAGCCAGCAGCCTCCCCTTGTAGACGCCGGCATCGTGGCTGTCAAGCCAACTCGGCATGGCTGGGCTGGCTATCGAAAACGACTGCTGGCAGTAGGACGCCTCGCCGAACGGGAAAGATCCTGCGGCCCTCGAGCCCGCAAGCCTCCAAGCCTCCAAGCCCCCAAGCCCCCAAGCCTTCAAGCCTCCAAGCCCCAGCTCTCGAGCCTCAAGCCTCGTGCGTCTGTGCTACATTCTGGCTTCAATTCCGCCGATACCCGGTCTTCAGCTCCAACAGGGACGCTCGCGATGCGCACACGCCTCCTGGCTCTCGCAGTCGCTATCTGCTTCACTGGCCTTGCACCAAACGTAGGGGCGGTTCGCGAACCGCCCCTACCTCCATACGGCGACAGTCCCACCATCGACGACGTGCTGAATCTGCGGCGGGTGAGCGCGCCGGTGGTGTCGCCCGACGGCCGGTGGGTCGCGTACACGGTCCGCGAGACCAATTGGGACGAGAACGCGTACGAGACCGAGATCTGGCTGGCCGATGCGCAAGGACGATCGACGCGACAGCTGACCAACGCCAAGAAATCCAGCCAGCAGCCCGGATGGTCGCCCAACAGCCAGTGGCTCGCCTTCATTTCGGATCGCGACGACACGCGGCAGGTCTATCGCATCGCTGCAACGGGCGGCGAGGCCGAAAAGCTGACGAGCGCCAGCGAAGGGGTGAACGCGTTCGCCTGGGCGCCGGACTCCGCGCGGATCGCCTACACGATGACCGATCCCACGTCCGAGGCCATCAAGGAGCGCGACAAGATGTACGGTGAGATGCGCCTGGAGGATCTCGATCGGAAGATGGCGCACCTCTATCTCTTCGACATCCCAACGCGAGACGCGAAACCGCTGACCAGAGGCGCGTTCGTGGTCGGCAGCTTCGACTGGTCGCGCGACGGCACACGCATCGCGTTCGATCATCGCACTTCGAGCGATCCCTCCGACGGCGGCTCCGCCGACGTCTCCATCGTGACGGTCGCGGACGGTGAGCGTCGGGCGTTGGTCACGGCGGCCGGCCCCGATGCCAACCCGCGCTGGTCGCCCGACGGCTCCCGCGTCGCGTTCACCTCGTCGATGGGCAAGCCGTTCTACTACTACGCGAACAGCGTCATCGCCACGGTGCCAGCGGAAGGCGGCAAGCCGGAGCCCCTGACCGATGCGTTCGACGAAGACGCGAATCTCATCACCTGGACCGGCGCTGGTCTCTTCTTCTCCTCGTCGCAGCGGACATGGGCCTATCTCTTCCGAGTGGATCCGAGCACGAAGCAGATCACGAAGCACGCGGTCCGCGATCAGTGGATCGGGAGCGGCTTCTCGCTGACGCCGGACGGACGCACGGTCGCCTTCATTGGCGCCGAGCCCTCGAGCTTTGCGGATGTCTACGTCGCGCCGGTGGCACCCACGCTGGACGCGGTGAAGCTGAGCGACACCGGGGAACAGGTCGCGTCGTGGCCCAAGCACGCGCGCGAGACCATTCGCTGGAAGAGCAAGGACAGCGCGGAGATCGAAGGCGTCCTGCACAAGCCGGTGGATTTCCAAGCCGGGCAGCGTTATCCACTGCTGGTCGTGATTCACGGCGGCCCGACCGGTGTGTCACGCCCGGCGCCCTACTCCAGCGGCGCCGGCTACTATCCCATCGATCGCTGGCTGGCCAAGGGCGCGCTGGTCCTCGAGCCGAACTATCGCGGCAGCGCCGGCTACGGTGAGAAGTTCCGGTCGCTCAACGTGCGCAACCTCGGTATCGGTGACGCGTGGGACGTACTGACCGGCATCGATCATCTGGTCGCGCTCGGCATGGTGGATGGCAGTCGCGTCGGCTCGATGGGCTGGAGCCAGGGCGGCTACATCTCGGCGTTCTTGACGACACGACACGGCGATCGCTTCCGGGCGCTGTCGGTCGGCGCCGGCATCTCGAACTGGATGACCTATTACGTGAACACGGATATCCACCCGTTCACGCGTCAGTATCTGAAGGCGACGCCGTGGGACGATCCGAAGATCTACGCGGACACGTCGCCGATGACCTACATCAAGCAGGCGAAGGCGCCGACGTTGATTCAGCACGGCGAGCAGGATCAGCGCGTGCCGATCCCCAACGCGTACGAGTTGTATCAGGGGCTGCGCGATCAGAACGTGCCCGTGGAGCTCGTGGTCTTCAAGGGCTTCGGTCACGGCTTGAACAAGCCCAAGGCCAACCGCGCCGCCATGCAGCAGAACTACGACTGGTTCACCAAGCACGTGTGGAACACGACCACGACCACGCAACAATGACGATCGGCCGCCCTGAAGGGCCGCTACATTACGGTTTGTAGGGGCCGTTACGGTTTTGTAGGGGCCGGCCTTCAGGCCGGCCCAAATGGACATCGATCATGAGATCCCACCGCACTCGCCACGTTCTTCTCTCGTTGCTGGTGGCGTTCGGCGTGGCGCCGAACGCGCAAACGCCGGCGCGCTCCGGCATCGTCGCCATCAAGGGCGCGACCATCCTGACCGTCACGAAAGGCACCATCCAGAACGGTGTGATCGTCTTGCGCGACGGCAAGATCGCCGCGGTTGGCGGCGCCGATACGGCGATTCCCACTGGCGCGGAGGTCGTCGACGCCACGGGACGCTTCGTCAGCCCAGGCATCATCGATTGCCACTCGCACATCGCCGCCGACTCGATCAACGAGGGTGGGACGACGGTGAGCTCGATGACCGGCATCGAGGACGTCTTCGATCCGACGGACGTCAACATCCTGCGCGACCTCGCAGGCGGGTTGACGGTGGCCAACGTGCTGCACGGGAGCGCGAACCCGATCGGCGGCAAGAACTCGGTCATCAAGCTGCGGTGGGGCAAGCCGCGGGCGCAGGACTTCTTCTTCGAAGGCGCGATGCCGGGGATCAAGTTCGCCCTCGGCGAGAACCCGAAGGACATGCGCCAGTTCGGCCAGACCGGGCCCCGACGCTATCCCATCACCCGCGAAGGCGTGGAGTTCGTCATCCGCGATGCGTTCACGCGCGCCAAGGCCTATCAGGCCGAGTGGCGCGAGTACGAGCGGAAGCGTCAGGCCGGCGACCTGGTGCTGGTGCCGCGACGCGATCTCCAGCTCGAGCCCCTGGTCGAGATTCTCGAGGGCAAGCGGCTCGTGCACGCGCACAGCTATCGCGCCGACGAGATCCTGATGCTGCTGCGCCTGGCCGACGAGATGGGCTTCAAGATCGCCACGCTGCAGCACGTGCTCGAGGGGTACAAGGTCGCTGACGAGATCGCCGCCCACGGCGCCGGTGCGTCGTCGTTCTCGGACTGGTGGGGCTACAAGATCGAAGCCGAGGATGCCATCCCGTACAACCCCGCGTTGATGGTGCGGCGCGGTGTGCTCGTCTCGGTCAACTCCGACAGCGCCGAGCACGCGCGACGGCTCAACACCGAGGCCGCCAAGAGCATCCACTGGGGCGGTCTGACCGAAGACGAGGCGTTCGCGCTGGTCACCATCAACCCGGCCAAGCAGCTGCGCATCGACAATCGCGTCGGCTCCCTCGAGGTCGGCAAGGACGCCGACGTCGTGATCTGGAATCGCCACCCCCTGAGCACCTACGCCATCGTCGATCGCGTGTGGATCGATGGAACGTCGTACTACGACCGGCTCGCCGAGGAACGGCGCATCACCGATCTGCGGAAGGAAAAGACGACGCTCGCGGCGGCTGAGGGGCAGCGCGCACCGACGGCGAATCCGCAAACCAGTCCGCAACCAAGGGGGAATCGGTCGGCAGTCGGCAGTCGGGACTCGGCAGTCACGACGGTCGCTCTGCCCGGGCTCGGCGGTGTTGACGAATCCAGGACTCCCGACTCTCGACCGCCGACTGCCGATTCGGCCGCTCAGGCGCCAGCGGGCAGCGGCCCAGCGGTCGCGATCACCAACGCGCGCATCAATCCAATTTCCGGACCGGTGATCGAGCGCGGCACGATCGTGATTCGTGGTCAGCGGATCGAAGCGCTGGGCGCCAACGTCACCGCTCCGGCGGGCGCGCAGATCATCGATGCGAAAGGCGCGGAGGTGTATCCCGGCTTCATCGACGCCCGTACCGTGATGGGCCTCAGTGAGCCAGGCCCGCGCGGCTTCGACGATGTCTCGGAGATGCTCGAGATCAACGCTTCGATGCGCGCGCAGGTGGCCTATCAATGGGACAGCGAGGCCATCCCGGTCGCGCGGGCGAATGGCGTGA
The DNA here is from genome assembly GCA_036732565.1 of Vicinamibacterales bacterium. Classification (GTDB taxonomy): domain Bacteria; phylum Acidobacteriota; class Vicinamibacteria; order Vicinamibacterales; family UBA2999; genus JAIVJN01. Next base: position 11,542 of record DAINCF010000156.1, read on the forward strand.
CGACCGTTGCGGTGATGCCCACGGGTGGACTCATCGGCGGCCAGGCCGCGGTGATGAACCTCGACGGCTGGTCATGGGAGGAAGCGGCGGTCAAGCCCATCGCCGGCGTGACGTTCCAGTTCCCGACGGTCGGCCGCTCGGGCGGCTTCGGTCCCAACCCGGATGCCAATCGGAAGTACGAGGACTTGAAGAAGGAGCGCGACGCGAAGATCAAGCGCGTCGATGAGCTCTTCGATCGTGCGAAGGCGTATGCGAAGCGGCCCGCCTCGGAACGCGCGACCGATTGGAACCTCGAAGCGCTGGTCCCCATCGTCGAAGGGCGCGCGCCGCTGTTCGTACAGGCCAACCTCGAGCCGGAGATTCGGGAGGCGGTCGCGTTCGCAGGTCGTGCCGGCGTGAAGATTGTGATCACGGGCGGGATCGAGTCGCCGCTCGTGGCGCCGCTGCTGAAAGAGAAGAACATCCCGGTGATCCTCGGCTCGGTGCTGACGCTGCCGTCGCGCGAAGATCTGCACCACGCGGCCGCGTACCGCGCCGCGGGCGAGCTGGCAGAGTCCGGCATCACGTTCGCGTTTGGCACCGGCGGCTACACCAACACGCGGTTGCTGCCGTACGAAGCCGCGATGTCGGTGGCGTGGGGCCTGCCGCGCGATCGCGCGCTGCGCGCGATGACGCTCGACGCGGCTACGATCCTGGGCGTTGCCGACAAGGTCGGCAGCCTCGAGCCCGGCAAGCTCGCCAACCTGGTGATCGCCGCCGGCGACCCGCTGGAGCTCAGGACTCCGGTCCCGCGCGTCTTCATCGCCGGACGCGATGTCGGTCCGGACAACAAGCACCTGTCCCTCTACGAGCGGTTCTCGAACCGGCCGAAGCCAGGGGCCTCTCGGTAATCGGCCGCCCTAAAGGGCGGCCGCCACGAATACCCGTTTTCGCAGGGGCCGGCCTTGAGGCCGGCCCAGGTCCGCTTGAAGGCGGACCCCACGTACGCTCTCGTGAGGATCAATAGGTCATGAAGCGAATCGTCATTGCTTTCGCACTCGCCGCGGCCGTGATCACGGTGCCCGGCGCGCAACGGCCCGCCTCGTACGTCTACGCGATCACCGGCGCGCGTATCGTCCCCGTGTCAGGCGCGACTGTTGCCACTGGCACGGTGGTGGTCCGTGACGGGCTGATTGCCCAGGTCGGCGCCGGCGCGACGGCCCCGGCCGGCGCGCAAGTGATCGACGGCAAGGGCCTCACCGTCTATCCCGGCTTGATCGACATGGGGAGCACCGCGGGCCTCGAGCCGCCGTCGCAGCCGGAGCGCGGCGGACAACCGCCGCAAGGGGAACGCGCGCAGCCACAGACGACTGAGGACGTCGAACGGGCGAAGCTCGACATGCTCTCGCGGGCGCAGTTCCGTGCCGCCGATTACATGAACCCAGGCTCGCAGGCGCTGGCGCGAGTCGCCGCCGCGGGAATCACGTCGATGCTGGCGGCGCCCGCGGGCGACGCGATTCGAGGGCAGAGCGCGCTGGTCAACACCGCGCTGCCGCCGGACGATCCACAGGTCGGCTCGCTCGCCGATGAGCGCAAGGGCGCCCTCGTCATCCGTACGCCGGTGGCGTTGCACGTCAGCTTCGCCGAGCGGCCCGGAGGCGGCGACGCCTATCCCAACTCGCTGATGGGCGTCATCGCGTTCGTCCGGCAGCAGTTCCTGGACGCGCAGCATTACCAGCTCGCGGTGGACTTCGCCGCGAAGAACAAAGGCGCGGGCAAGCCGGCCTATCGAGCGTCGCACGAAGCGATGCAGGCGGCACTCGCCGCCCGTCTACCGGTGGCGTTTCAGGCGCAGTCCGCGCGGGAGATCGGCCGCGCGCTGGACATGGCCAAGACCTTCAAGCTGGATCCGATCATCACGACCGCGTTCGAGTCCGATCAAACGGCCGCCGAGCTCAAGGCCGTCAACGCGCGCGTGATCTTCAGCCTCAACTATCCGGTTCGTCAGCCGTCGATCGCGCCCGATGCCGACGAGCCGGTCAGCCGTCTGCGCGCTCGAGCCAACGCTCCAAAGGCACCGGCCGCCCTCGACAAAGCCGGCATCCTCTTCGCCTTCGAGTCGGCGGGACTGAGCGATCCAAAGGACTTCATCAAGAACGCGGCGAAAGCAGTGCAAGGCGGCCTGTCACGCGACGCCGCGCTCAAGGCGCTGACGCTGAACGCGGCGACGATCGCCGGAGCAACCGATCGGGTGGGCTCGATCGAACCGGGCAAGGTCGCCAACCTGCTCGTGACCGAAGGGGATCTGTTCGACGAGAAGATGACGATCAAGCACGTCTTCATCGACGGCCGCCCCGTTCGTCTCGACGTACCGGCGCCGACGACGCGGCCGTAGTCGTAGGGGCGGTTCGCGAACCGCCCCTACCT
>DAINCF010000157.1:0-13881 GCA_036732565.1 Vicinamibacterales bacterium
CCTCAAGCCCCTAAGCCCCCAAGCCTGCAGGCCTCCACGCCTCCAAACCTCCAAACCCCCTACGCGAGCGGGATGTACATTTCTGTCCGCAGATCCTCTTTCGCCGCGGTCATCGGCGTGTTCTTGTAGATCTCGTAGCTTGGGCCGTCGCCGACGCGCCGTCCGCTCGCTGGCAGCCACTCGCCCATGAAGCGCGCCCAGGCGTCGCCGAGCTGCTCGTACGGACCAACGTGCAGCGCGCAGGCGTAGTCGCCCTCAGGGATTCGCTGTTCGACGAGTCCCTCGGGGAGCGACAGCTGCTCCGGCACGACGAGCGCGGCGTCGGCTCGCAGCTGGTCTTGTGGCACCGAGTCTGGATCGTCGTGGTAGATCGCGATCATGTCGGTGGCGGCCTCGACCAGACCGGCCGGGCCCGCGATCGATCCCAGGCGCTCGAACGCGTGAGGAATCTGGTTGTAGGGTCCGACGTGCGGCACGCTGGCCACTCGCATCGCCGGCATGTGCTTGATGTCGACGTTCATGGGTTGACCTCCTGAATCGCGTGGAATGAACGCCGGTACGAGGCCACCGGCGTTGTAGTGGACGCCGCATGGAGCAGCGATCTCGACCCGCGGATACGTCCGCAACCTGAAACCGGAAGGCGACGTGCTGTAGTAGACGCGGAACGCGCGCGTGAACGCCTCGTGGGTTTCGTATCCCGCGTCGAATGCGATTTCGGTAATCGCGCTGGTGCTCTTGATCAGGCGCCACGCCGCGCGTTCCATCCGCAGCCGTCGAATCAGCTCCAGCGGCGTCTCGCCGACCATGCCGCGAAATACGCGATGGAAGTGAAACGGCGAGAGGCACGCCTCGCGCGCGAGCGATTCGAGATCGAGCGCTTCGTCGAGGTTTTGGCCGATCCGCTCGATGACGCGCTGCACAGCTTGCTCGTAGAACGATCGCGTCTCCGGCTTCATCCTGAAGCCAATCTACAAGCGACGCCGGACCGGGTGCTTGATATTCCTTGCTCAGTTTCACGAAGGTTCCACACGACGGTTCCTCACAAAGGTTCCGCACAACGGTTCCGCACGTCGGTTCGCACAGGGTTCCACACGAGGGTTCCTCACGGAGGTTCGACGAGCCTGGCGGCCGAGGTTGCACCTCGTGTGGAACCCTATGCGAACCGACGTGCGGAACCGTTGTGCGGGAACCCCGTGCAAACCCTCGTGCGGAACCTTCGTGAGGAACCCCGTGCGGCACCTCCGTGAGGAACCCTCGTGTCAGCGCAGGAGTCGCTTGCGCATCTCGATCGAGATGTTGCTGCCGGTGAGAATCGTCGCGATCCGCTTGCGGTGATAGCGCTGCGGCTCGGCGAGGATGGCCGCCAATCCCACGGCGCCGGCGGGCTCGAGGACGAGACCGAGATGCTCGTGCGCGAGCTGCATCGCCCGGATGATGTCGTCTTCTGACACGGCCACGATGGCATCGTAGCGCCCCTCGAGCATCGCCAGCGCGGCGGGAACGGGCGCGCGTGCGGCGATGCCGTCGGCGATCGTATTGGCCTGCTCCGTTTCGACCACGCGGCCTTCGGCAAGCGACCGTTGCACCGCCGGTGCGTTCGCGGCCACGACACCGATGACCTCGATCTGAGGCGCGGTATGCCGAATCGCGGCGCCGACGCCGGACAAGAGCGCGCCATCTCCGAGGGGCACCGTGACCGTGTCGATCGTCGTCGCCGCCGCCGCCAGCTCCAAGCCAATGGTCCCGGCGCCTTCGGCGATCGTGGGCTCCGCGCCGTCTTCGACGAAGCGCATCCCGCTCTCGACAGCGAAGGCACGCGCCGCGGCCTTCGCCTCATCGAAGTCGGCGCCGACGAGACGCACCTCGGCGCCGAGCCGACGCATCGCTTCCACCTTCACTGGATTTGCGGTCTCCGCGGCGAAGACGATGCACGCATGGCCACGGCGTGTGGCCGCTCGTGCGAGCCCTTGACCGAAGTTGCCAGCGGAGGCACACACCAGCGTCTCGCCTTGCCGCAGCGTGGTCGCCGCGAAGAGGTCGGCGCCTCGGCCCTTGAAGGAGCGGATCGGATTGAGGGTTTCGACCTTGCTGAGAAGCGCGCATCCCAGCTCGGCGTCGAGCGCGGGATGGTCGACGAGCGGGGTATCCAGAAAGACGGGATCGATGTGCTGCCGCGCCGTCAGCATGCGCGGAATGTCGAGCAACGGTGATGGCGATGATGTCATGGATGACCTGTCTGCGGCCATGGTAGCCTCTTGACAGTATGATCGCGATGGACCGAATGAGAGTCGGCACGGCCGCGGTAGCAGCGGTCGTGGTGGTGATGATGCTGACGGCGTGTAATCGCTCTTCGACGGAAACGGATACCACGAAACCTATGGCCGACTCGGGAATTTCATCGTTGCAGGCGACGGAAGTCACGCCAGGAGCTGGCGCTGAGGCGCGGCCCGGCATGACCGTGCGCGTTCACTACACGGGTTGGCTGTACGACCCGGCCGCTCCCGACAAGAAGGGGAAGAAGTTCGACAGCTCGAAGGATCGCAACGACCCGTTCGAGTTTCCGCTGGGCGCCGGGCACGTCATCGAGGGCTGGGATCGCGGTGTCGCCGGCATGAAGGTCGGTGGATCGCGGGTGCTGACCATTCCACCGGCGCTCGGCTACGGCGCCCGCGGTGTGGGCGACGACATTCCTCCCAACGCCACGCTGCTGTTCGAGGTCGAGTTGCTGGGCGTGCGGTAAACGCCCCCGCATGATCTGCCGCCACTTCGGGAAGTGCGGCGGCTGTCAGCTGCAGGATGTTCCGTACGCGGAGCAGCTTGCGCGCAAGCGTGAGGCGCTGACCCAGCTCCTTGGCGCGTTCGTCGCTCCAGAGCTCGTCGCTTCTGTGCGCGGCATGCCCGTGAGCAGTGATGGCCTCCCGTGGCGGTTCCGTACCAAAGCGGCCTTCGTCTTCGGTCGCGCTCCGGACGGTCGGTCGCTCGTCATGGGGCACTACGCGGAAGGGTTGCAAGCGATCGTACCGGTCACCGAGTGTCCCGTTCACGGCGATCGCGCGAACCGACTCGCGTTCGATCTCCGCGACCGCCTGGCGGCGGCACGAGTCACGGCCGCTGGCCCGGACCTCAGGGGCGTGCTGCGCCACGTGATCGTGCGCACCACCCATGACGAACGTGAGGCGGTGATGCTGCTGGTCGTCACCCGCAACGATCGCTCCCTCCGTCGTCCAGTCCAAGCGTTTCTCGCCGGCCCCGATCCACCGACAGGCTTCTTCCTCAACATCCACGATCGGCCCAGTCCGTTCATGGTTGGGCGCGAAACCGTGCGTCTGGCCGGCCGCGGCCACATTCGCGAACGCCACACCGGCACGTCGTTTCTCGTCTCACCCACTGCATTCTTCCAGACCAACACCGAAGGCGCCCGCGTGCTCGTCGAGGAAGTCCTGCTCGGCGCGGCGGCCTTACCGACTGGGAAGGTTCTGGATCTGTACGCGGGCAGCGGATTGTTCGCGGTCCCGCTGGCAACGCGCGGGTGGCACGTCACGGCCGTCGAGGAGAACCGACAAGCCATGCGCGACGCGGAATCGAACGCTCACCTCAACGACGTACCATCGCCCTTCGACTCCGATCCGGGCAGCCCCGAGCACCGTCGAGGGGCGAGCCGGCTGCGCCTCGTCACCGCTCGCGTCGAGCAGGCGCTTGCCAACCTGCGCTCCGCCGATCTCGCCGTGCTCGACCCACCTCGACAGGGATGTGCCCCACGCGTGATCGACGAGGTGTTCGGGCGCATCACACCTCGTCGTGCCATCTACGTGTCATGTCATCCGGCGTCACTCGCGGCGGAGCTGCCTGCCATCATCGGACATGGCTACGGCGTCTCGCGCGTGCTGCCTGTGGACATGTTCCCGCACACGCATCACATCGAGTTGGTCGCGACCCTGGATCGGAGAAGGTAAGGCGGGAGGCACGGTCGCGCGGCGCACGCCCGTGCCCTGACCTGGAGAGTAGACAGAGGGGTTAGTAGAGATCGCGGTTTGTCAGATCGCGTGCGCGCCTGAGCTCTTTGCCGACGTCCGCGTCCGGTTTGAGCGCTTGAATCGCCTGACCCAGTGTCAAACGGTCACTGACGATCTTGCCTTTCAGGCGTTCGAACGGGATGTCGAGATTGTTCGCGACATGCACGACTGACACGAACTGACTTTGATTCACGAAACCTTTTGCCGCCTGGCGTATCGTCATGCCCTGCGGCAACAGCGGCTGAATCCGCTTTTCGAGCTTCGGATTGCTCGGCGGCACCATCGAGAGCGTGGGCCGCGGAGCCTCGTTGCCGCCCGCGATCACTGATGCGGGCGGTGTTTGCGACGGCGCCGTCGGTGTGGTGGCAACTCGTTCGGAACCCTGGGTGGACGCCCCTGTCGGATCGGTTAGGGGATCCTTCAGTCCGGAGGAGGCGGGCATGGCCAGGGCCGCTGCGACCACGGCGCAAGCGGTGAGCAGACCACGTATCATTGTTGACCCTCCTCGCACTCACCCCTAGGAGCTTCAATGGTCGTGCCACCGACGTGCCCGCCGGGCGGGCCGGTAACACCGGCATTGGCAATGGCTTACGGTGATCGACCTGGTCTGGGGAATGGCTCGCGGGCCTTGATGAGCAGAAAGTGCCCGGTAAGAACTGCCTTTCCGGACGGGTCTCATCCGACGGGATATCCTTGAAAGATGTCGACCGTGGAACCCAAGCCCGCATCGACGGTGGTCGTCGTTCGCGATGACCCCGGCGGGTATGAAGTGCTCCTGGTGAGGCGCAACGATACGGTTGCATTCATGGCGGGAGCCCATGTGTTCCCCGGCGGGCGCGTCGATGCCGGCGATGCAACCACGGGTTTGTCTGGCTGGTCGGAGGGGTTGGTCGCCGTGCCGCGGTTTCACGATCTCTCCGAGGCAGAAGAGACCGCCTATCGGGTCGCGGCGATTCGCGAGCTGGTGGAAGAAGCGGGTGTGCTCATCGCGCGGCCGGCAAATGGATCCGAAGTGACGCCTGACGTCATTGCGCAAGTGCGCGCTGCAGTCGCCGGCGGTGGGTCACTCGCAGCCTCGGCGCACTATCATGGTCTTCGTCTCTGCCTCGACGCGTTCGTCGCACTGGCGCATTGGGTCACGCCAGAAGTCGAGCCCCGGCGCTACGACACGCGCTTCTTCCTCACGACGTTGCCGGACGGTCAAACCGCGGAGCACGACGCCGGCGAGACCACCGAGCTACGCTGGATGCGGCCGGCCGACGCGGTTGCCAGCTGCGAGCGCGGCGAGATGCTTCTGCCGCCGCCCACGTGGACCACGTTGAAACAGCTCGTACGTTGCTCGTCGCTCGCCGACGTGTATGCATGGGCGCGCGCGAAGCCCATCGTTCGGGTCCAGCCCAATCTGATTCGCGATGAGCGGCAGACGATGCTGATGCTGCCGGGCGATCCGATGATGCCGACGGTGCCCGGCTGGGAGATTCCCGAGGACACCAGGTTCGTGTTGGAGGAGGGTCGAGGGTGGAAGCCGGTGCGCGCTTCATAGGTCATATCGACGAGCTGATTCGTCACTTCAATCAGCGCAGCATGGACCTGCCCGACGGCCTGTTCACACGGCACACGCAGCTGTTGCTCAACGACGTCCCGTTCGAAGCGATGCTGGGACGACCACCGACGGACCCGCTGGTCCTGATGATTGCACGCGGCCCTGCCGGCTATCGGTTCGCGGCCAAAGCGGTGCAGCACGCCGTTCCCGATGCGACGCTCGAGCGAGGGGATATAACGGCATCCGAAGACGCGGGTCGCCTTACCGTGCGCACGTCCTGCTGGTTGTCGGGACACTATCGTGGGACGGGCCACGCCGTGAACGACATGTTCGACGTCGCCTTCCTTGTCGCGCGAAACGGCACGATCGAGCACGCCGCGGTGGCGCTCGACGAGGCGGCGGTCGGCCGCCTTCGGGAGGCCCGTTTTCGTCCGTAGCGCAATCTTTGTCGATCCTTGCCGCTGTCAAACGTCAATGAGGCGATGATGCTGACACTTCTCTGCTCGCTTGCGCTCACGCTTCAAGCCAGTGTCTCGGATCCGCTGCTGACGAGACTGGTCGGCGTCTGGACCGGCGAGGGCACGGTGCTCGGACAGCCCGCTCGCGTGCGCATGGAATGGGCGCCCACGCTGGACGGCGCGTTCGTTCGCCTGACGTTCGTCAACCACATGGGGTCTTCCGACCAGAAGCGCACGTTCGAAGGCCACGCCTACTATCGCGCGACCGCCGATGGTGCGTACCGCGGCACGTGGATGGACAACAGCGGTGCCATCCGGCCGATCGACGGGACGCGCTCAGCCGATGCGCTGGTGGCACGGTGGGGCACGCCGGAGACAGAGGAGGGCGAGACGACCTACCGTCTCGTCACGGCGACGACGATGGAGGTCGTCGATCGCGTGAAGTCACGCGATGGCACGTGGAGAGAGTTCGGGCGCGTGAGTCTCAGCCGGGCTCAATCGGGGTTGATGAACCGGTAGAGCACCCGGATCAACCGATACGCCTCTGGCATCGTGTCACGTGTGAACGCCACGGTGTCGGGCGCGACCGCCTCGATCTCGCGAAACGCCGTCACGACTTCGGCAAACGTGAAGTTGCGATAGCGCATCTGCACGCGATACGGCCCCTTGCGATCCGGCGTCGTGCGCGCCGCCGCCGTAACGCCTTCGCGCGCCGCCGCCTCTATCTCTTTGCGCGCCTGCGCCAGCGGCTTCATCTCGGTCGCGCGCACGTTGATCGCGCGCTTGACCGCGACCATCCGCACGTTCGGCGCCGACTCCTTCACCTCCGCCACCGCCACATCGTCTCCGGTGACGACCACCACGGGCACGCCGTACCACGCGGCGAGCGCCGCGTTCATGCCGCCTTCGCCGACCGATCGACCGTTGATCTGCAGATCGCGGACGACGCCGGAGCCGGTGTGGGCGAAGAGGCCGCGCGGCGTGTCGGCCTTGGCGTGATAGCCGACGAAGATGATCGCGTCGAAGGTGTCGTCGAGACCTTCCATCATGCCGTGACGCTTGAAGCTGTGGCTGATCAGACGCGCGCGGGGATCCAGATCCTCGGGCAGCAGGTTCCGCTGGCCGCCGTGTGAGTCATTGACCAGCACGTCGGTGGCCCCGCCAGCGAAGGCGCCGCGGATGGCGGCGTTGGCGTCCTCGGCCATCAACTTCCGCGCCCGCCCGTATTCGGCGCCGCCGGGACCGGTCTGGTCGTCGCCGTTCACGCCGCTGATGCCTTCCATGTCGACGGAGATGTAGACCTTCTTGCCCTGAGCGAAGGACGTCAACGGCAGCAGCAGCACGAGGGACGCGACGAACAGGAAGGACCCGCGGGATGGCGATCTCACGCGTTCTCCTCCGGCAGGCTCAACGCGGCGCGGACGAACATCGGCTCCGGCAGCGCGCCGAGGATCTCGACGGTCTCGTTCACCACGGTCTTCGGGACGCCGGTGACGCGGTACTTTCGCGACAGTTCCATGAACTCGATCGCTTCGATCGCCGACGCGCTGATCATCGGACTCGAGAACGCCATCTTGAGGGCCAGGACGACCGCCCTGGGGCAGTGCGGTCAAGTTGGCGTGCTGAACACTTTCAGATGCAAGGGCTGTTGGACGTCGGCCAGCAGCTTCACTGTTTCTTCCTCGAGCTCCGCCTTGCGGGTGCCGGCGATCATGATTCCTTCGATCAGCGACACGAACTCATAACCGGTCGGGGCGCCGTAGAAGCGGATGCGCGTGTCTTCGCCGTTGCTCAACGGAACGATGGCCGGCTCGAGCTCGACCCCGTACTTCGCGCGATCCTCGACATCGAGCACGAAGCTCTTCTCGACGACGGTAATCTTGTCGCTCAAGCGCGCGATTTCGTCGAGCACTTGCTTGGCGACGGGACCACTCTCGGATCCGGCGATCGCTTGCGTGAACAGCAGCAGGGTGACAGGCGTGTCGAGGGCCGACAGGTGTTCGGTCAGCACCTGCTCGTCTTGCGGTGTCAGAAGCGCCATGTAAGAGAAGTCTAGCCTGTAGCGGCGGCTCGCGAGCCGCCCTTCGTTTAATTGCCGATAGCGTACGTAGCGTAGGCCTTGAGGCCTGCCCAACACGGCGGTAGGCCGGCTCTCATCGCTGAGGCCTGAAGGCCCGCGCTACGTACAATTTCGCTGACGTGCTCTTAGAACTTGAAGAGGTCGTCGAAGGCCTTGCGGGCGCCGGACGGTTCGGCGGGATTCTGGCTGACGGCCGTCGACGTTTCGCGCTCCCAGGACATGCGCGGCTCGAAGTGCTGGCAGTCGTTGACGACGTCCTTCGGCGACACGCGCGCGGGAATCGTCTGCGTGCACTCGAAGCGCGCTCCCGAATCAAAGTGGAGGCACTGCACGCACGCGCGCAATTCCTGACCGCACTTCGAGCACGTGCTCTTCGAGAAGATCTGCGCGTCGACGAACGTCCCGCAGCGGGCGCAACGCGCCACCTCGCGGTAGCCCATCATCTTCGGATTACGCGCGCCTTCGGATGAGATGCGCCTGGCGCCGGCGGGCGCGCCGGGCTCCCGTTCGGGTCGTGGCCCCGACGGGCCCTGAGGCGACTGCGGCCGACGATCGCGGTCGTCGTCCTGGTAGCCGCGTTGGCGGTACTTGCGATCGGACATATGGGGAGGACTAGGGCAAGGCTAACGCTGATGGCGCGCGGGCACAAGCCAAACCGCATTTCGGAGGGAGCCACCGTGCCGGACGCGAGGAACAGAAACCACCGCGCCGGAGGCGAGTGGAACAGAAACCACCGCGCCGGAGGCGGTGGAACAGAAACCACCGCGCCGGAGGCGCGGTAAAACAACACTGCGCGGCCCAGCGCCAACGACAGAAGGGAAGCGCCGGGCCGCACGACGAGCGCGCACCGGAATGCGCAACCCGCATCTTTCTTATCTGATAAACGCATCACTGCTGTCAAGCACCAGCGTATAGTTGTGTCCCCTGGAGGTGCTCGATGCGCCGGCTCGCGATCCTCGCCGCGTTGCTCCTCGTCTTCGCGCAGACCTCGACTCCACGGGCGCAAAGCGCCACGTGGCGTCCCATGCTGCTCTCCGACAACGGAATGGTGGCCTCCGGCCATGCCCTCGCCTCTGACGCAGCGTTGCAAGTGCTGAAGAGCGGGGGCAACGCCGTCGATGCCGCGGTAGCGGCCTGGGCGGTTCAGGGATTGACCGAGCCCGAGATGACCGGGCTCGGCGGCGACATGTTCATCCTCATCTACCTCGCAAAGACGGGCGAGGTGAAGTTCATCAACGGCACCGGCCAGGCGCCGATGGCGGCGACCGCGGACTTCTACAAATCGAAAGGCGGCATCCCTGGCGACGGTCCGCTGTCGGTGAACACGCCCGGCAGCGTCGGCGCGGTGGAGCTGGCCGTGAAACGCTACGGGAGCAGGCCGCTGACGTCGGCTATGGAGCCTGCCGCGAAGCTGGCCGAGAACGGCTTTCCGATCAGCGAGAACCTGGCTGGTGCACTGCTCAGCAGTCGCGACAAGCTGGCCAACGTGCCATCCACGAAGAAGATCTGGTTCTCGGGCGATCGTCCCCTCGAGATGGGCGAGCGCGTCGTGCAGAAGGATCTGGCGCAGACGCTCCGCACCATCGGATCGCAGGGCGCCGATGCGTTCTATCGCGGCTCGATCGCGCAACAGACGGCGGCGTACATGAAGGCGAACGGCGGTCTGGTGGCCGCCGGCGATCTCGCGGCGTATCGTCCGGTCGAAGACCAGCCGGTTCAGATCACCTACAAGGGTATCGACGTCTACGAGTGCCCGCCGAACTCGCAGGGCTTCGTGATGCTGCAGGCGCTGAACCTGCTCGAAGGCATCGACCTGAAACAGCAGCAGCACAACAGCGCCACCTACCTGCACTCGGTGACCGAAGCCCTCAAGCTGGCGTTTGCCGATCGCAATCGCTTCGTCGGCGACCCGAAGTTCGTGCCGGCCATACCGATGCGCGAGCTGTTGTCGAAGGAGTACGCGGCGACCCGACGAGCGCTGATCGATCCGCGGAAGGCGATTCAAGGCGAAGCGCCCGCGGGCGATCCGCTGCGCACCTCGAACAATCGCCAACAGGTGCGCTGGGCGCTGCCGCAACCTCCACCCCTCGTGCCCGCGGCGGCGCCATCGGTCGAGGACGGGCACACGACGTATCTGGCTGTCGTCGACAAGGACCGCAACATGGTCTCCATCACGTCTTCGCTCCTGAGCACGTTCGGTAGCGGCCACGTGGTCGAGGGCGCCGGCTTCTTCCTCAACAATCGCATGGCGTACTTCGGACTGGAGGAGGACGATGTCAACGTGCTGAAGCCAGGGAAGCGTCCGCGGCACACCATCAATCCGGCACTGGCGCTCAAGGACGGGAAGCCCTACATGGTCTTCGGCACGCCGGGCGCCGATACGCAGCCTCAGGCCCAGCTGCAGTTCTTTCTCAACGTCGTCGAGTTCGGCATGAACGTGCAGGAGGCGCTCGAGGCCTCTTCCATCGTCAGCACCAGCTTTCGCGGCTCGTACTTCCCGCATGAGGTCGGCGGCACGCTGCAAGTGCCCTCCGCCCTGCCCAAGCCGGTGCTCGATGGTCTCGCGGCGCTGGGCCACAAGCTCGACATCCGCAACGTCCGCGGCGTCGGCTCGGTCAAAGCGATCGTCATCCATCCCAAGACCGGCGTGTTGATGGGGGGAGTGTCGCCGACGCGGGATAGTTATGTGATGGCGTGGTGACGAAGCGCGGTTTATAATCCCGCCCAATCACTCCGCCGGTGCGCCCCACGCACTGGTGACGCGTCGCGGCGTCACGACGTATTCCGTCGTCATCATCTCGTTCGCGCGTTTCTCGTTCGGTCGTCGGGTTGTCCCACATAGGCTGGCGTTCGCACGCCCAAAAGCGTGCGTTGGAAAGGAGGCGGCATGCGTGTCCTTCGTTTGCTGGGATGGTCGCTGGCGTTTGTCCTGCTCTCGACGTCGCTCGCCCTCGGTCAGACGGTGAGTGCGACGACTGGCGCAGTCAACGGTCGTGTCACAGACAACACGAGCGCCGTGCTGCCTGGAGTGACGGTGACGGTTGCGAGCCCCTCGATGATGGGCACTCGGACCGCCGTTACCAACGAGGAAGGCTCGTATCGATTCCCCGCGGTGCCACCCGGGGACTACACCCTCACCTACGAGCTGCCGGGATTCGGCACCGTGCGCCGCGAAGGCATCCGCGTCGGCCTCGGTTTTACGGCGACGGTCAACATCGAGATGGGCGTCGCCAGCCTCCAGGAGAGCGTGACGGTCACCGGCGAGTCGCCGGTGGTCGACACCGCCGCGACGGCGATCAGCACGAACTTCGAAGCGGAGCAGCTGGCCAACATCCCGAACGCGCGTGATTTCTGGTCCATCCTCGCGCAGGCGCCCGCGATCTCGCTGAATCGGATCGATGTCGGCGGCAGCGCCGCCGGCACGCAGACGACGTACTTCGTCTACGGCACCAACGGCCAGAACCGGCCGATGGTCGAGGGCATCGTCGCCACGGAGGGCACCGGCGCGGCGGGCTTCTACTACGACTACGGGTCAGTGGAGGAAGTCTCGGTCGGCACCGCCGCGAACAGCGCAGAGATGCCGTGGCCCGGTGTGCAGTCGCAGTTCGTCAGCAAGTCCGGCGGCAACACCTATCGCGGCATGTTCTACACCGACTATCAGCGCGAGGCCATCCAGTCGTTCAACGTCGACGAGGATCAGATCGCGCGCGGCGCGCAGGGTGGGGGTGGTCTGTCACCCCGCGACGTGAACCGGCTGTCGTCGTATCACGACATCAACGCGGATCTCGGCGGCTACATCGCGAAGGACAAGGTCTGGTGGTACGGGTCCTTCCGCGATCAAGACGTCTCGGCGCGCTATGTCAACTTCCCGGTGAAGCCGCATCGCACGCGGCTGACGAACGGCACCGGCAAAGCCACCTACCTCGCGTCCACGAACAACAAGTTCATCGGTTACGCGCAGTATGGCCGCAAGCATCAGCCGAACCGCCTGGATCCCTTCGGACCGACCGGCGGCTCGCTCGGACCGACCACCGCAATCAATCTGAGCGAAGACTCGACGTGGGAACAGTTGTATTGGGGCTGGGTCTGGAAGGGCGAATACAACTGGGTGGTGAACGACGCGATGTTCTTCGAGATGCGCGCCGGGCAGTTCGGCTACAACTGGCCGAACAAGCCGAACGGCACCGACCGGCGATCGGAGGACATCGGCAACAGCACGGTCTACGGCGGCAATCGCGACTGGAACCGCAACCGTCGTCGAAATCAGATGCTCACCTCGTTGAGCTTCTTCAAGGATGGCTGGGCGGGCAGCCACAACTTCAAGTTCGGCGCCGACGTCTTCCGCGAGAGCGTCACCGACGACTGGATCGATGGCTACCCCGGTGACGTGCTGCAGGTGCTGCGTAGCGGCGCCCCGATCGAGGTGTATCAGTTCCAAACGCCGTCGACGTCCGAGAACGGGTTGTGGACCTACTCTGGCTTCGTCAGCGATACGTGGCGCGTGGGCGGCCGGTTGACGTTGTTGCCGGGCGTGCGCTTCGATCGCTATCGCGCGTTCCTGCCGGAGCAGGAACACCCGGTTGGCCGATTCAACCCCGTCGCGCAGAGCTTCGAGGCGGTCGACGAAGTCATCGTGTTCAACCACGTCGCGCCACGCCTGGGCGTCACGTTCGATCTGCGTGGCAACGGCCGGACCGTTCTCAAGGGCAACTTCGGCCAGTACTGGTTCAACCCTGGCGCGGACTTCCTGTTCAACGTCAACCCGAACTCCCAGGTGTGGTGGACGCGATACGCCTGGACCGATCCCGACGGCAGCGGGCTGTGGGAACCCGGTGAGGAACGGAACGTGCTGCAGCAGCGCGGCGGCACCGCCACCCAAGTGCTCGATCCCAATCTGAAGAACCAGAACACCCTCGAGTGGGCGGGCTGGCTCGAGCATGAGTTGGTGCCGAACTTCGGTCTCCGCTCGGGCGTGGTGTGGCGCAAGGAGCGCAACCACTACAACAGCTACAACGCGAACCAGCCGTTCGATGGTTTCACGGTTCCCTTCAACACCACCGACCCGGGCCCGGACGGCACGGTGGGGACGGCCGACGATGGCGGCGTGATTCACCTGTTCAACCTGGCACAGGAGTTCCAGGGGCTGCCAACCGTCAACCTGACGTACAACGTGCCCAACTCCGACAGCACCTACCTGACGTGGGAGTTCACTGGCACCAAGCGCATGACCAACCGGTGGTCGCTGATGACGACGTTCGCACACACCTGGAGTCACGATCAGAACAACACGTTCTTCGGTCAGAACGTCCGCAACAACCAGTTTCCCGTGACGCCGAACGATCTGATCAACGCCGGCGAGAACGGGCAGTACGACTACACGTCGTGGCAGGGGAAGATCAGCGCGACCATCGAAGCGATGTACGGGATTCGGGTCTCGCCGATCCTTCGTCATCAATCCGGGCAGAACTTCGGCCGCACGTTCTCGGTCAGCCTGCCCGGCTACGGCAGCACGCGGGTGTTGGCCGAGCCGATCGACTCCCAGCGCATGGACAACGTCACCATCGTCGACCTGAAGGTGGAGAAGGTGTTCGCGTTCGGCGTGCACAAGCTGTCTGGGTTCTTCGATCTGTTCAACATGTTCAACGCGAACCCGGCGCAGAACATCTCGTGGGTGTCAGGCTCGTCGTACCTGCGCCCAACCAACATCGTGCCGCCCCGCATCGCCCGATTCGGCGCCAAGGTGGAGTGGTGAGGGTGTAGGGGCGGCTCGCGAGCCGCCCCTACGAT
>DAINCF010000158.1:0-13855 GCA_036732565.1 Vicinamibacterales bacterium
CGTCCAGCCGTTGCCGTGCCCGTGACGGCGCTGCGCAAGGGACCCGAAGGCGATCACGTGTTCGTGATCGCGCGCGACAAGGAAGGCAACATTCGCGCGCACGCGCGACGCGTCGAGAGCGGCCCGATGGACGGCGAAGAGGTCCTGATTCACGCGGGGCTCGAGCCGCGCGAACAAGTCGTGGCGTCGGGGTCGTTCAAGCTGCGCGAGGCGGCATTGGTCTCCATCGCGAACGGAAGCTAGTGGATCACTAACATGCGCGCGTTCACCGACATCTTCATCACCCGTCCGGTTCTCGCCATAGTCGTCAATCTCGCATTGGTGCTCGTGGGTTGGCGTGCGCTGATGAGCCTGCCGCTCCAGCAGTACCCGAACATCGAAAGCGCCTCGGTCGTGATCACGACCGTGTACACCGGTGCCAGTGCCGAGACCGTTCGCGGCTTCCTGACGACGCCCATCGAGCGAACGGTCGCGGCGGTGAGCGGCGTCGATCACATCGAGTCGAGCAGCCGCGCCGGCGTCAGCACGGTCACGGTGCGCCTGACGTTGAATCACAATCGGACGGCGGCGCTCGCGGAAGTGACCGCGCGCCTGCAACAGGTGCGGTCGGAGCTACCGGCGGAAGCCGAGCCACCTGTCGTCGAGGTGCTGCGCGCCGATCGCCCGTACGCGACGTTCTACGTCAGCTTCTCGTCAGACGAGCGGTCGCTGCCGGCGATCACGGACTGGCTCGCGCGCACGCTCCAGCCGCAGTTCTCGACGCTCGCGGGCGTCCAGCGCGTCAGCATCTTCGGCGGTCGTCAGCTGGCGATGCGCATCTGGATCGATCCCGATCGCCTCGCCGCCCTCAATCTTGCGCCCGGCGACGTCGACGCCGCATTGCGGCGCAACAACTACATCGCCGCCGTCGGTCAAACCAAGGGCAATCACGTGCAGGTCAACCTGCTCGCGAACACCGATCTGCGGTCGCCCGAGGAATTCGAGAACCTGATCGTCGCCGAACGCGGCAACGCGATCGTGCGGCTGGCGGACGTGGCCCGTGTGGAGCTCGGAGCCGAGGAAGCGGAGCTGGTCGGCAGGCTGAACGATCGCTCGGCGGCCTATCTCGAGATCTGGCCGGTGATCGGCACGAACGAAATCGAGGTGGCGCGGCGAGTGCGCGCGGAGATGGAGCGGGTCCGTTCGACGCTTCCCAAGGACATCGACATGCGGTTCGCGTATGACGGCACGATGTTCATGGAGGCAGCGCTCAAGGAGATCGCGAAGACGCTGTCCGAAACGATCCTGATCGTCGCGGTCGTGGTCTTCCTCTTCCTGGGCTCCGTGCGGACGGCCCTCGTCCCGCTTGTGGCCATGCCAATCTCGCTCATTGGCGCGGCGGTGGTGATGTTCGCGTTCGGCTTCAGCCTGAATCTCCTCACCATCCTCGCCATCGTGCTCTCCGTCGGTCTCGTGGTCGACGATGCGATCGTCGTGGTCGAGAACGTGGAGCGACACGTGCGCAGCGGGAAGCCGCGGATGACGGCGGCGCTCTCGGCCGCGCGCGAGCTGCGCGGTCCCATCGTCGCGATGACGATCACGCTCGCCACCGTGTACACGCCGCTCGCCTTTCAGGGTGGCCTATCGGGCTCGCTGTTTCTCGAGTTCGCGATCACGCTCGCGGCGGCGGTCGTCGTGTCGGGCGTCGTCGCCGTGACCTTGTCGCCGATCATGAGCGCGCGATTCGTGCAGCCGGGTGGGCAGCAGGGCCGGCTGACGACGCTGGTCAATCGCGGCTTCGAGCTCGTCCGCCGTCAATATGCGCGGATGCTGGATGTGGCGCTGGAGATGCGCTGGCCCATTGTCACGGCGGCGCTGCTGATCACGGTGGCGGCCTGGCCGCTGTACTCGTACTCGCGGCGCGAGCTCGCGCCGGTCGAGGACCAGAGCCACATCAGCCTGTTCTTCGAAGCGGCGCCCGATGCCTCCCTGGTGGCCGTGGATCGCGCGTCGTTGGACGTCAACCGCGCCATCCAATCGTTCCCCGAAGCGAAGCAACTATGGGCGTTGACCGCGTCGTGGGGTGGCTTCGGTGGCATGGACGCCAAGCACTGGCACGAGCGGGACCGCTCGACCGAGGAGATGTACGGCGACCTCTACGCGGCGCTGGCGCAGGTGCCCGGCCTGCGGATATTCCCGCGGCTCGATCCCCCGCTGCCAACGCCGGGGCAATACGACGTGGAGCTCGTGCTCGAGAGCGACGCACCGGCGGAGCACATGCGCGGCGCGACGGAGGCCGTGCTGGCCGCTGGCCTGCAGAGCGGCAAGTTCCTCTACGTCGATACGGACCTGAAGATCGATCTGCCGCAGGCGCATGTCGTGCTCGATCGCGAGCAGATTGCCGATCTCGGGCTCGACCTCGCCGGGGTGGCCCAAGAGATCGGCACGTTACTCGGTGGCAACTACGTGAACCGCTTCAACTTCTTCGACCGCAGCTACAAGGTGATCCCGCAGATTGGTGAAGAGGGCCGGGCCACGGTCGCGCCGCTGCTCGACCTCAAGATCAAGACGCCGGCCGGTCAGCTCGTGCCGGTCTCGACGTTCACGCGCATCGAGACGAGCACGGCGCCGCGCACCCTCAATCGGTTCCAGCAGCGGAACGCGGTGCGCATCTTCGGCGGGGTGAAACCGGGCATCACCAAGGAAGAAGGGCTCCGCGTGCTCGAAACCGCTGCCGCCGCGGCGGGCGGGCCGGGTGTGATTCTCGATCATGCCGGCGAGTCGCGGCAGATCCGGCACGAGGGCGGCACGCTCGTCGCCACGCTCGGGTTCGCCGTCGTGCTGATCTATCTGGTGCTCGCGGCGCAGTTCCACAGCTTCCGCGATCCGTTGATCGTCCTTCTGGGGTCCGTGCCGCTCGCGATCTCGGGAGCGCTCGTGTTCACGTTTCTGGACCTGACCACGATCAACATCTATTCACAGGTCGGATTGATTACGCTCGTCGGGCTGATCGCGAAGAATGGAATCCTCATCGTGGAGTTCGCCAACACGCTTCAGGAGCGCGGCCTCTCGAAGCTCGCGGCGCTGCGGGAGGCCTCGTCGACGCGGCTCCGGCCCGTGCTGATGACGACCGCGGCCACGGTGTTCGGGCACCTCCCGCTCGTGTTCGTGACGGGCCCGGGCGCTGAAGCACGCAACAGCATCGGCATCGTGCTCGTCACCGGCATGATCATCGGGTCGCTGTTCACGCTGTTCGTCGTGCCGGTGTTCTATGCATGGATCGCCGCCACCCACGCGCCGAGCCACGCGAGCGAGGCGCTCGACCTGACACCCATGAGTCGCGCGCCGGAAGTCGTCATGTCGTAGGGGCGGCGGGCGTAGGGATCTCGGTGTACTCTTCAGAAAAGCTCCCATCATGAAGAGCACCGTCTATGTCATCGGATCAGGCGCCATCGGGAAGGCGTTGGCGGTGTCTCTGAAGCTCGACAACACGCCCGTGACGATCCTGCGGGGAACCGTGGACGACGGCTCGAGCCGAGTGGAAAGAATCAGGATCCTTTTGGAGAACCGCGACAACCTCGAAGCGGAAATTCCGGTCAGCACCCTCAGCAACTTTCAGCAACTGGACGGCCTCGTCGTGCTGGCCAACAAGTCGTACGGGAACGTCGACCTGTCGCGAGCGCTGAAAGCCAAGGTGAAGCAGGCGCCTGTCGTGATCCTGCAGAACGGATTGGGCGTGGAGCAACCGTTTCTCGAAAACGGCTTTCCAGAGATCTACCGCTGCGTGCTGTTCGTGACCAGCCAAACCCTTTCCGGCACTGAGGTCAGGTTCAAGCCGGTGTCGAGCTCACCCATCGGGACCATCAAAGGCCATCAAGAGCACTTGATTGCGGTTGTGGAACGGCTGACCACCGCTCATTTTCCCTTCAGAGCCGAAGCGCACATTCAGCCGGTCATCTGGAAGAAGGCGATCATCAACTGCGTCTTCAATTCCGTGTGCCCGCTCCTTGACGTGGATAACGGAATATTCCACCGCGAGGTGAACGTGCTCGCGATCGCGAAACGGGTCATCGAAGAGTGCGTGGCAATCGCCAGGGCAAGCGGCATTCTCCTGACTGCGGAAGAGGTCGTGGACAGCCTGCTGATGATCAGCAAGATGTCCGACGGGCAACTCATATCCACCTTGCAGGACATTCGTCAGAAGCGGACGACCGAAATCGAGACGCTGAACTTTGCGATCGTCGACATGGCTCGAAAGCTGAACCTGGCACATACGGTAGCGGACACCAGACTGCTCGGAGAGCTCACAAAGCTGAAGTCCGAGCTCAACCACTAGTCCGCGCCACGTTCGTCACAAAACCAGGATCCTGGTCGCGACCCGATCGAGAATCGGGGCGAACTCACTGAGGCGGGATGCGTAGCGCTGATCCGCGACTTCCTTCACCGCCGCCGGGGCCGAGGCAGGAGTTCCGGCGTGGAAGGGCGGATGCGGGTCATACTCGAGCGCGAGTTGGACGGCTTGCGCCACCGACGGTCCCGCGATCTCGGCCATCAGGGTGAAGGCGAAGTCGATGCCGGCCGTCACGCCACCGCCCGTGAATGTCGTGCCGTCGCGCACGACACGCTCGCGCACCGGAATGGCCCCGACCCGCGGCAGCAGATGGTGATACGCCCAGTGCGTCGTCGCGCGTTTGCCCTGCAGCAAACCGGCCGCACCGAGGACGAACGCGCCGGTGCAGACGGACGTCACGTATTTCGCACGGGCCCCCTGTTCGCGCACGAACGCGATGGTCGCCTCGTCTTCAATCGCCGCGTCCACGCCGAAGCCTCCGGGGATGCAGATCAGGTCGAGCGGCGGACACTCCTCGAAGGTCGTGGTCGGCAGAAGCGACACGGAATCCGACGGCACGGGCTCGCGCGTCTTCGCCACGATCTCCGTTCGGGCCCCGGGCAGCCGGTGCAACACCTGCAGCGGACCCGTGAAGTCGAGTTGTGTGAGACGAGGGAAGATCACAAAACCAACGGTGAGCTCGCTCACGACGCACCTCCTGTTGCCCGCCGTGCCACGACTCCATTGTCCACCGAGTGGGAGGTCGACCGGCGATTCACCGTTGGATGTCGAGCTCCAAATCGCCGCCGACGAAGGCCGCCAGGCGTTCGGCTTCCGCCGCAATGTGTGCGCGAGTCCAGCGGGGCAGCTTGGTGAACGGCTGAACCTCGACGGAGACAACTCGGCCTTTGTGTTCGTACTTCCAGACACCGGCCATCCGACCGTTGACGAGGAGTACCGGCGAGACCCAGCCCTGCTGGCTGTAGATCCGCGGCCGGTACTGAGGATCCACGAGCGCCGGCACCCGCCGCGACGCACACACCACCCACTGATCGAAGGCGGGCAACAGGCGTACGACGTCGACCGGCTCGGTGGCGGCCAATTCGGCAACATCCTTGGTCAGCATCCAGTACCGCTCGCCTGCGATCGTGATTTCCGTTGCCTTCTCGCCGAGTGCGGCCAGCCGGCGCTTCGCGTGGCCCTGATTGATGCCCCACCAGCGCGGGCCAAGGTCCTGGGCGGTGGCGGGACCGTAGGTGCCGAGGTACCCGGCAGTGAGCACGTCACACGCTTTGTCGTGGTCGACCGGTCTCGGTGGGTTGCGGAGCCACGTGGCTGGATGGGTGAAGCGCGCCTCTTGCCCATCGCTTGGCGCGAAGCAGAGGTGTCCGAAGAACGACGCGTGCTTGAAAAACCCGCCCCAAGGGCCGACCATGCCCTCGACCATGGCGGGCGTCGCACCGAGCTTGGTCACGGCTGCGGCCAACTCCGTGCGCGTCAGCATTTTCCCGCGTAGGGCCTTGTCGATGTAGCGGGCGAGCGGGATCGCCTCGGCGTGCTTCAATGGCCAGACGCCTGGCTTCCAGATTCCCAAACCGGCGATCCACGTACCCAGATCGCGGGCCGGCAAGACATGGAGCGTCGCCCGCATCGCCCACATCTTGACCAGGGTGCGCTGCCGCCACAGGGCCTTCGCGACGGCGTCTCGCTCCAATCCGTCGATGCGCGCCCAGAGCGCGAGATCGACCGACGACATCAGCTGGGCGTGGAGCCCACGCAACCGATCGACAACCGAGACCAGATCGCCCGGCGACGCGCGTTCAAAAAGGAAGTGCCGCCGCATCCGCCACGCCAGCGCTTGTTCCCACGAAATGTTCATGAATCCCAGACCTCTCGCTGTCCACGCGCGCAGCCAAACGTGCAATACGGTATCCGACTCGCGTGTTATCGTTGGCGCGGAGCATGCCACAACAGGCCGCACGCTGGTCGCGTCGATCGGGATCGTTCTTGATGGCGAGCCTGCTTCTGGCGGGCTGGTCCGCTGTGCAGGGACAAGGCGCGCGGCCTGCAGAGCCGTACGACCTCGTGCTCGCAGGCGGGCGCGTGATGGATCCCGAGTCGGGGCTCGACGCGATTCGGCACGTCGGCATTCGCGGCATGCAGATCGCGGCGGTGAGCGCCGCACCGCTGGTGGGCAAGACGACCGTCGACGTCACCGGGCTCGTGGTGGCACCCGGCTTCATCGATCCGCATTCCCACGCGCAAACGCTCGAGGGCAACAGGTTTCAAGCCCGTGATGGCGTGACGACCGCGCTCGAGCTCGAAAGCGGCGCCATGCCGATCGCCGACTGGTATCGATCGCGTGAAGGCGAGGCGCTCCTCAACTACGGCGCAACGATCGGCCACATCTACTCCCGCATCGCGGTCATGCACGAGAAGTCGTCCTGGGACGAGATCCGCGCCACGCGCCAGGACACGGCGCAGCCGAAGCCTGACTGGGCCTATCGGAAAGCGTCGGCCCCGGAAATCGACGCGATGATCACGCGCCTCGATCGCGGACTGTCCGATGGCGCGCTCGGCATCGGCATGGGGCCCGCCTACACGCCCGCCGCCGGACGCGAAGAGCTGTTTCGCGTGTTCGAGCTCGCCGCCAGGCGAAAGGCGTTGGCGTTCATCCACATGCGCTCGGCAGGCGAAATCGAGCCCGGAGGGAGCCTCGACGCCCTCCAGGAAGTGCTCGCCAACGTCGCCGCGACCGGCGCCTCGGTGCACATCGTCCACATCACCAGCATGGGCCTGCGCCAGACCTCACGCCTTCTCTCGATGATCGACGGCGCGCGAGCGCGCGGTCTCGACGTGACGACCGAGGTGTATCCCTACACCGCGGCGTCCACCTACCTGCAGTCGGCGTTCTTCGACGCCGGATGGCAGGAGCGCTTCGGCGTCGGCGTTCAGGATGTTCAGTGGGCCGCCACCGGGGAACGATTGACCGAGGACAGCTTCGCCCGCTACCGGGCCCAGGGTGGGCTGGTGGTGATTCACATGATTCCGGAGGCGTCGGTGCGCACGGCGCTCGGGCATCCGCAGGTGATGGTAGGGAGCGACGGCGTGCCGTTGACCAACGGCGGCGGCCACCCACGTGGCGTGGGCACGTATGCGCGCGTGCTCGGTCACTATGTCCGCCAGCAGAAGCTGCTGGACCTCATGACCGCGCTGCGCAAGATCAGTCTGATGGTCGCCCAGCGCCTGGAGCCGTTCGTCCCGGCCATGCGCAACAAGGGGCGCATCAAGGTGGGCGCCGATGCGGACGTGACGGTGTTCGATGCCGCGCGCGTCATCGACCGGGCGACCTACGAGAAGCCGGCGCAGTTCTCCGAAGGCATCCGTCACGTGCTCGTCGGTGGCACGTTCGTCGTGCGAGACGAACAGCTCGTGCCGAAGGTTACGCCCGGACGGCCGATCCGCCTCAGTCGGCCATGACGACTTCAATGCGCCTTCGTGAACACGACGCGCGTTTCCTTGCTTTCCTTGTAGCCGTAGCGAATCGCCTTCGCTCGAAGCGTCATCGGCGCGGTCACACGGAGTGGACCGGTGTAGAGCCGCCACGTTGGGTTCGGCCCCTCGTCGGTTGAATAACCGATCGACGCGCCTTGGGTCGGCACGTAGATGACCACCTCCATCGGCTCCTGGAGCGCCATCGTTTCCTGCCGCTCGGGTGCGTTCGTCGTTCGGCGCGGCACGATGTAGGGCTGTGCGGTGTCCGGCTGCACGCCGCCCGGCCACATGCGGTGAATCATTTCCGCTTCGTCGACCAGGCCCTGATCCCCAATCCTCGCCATCCAGTCCGCGACCGCGTGGCGCATCCGTTCGAGCGTCGCGCGATGCGCAGGCTCGGCGGCGAGATTGCGGATCTGGTGTGGATCGACGGTGGTGTCGAACAGCTCCTCGGCGGGACGACTCGTTCGCATCCACAGTGCCGACGCGCCGGTGAGCTTTCCTTCGGCCTGCAGCCGTAACCAGTCCTGCATGATCGCACTCTGGTTGCGATAGATGATGTGCCCCGCGTAGGGGAGCTCGGGCGCGAAGTTGCGGATGTACCGAAACCGCGCATCGCGCGCGGACCGCATCATGTCGTATTCCTGGTCCATCCGGTCGCGCGCGGCGAAGACGAACTCCGGCGTCGGACCGGCGTTCGGCCCGACCAGCACGCGGCCCTGGAGATGCGCGGGGATGTCGACGCCGGCAAGCGAGAGCACGGTCGGCGCGAGATCGATGGAGCTCACGAGCTGCTCGCTGACCGAGGCTCCGCCACAGATGGCGGCGAACCGGCTGGGACAATGAATCATCAGCGGGACGTGCAGCCCCGAGTCGTACAGCGATCGCTTCGCACGCGGTACGCCGTCGCCGTGATCGCTCCAGTAGAACACGATCGTGTTCGCGGTCAGCCCATCGTCGGCGAGCTGCTGGAGCAATGCGCCGACCTGGCTGTCCATGTCGGCGATGTTGTCGTACATGCGCCCAAGCTCCTCGCGAACCGCCGGCGTGTCGGGGTAGTACGGCGGCACGTCGATCTTCGCGAGGTCGGTCACCAGCGGCTTGCCGGCGCGCGCCGGGCTCGACGGAAAGATCCGGCTCTCGTGCGTGACCTCGAGGTTGAAGACCGAGAAAAACGGCTGGTTCGGGTCGCGGCGATTGCGCCAGTGCGCCGCCTGCCCGAGGTCGTCCCAGATCGTGAACGGCTCGCCGAATTGATAGTCCGTTTTCGCGCGATTGCTCGTGAAGTAGCCAGCGGCCCGGAGGTACTCGGGAAACGCCTTCACGTAGAACGGCGGCACGGCGAGATAGGGTCAGGGCAGCTCCGGCACGCGGTCCTCGCTCGTCCGCATGTGCTGTGCGCCGATGGTCGTCTGGTACATGCCCGTGATGATCGCCGCGCGGCTCGGCGCGCAGACCGGCGCGGTCGTGAAGGCACGCGTGAAACGCGTGGACTCGCGGGCGAAGCGATCCAGCACCGGCGTCCGCGCCAGCGCGTCGCCGTACGCGCCAAGGTGCGGGCTCATGTCTTCGTTCGAGATCCAGACGATGTTCGGCCTGCTGCTCGCTTGCTGCGCCAACGGATTCGATGCGGTCAGGACCGCCGCGCCAAACGCGGCCGCGACGAGACAGCGCTTCATTCGCCTCTCACGCGCCGCATCTCGGCGACAGTCTCGCGGTACTTCGATTGAACGCATGGGCTACTGCGACGCCGATCGCACCAGCCGGAATCCGAGGTTCGATGTCGCGCTGTTGACTTCCGACTTCCCGCGGCTGCCGACGAGGTACCGCGCGCAGTATTGATCGGTGCACAAGAACGATCCGCCGCGAAGCACACGCTTGGCGAGCCCAGGCTCGTCGGGATCGAAACTATCGCTCGGGCCTTGTGGGTTGCGCGCCAGCGGCTCCGCCTTCGCAAGCGTCGCGTAGTAGTCAGGCCGGTACCAATCGGCGCACCACTGCCACACGTTGCCGCCCATGTCGTACAGGCCGAATCCGTTCGGCGGGAACGCCGTGACCGGCGACGTCCCCTGATAGCCGTCCTCTCCGCGGTCGACGGCGGGAAACCGTCCCTGCCACGTGTTGGCCATCGCCTTGCCGCTCGGCGTCATCTCGTTGCCCCAGGCGTAGCGATGCCGATCGAGGCCGCCGCGCGCCGCGAATTCGAACTCGGCTTCGGTCGGCAGCCGCTTGCCCGCCCACTTCGCATACGCCATCGCGTCCTCGAACGCGATGTGCACGACGGGATGATCCGCGCGGTCGCGAATATCTCCCACGGATCCGTCGGGACGACGCCAGCTCGCGCCGGGCGTGTACTTCCACCATTGCAGCGGATTGTCGAGCGGCACGGGCTGCGACGTTGCGTGAAACACCGCCGAGCCGGGCACCAGCTTGTCTCGTGGAACGCCGGGGAAATCTTTCGGGTCGAGCTCACGCTCGGCCACGGTGACGAATCGGGTGGCCTGCACGAAGCGATTGAACTCCGCGTTCGTCACGGGCGTTCGGTCCATCCAGAATCCGTCGACCGACACGCGATGCGCCGGCAACGCGTCGGGCATTCCGCAGTCGTCGCATCCCATCGAGAACGTGCCGCCGGCAATCCACACCATGCCGTCCGGGGCGGCGGCGCCGGGTGCGTGCCCCGCATCGCCCGGAGATCTGCAGCCCACAAGAAGGACGATGGCTAGCCCGATCGCGCAACCTGCCCGCATGCTGGCGCAGCGTAGCGTTACCACGCGGCGACTTCAAGCAGGTACTGTTGTGACGCGCGGGGAGCCGGCCGAGCGACCATCAGAATGACATCGGATCGATCACCACATGCTTGATCTTTTCGCGATTGAAGGTATACGCGATGTGGATCCGCCCGTCGCGGGTCTGGATGATCGCGGGGTACGCGTAGCCATGCCGGCTAGGCTCGTTCTCCAACGTGAGCGCCTGCTTCCAGGTGACACCATCGCGTGATACCGACACGACCAGCGGCCAGCGGGCGCGCTCGCCGCTCGGCGCGCCGGCGATGCCCACGAGCATCTCGGGCCGATAGTTGTCCGGCACTCCGCCTGGCCGATCGCGATAGTTGTAGACGAGCACGTGCCGGCCGTCTTTCAGCGTCACCGCGTCGCTGCCCGCGTTGACGGCGTAGAGCCCGGATTCCCTCAGTGGGCTCCACGTGCGGCCCCCATCGGACGACCAACTCGTCGCTACGTGCATTTCTCGGCTGCGGCAGAGCACCTGAAGACGCCCGTCCGCGTGGCGCAGCATGCCCGGCTGAATCGCGTTGAACCCGCCGTCGGCGATCGGCCCGGCACGTTCCCAGGTGCGTCCGAGATCGCGCGTGATCTCCACGTGCACCCGCCATTCGTTGGTGTCCACGGCCTCCGTGCTCGACCCCGCGATGATGCTGCCATCGGCCAGCTGCACCGGCTTGTTCTTGATCGGGCCGAGGATATCCTCCGGCAGCCGCCGCGGCGCGCTCCACGTGCGGCCGTCATCGTCGGATGTGATCAGCATGCCCCACCACTCACGCGGACTGGGCCCGACTTTGTAGAACAGCATGAGCGGGCCTTCGCGCGGCTGGAAGAGCACGGGGTTCCAGGTCGGATACCGTTTCGCTGCATGTTGCACGCCATCGGCCACCTGCACGCCGGGCGACCAGTGGCCGCTCTCGTAACGAGCCACCCAGATGGCGACATCGGGATGGCCCTCCTCCGTACCGCCGAACCAGGCCGCGAGCAGCTGACCCGACGTCGTCTCGACCAGCGTCGCCGCGTGGACCTGCGGATACGGTCCGCGTTCGTAGATGAAGTCCGATGCTTGCCCGGCGCTGGCAATGGGCAACGGGAGCGTGGCGGCGAGTGTCAGGGAAACGGCAGCCAGCCGACGAAGATGCATAACCGATTCTCCCTTACCTTACATCTCCGCCAGCGCCTGCTCGGCGATGCGCCGCACCTCCGCGTCGTGATGCCGGGCCGCGGCCTCGAGCCGTGACCGCATGCGCGGCGTACCCACGTTGACGGCCACCGTCACGATCGCGTCGAACAGGCGGAGCGGCTCGGTGGCCCACGCCTGGTCTACCCAGGCCTCGATGTCCGCGGCGAGCGTGGGGGCGAAAGGCTTGTAGAGTCCCGACTGCCTCGAGATCATCCCCACCAGGGCTTCCGCAACCTCATCCGGATCGGGGTGGGGCTCGGCGCGTGCCTCGGCGAGCAGCTCGCGCGTCGCCGCGGCGATTTGCTCCTCGCCCATCAGCATGGGCAGCGCGTCGTAGTCATTCATCGTCGAGCCTTACCTGCGCTGACGATGAAGAAGGCGTGAACGGCGACGAAAACGAAATGCACGACCGTGACGGCTACACCTTGGGTTTCGGCGTGCACGCGCGTGAACACCTCGAACCACACGATATTGCTCCCGCCCATCAGGGCGTGGGCAGTGAGTCCCACCGCATGGCCGAAACGTCCGGTGTGGTGAGTCGCCAGAAACCATAAGGTCCCGGCGGTTAGAACGGCAAGTCCGTGCGCTTCGACAACCCCGATCACCGTAGGGTTCTGGTAGAACGTCTGTCCGAACGGACCGGTCCCGAACCCGTAGGACTGCAGATCGGATACCAGGCCGAAGACACCCGCCAGCGTCAGGAACACGGCATCGATGCGCAGAACGAACTTGCGCACATCGAGCTGTCGACCGGACATCACAGTTCAGATACCTGTTTGTCAGCTGACGAAGAGCGAGCTGCCATCGCCTCGAAGCACGCCGAAGTATACGCGCGCGAGGTCACCCAGGACGTGGATCGCCATGCCCGGGAGGATAGTTCCCATCCGCCGCGCCAGCGTGCCGTACAGCATGGAGGCGATGAACAGTCCGGGTCCCAAGACCACGACCGCACCTGGCCCTTGCGTGATATGCGATGCGACGAACACCAGACTGGTGAGCCAGACGGCGTTCTCGCGGTGATGCCTTTCGAGACCGGTCTGCAAGTAGCCGCGAAACGCCACCTCCTCCACTACCCCCGCGGTGACCCCGCCCATGATGAACATGGACCAGCGGTAGGACGTGGTCGGGTACGCTCTCAGATCGGGCATCGGCGACATGCGACTGATCGCGATCCACATCACGTACAACAGCACCAGCAGCACCACGACGACTCCTGCTGTGAGGCCGTCAGCGTCCGGCGCGCTGCGCGGCCAGAGCCGGAGACGTTGGCGTCGCAGATCCGCGCTCCGCCTGGGCGGGCCCCAGCCGTTGAGCCACATCACGAGGATCCCGAGGTAACCCACCGTCACCAGGGCCGCCCAGGGGAGATCCGGCCGCACGCGCGCGTTGACCTGTGCGAGCAGCGTCCATGGAAGCAGACCGGCCGCGAGGATCAGGAGCCCGGACAGTATCGGCGTGACGTAGCTACCACTGGCCGTCGGTCGCACGGGTCCGAAGTGTAGCGGATCACCTGACGCGCCCAGGATGTGCGACACGGCGAAGCCGGAGGCGATGGCGATGCCACCGAAGAGGACGAAGGCTGCCCAATGGCCCGCCACGCTCCCGATAGTCCAGACCATGCCTTCATTCATCTTGCTTGTCGATCGAGACGATCGTCCAATAGATTGGCGCCGGCGCGCATGCGGTGATTGAAAAACCTATCCGTTGAGCAAGGACCGAAGCGCACCGCAGCGCTCGAGCTTGCGTCGCGTTGCCGTTCGTGGGATTGATGGCACCGTGGATGCGAGCGGTCCCCAGGACGCGGCCGAGGGCCCCCGTGACGCGCCGCGCAATCTGCGCGCGTACGGCGTGGCGCGGCAACTCCGGGCGCTCGGATCGCTGGGGCCCCGCCAGATCGGCTCCCTGCTGGTCGAGGCGTACACCGACTGGTCCACGGACGGCGCCGCCCGTCTGGGCGCGGCGCTCGCGTACTACACGCTCTTTTCGATCGCACCCATCCTGGTCGTCGTCACGGGCGTCGCCGGCTTGTTCCTCGGCCGCGCCGCTGTGCGTGGCGAGATCGCGCCCTTCCTCGAGCGCGCGCTC